>CAZPEY010000331.1:0-5911 GCA_964585665.1 uncultured Polyangiaceae bacterium | reverse complement strand
CGACCGACGCCACCGCCGAGGCTGCCCCCGCGGAGGCTGCGGGCGCCGAGGCCGCACCCGAAGAAGCAACCAGCGCCGAGGCCGCCGCGCCCACGGCAGCCGAGCCCGCACCCGCACCTGAGGCCGCCAGCGCCGAAGCCGCCGCACCCACGGCAGCCGAGCCCGCCGCAGCCGGCGCCGAAGAATCGAGCGCTGAGGCCCCGACGACCGTCGCTGCCAAGCTCAAGGGCATCCACCGCAAGATCTTCCGCGCCCCAGATCCCATGGCGCCCGGCGGCGGCAATAGTGTGACGATGAGCGGCACCACAGCGGTCATCGGCGTAGTGCCAACCGCGACCGTCTCGGCGCCGCCTTCCTCGTTCACCCTGTCCAAGCAGAAGTACGACGGCAACTTCGCGACAGTCTCGTCGAACTTGGCAGGCCGGGGCGCCACCGCCGCAAACATCACCGCCTTCAACGCCAAGAAGGACGATTGGTACAACTTGTGGGCTGCCGCTGTCCTGTCCTCAGGAGCAACGGAAGCTCGTCAGCAATTCACAAACATTCAGAATGACCTGAAGACACTCTTCCCAGACGATCGACCATCCGCGGGCGGCGGGCAGCTGTATTCCGGATATGCGGCGGGAGGATCGGGCCGGGAACGAGCCGAAGCGACTCGAGACGCAGGCAACAACGCCAACAACGGGATTACCTACCGCACGCTGGAATCAACCCTCATCGGCAACTTGTTCGACGGTGTTGCCGGGGCTCCACGAGGAACACCGCCAGCCGATGCCGCGAAGTGGTTGCCGTGGAACACCTCCGCGAAGGCATGGTGGGGGCAGATCTCGGCCTCCTACGCCGAGACCCTGTCCGGTGAGGTTTCAGCGCATGTCGATGTTGGCATGGGGTACTTCGCCAGGGAGCTGCACAAGAAGAACGGCAACAACAAGGCCGCAACCAAGTCGAAGCTCGTCTCGGAGGTCCAACAGCTCCAGAGCTCGGTGTTCCGAGACGACGAGATCCCGAACGTCGCACGCGTCATGGGCGCCGGTCAGGTCACGAGCTTCAAGATCGCGCTTCGCATCGAAGTAGGCGCAGGCGACGTTCGTCCGCCCGTAACCGTCACCATCCCAGGCGACCCCTCGGTCACGGCTGCATCGATCGTGGCGCAAATCAACACCGCGCTCAGCGCCGCCGTACCGATCGGCCAGCTGGAAGCCCTCGTCGATCGGATGTAAGGAAGGTCCGTGATGGACAGACTTGTGGCCCTCCGCGACTCACTCCTCGTATCGTCGCGCGAGCGCGAGTACCTCGAGCTCGGCGAAACAGAACAGTGGACCTCGGCGGAACAGGCCGAGGCACAGCAGCTCCTCCTGGCCGCCGCCGAACGGGGAGATGATAGGGCGGTTCGCGCGCTCTGGTTCACTGGCCCGCAAACCGAGGTCACCTCTTTGCTGGCCGCTCTCCTCAAGAGCGAGCACGATCGAGTGGCGATCGAGGCCGCCATCGAGCTGCAGGATCGGCGACGCAGCGACCTCGAGGACGGGGGTCTCCCGCGCATCGCGGCGGGCCGAATGGACCACCAAGGCATGGTGCGAGCGATCGACCTGATGCTCAAGGCTGGCTCGGAGTCCGCGATACGCGCACTCCTTCGCACCTCGACTGACGAGCGGGTACGCACCGTGCTCATTGAGCGGCTGTGGGACCACTTGCGACTCGACCTCTGGCCTTCGCTGCCTTGGCTCAGCCTTGGACTGCTTCGGCGTCGTCTCGCGTTGCCCATGCGCTCGTTCCGGATGCCCGCGCTGATCGAGTTCGAATCGATCTTGGACGTTCGCCATCCGGCAGCGGCGGGTTACGCCGCAGCGACGACGACCGGCGGATTCCCGCTGCGCTTGACGAACGCCATGACCAAGCTGCGGGAGGCGCGGCTTCCGTTCGAGCCGCACGAGCTTGCAGCACTGGGGCCCGAGATGATCCCTGCTCTGATCGTGAGCTCGGCCGAACTCGCTCTGCAGCAACAGCTCCCAGGCGGGCTCCTCGGCCTCGCGCAGCTCGGTGGCGGCGCGCACCGCGATGTCTTCGAAGCCGTCGCTGGCGGGACCTACGCGCCACTGGCGACCCTCGCGCAGAAGCTGCTCGCGACGATGTAGGGGAGAGCACGCCGGCGATCGCCGAGCTCCGCGCGCGATTGCCGGGCCACTTCTCCGCCGAGATCGAGCGCGCTGGAAGCGCCTCCTGACCGGGCGGTGTAAGCTGGTCGGATGCGATGCACGTTGCTCTTGGTGCTCCTGGCGAGCGCCTGCGCGCACCCGGTGATGGTCGCGCTCGATCGGGGCGACGCCGTCGGTGCCTGCGACGCCTTCTGGAAGGATCGCCGTTCGCTGCTCCTGCCCGCGCCGATCCCGCGTCGCCTCGGGGAGACGCTGCGCGCTGCGACCGAGGTCGCTTGGCAGATCGACTCGGTCCCCCATCGCGCGCTCGCCGACGGCCAGCGCCTGACGCGGGTCACCCTCTCGGCCAAGGCGCTCCCCGCCGGGGCGACGATTCACGTCCGTCCCCCGTCGCTGTGGGAGGGCACCACAGCCGCTGACCTCCGGCCGTACCGAAAAGCGCCCGCGCCGAAGGCGTGGGACTGGGCGGTCCCTGCGGTGCCTGCGCTGCAGCTCGAGACGATCCCCCCCGAGCACATGCCGCGCGCCTTCGTCGAGCGTGGCCCGGCGGGGCACTGGCGGTATCGCGCCGGCCACGACGCCGAGAAGATGGCGTTCATGGTGATGACGGGTGGGCTCAGCCTGCTCCTCCCGGACCGGAAGGACGAGTACGTTCCGCCGAGCAAGAGCGAGCGCGCGGCGTGGAGCAAGCAGCAGGCGATCGAGCGCCGCGCGTTCGAGGCCGAGGAGGCCGCGCGGGTGGCCAAGTCGCGCGAGGTCATCGAGGCCGTTACCGAGCGCAACCGAGCTCGCACGGCCGAGCACCAACAGCGGGTCGCAGAGCGCAGCGCCCTGCTCGACGAGCTGGTCGCCTCGTTGGTCCTGCCGCAGAGCTGTACCCTCGACGACCGAGGCGCCATCGTGCTGCGGACCGGTCAGACGTGCAGCTACCTCACCGAGTGGGCGACCGGCGACAAGCTGCTCCGCAACGAGCACGAGGTCCATGGCCGCGCTGAGCTCCGCCTCGCCAACGACTGCCAGTGGCCGCTCGTCGCGAGCTACAAGATCCCGGGGCCCCTGTGGTGGAAGCCGACCGCCGAGATCTTCACGGCGCTCTTTGCGCAGCCGCAGACGATGCCGCTCGTCGACGATCCAATCGTCTCCGGAATGCCGTAACCTCCGCGCCATGGGTGCTGATTATCTCGGATGGCGCAACTGCTCGCTCCAGGCCCCGCTCGGCAAGGAGGGCTTTCTGCGCAAGCTCAAGCTGCGCGCGTACCGGCGTGTCATCGAGGAGAAGGTGCCCAAGGAGCAGCGCGACTCGATCCGCCTGCGCGTCGACGTCCTCGGGCGCGGCGCCACCGAGATGACCTACCCGGGGATCCTCGAGCAGCTCGGCGCGTTCGAGGCCGGGGCGCCCGAGTGCAAGACCTGCCCGCTCGGCAACGGTGCGCCGCTCGACTGCTACCGCTACGTCTCGTATCCGGTCGACGAGATCGCCGAGCGCGCGATCTTCGGCTTCTTCACCAGCCTCGTCGCCGAGCGCGACTCGATCGCCAACCAGCTCTACCGCGACATCGCCTCGCGCGTGCCCGAGGACAGCGACTGGTACACCAACCGCGGCGAGGACGGGATGCTCGCCACGCTCGACGAGCCGCTGATCTTCGAGTGGGACGAGGGCGACGAGACGCTCGCGGTCGACAGCGCGCAGATCCTGGCGGCGACCTTCTTCTCCCTCGAGCACCCGGCGGTGCTCGTCGCCTACGGGCGCTATTTCCACGAGCTGCTCGCGTGGCTCGATCGGCAGATCGGGATCCAGCCAGCGCCGGTGGGCAAGGCGCTCGAGCAGAGTCGGACGTTGCGGGAGTTGCGGGAGATCTCGCCGATGATCACGGCGGCGGTGCCGTATGCGCTGACCGAGGGGTGGGAGATTCTCGTCGACGGTTGAGTCGCCGGACGAAGGTGGGAGCGAGGGCGGGGACTACAGGCACTCGGGCAGGTCGAGGACCGCGCCATCGAGCGCCACCGCACCGCAGGCCGGCCCGAACTCGAGCTCGTGCGACGCCTCCTTGCTCCCGGTGCGGACGAGGCTGACGCTGCCCGCGACGGGCCGGCAGCAGTCCGCCGACTTGGTCAGGCCCTTGGCGGTGATCACGGCGGTGAACTTGGCGATCAGGTGCTGGATGGTCAGCTGGCCCGAGATGGTGCGTGAGGGCGCAACGTTCGCGTCGCCCTTCTCGAAGCTGACGTTGGCCGCACCCTCGAACAGGTGGTGGAAGAGCGGCTTGCCGAGCGCGCTCACGGCGCTGCGCTCACCCTGAAGCTGCAGCTTGAGCTCGGCGGGCGGCGTCGCGATCGGCCGCTGTGCCTTCGAGGTCGCGTTGACGTTCTTCCACTCGACGATGACGCCGGACGGCCGACGATGCGTGAGCTGGTCGATGCTGACAGAGCGCTCGACGTCGATGAGCGCGCCGGGGGCGCAGGCCTGCATCGGCGCCAGCTTCTTCGAGGTCGTCGCGGTGACGACGCCATCGAGCATGCCGCCCGACGGCAACTCGCACTTGTCGAAGGTCACGGTCACGCCCGCCAGGTACTCGCCACCGCGCCCGATCTCGGCGCAGTCGGCGGTCGCGACCTGGCGCTCGATCGTCACCTTGTCGCCGCACACCTTGACGCCGTTGATGAGGCCGCGCAGCGCCGCGCCGATCTCCGGCCGCCCGCGCTTCTGCATGTCGAAGTCAGGAGACGTCTGCCGCGCCAGCTCGTCGTCGCCGAGCTCCGCCGCCGCCGAGGCCGTGTCGCTCGCCTCCGACTGCGTCTCGGTCAGCATCGCGTCGTCGCTGCTGATCGCGCCGAGGCCGCCGCAGCCGTTGAGCACGAGCGCCGACACCATCAGAGAGCCAGTGATCCATTTCAGAGTGTTGTTGGTGTTCATGGGGTCATCTCCTTCGAGATTCCCCTTGTGCAACGGCGAGGCCAGGCCTCGAAGCCGTACGATCTCGGCGGGTTGCAGCGCCGATCCCGGTCTCCGACGAGCCTGGTCGGTGAGACGGCGCGTCTCAGTCCGAGCCGAGGCCACTCAGCGCGTCGTGCTACTCGTCACGGCGACGCGAGAGCAGCCGCTTGAAGTGCATGCGATCGAGGCCCGCGGCGCGCGCCGCGCGCGAGATGTTGCCGGCGTGCCGCTCGAGCTGCGCCTCGAGGTAGCGCTTCTCGAAGGCGGCGAGCAGCTCCTCACGCGCCTCGAGGAACGGCCGCTGCAGGTCGACCGCGGCGTGCAGCTCGGCGCCCGGCTGCGCCGGTGCCCCCGGCGCGCCCTGGGGCAGGTCACCGCCCACCGCCCCGCCGCCCGCGACCGCGCGCTCGACGAAGTTGCGCAGCTCGCGCACGTTGCCCGGCCACGCGTACGCCAGCAGGTTCTGCCAGTGTGCGTCGCTGATCTGGGCGAGCGCCTCTTCGATCGCCGCCGTGTCGCCCTCGAGCGCCTCGCTGATGAAGTGCTCGACGAGCAGCGGGATGTCGTGCGGCCGCTCGCGCAGCGGCGGGATGCGCACCCGCACGACGCACAGCCGATAGTAGAGATCCTCGCGGAACGTGCCCTGGTTGACCTCGCGCGCCAGATCGCGATTGGTCGCTGCCACGATGCGCACGTCGACCGGGATCATCGTCGACGAGCCGATCCGGCGCACCTCGCGCGCCTCGAGCGCGCGCAGCAGCTTGGGCTGCAGATCGAGCGGCAGCTCGCCGAGCTCGTCGAGGAACAGCGTGCCGCCGTG
>CAZPEY010000330.1:0-5926 GCA_964585665.1 uncultured Polyangiaceae bacterium | reverse complement strand
AGTTGAAGTCGTAGACCTCGACGAGCTTGCCGGTCTGCTTGTCGTAGGCGAGGAACCAGGCGGTGTCGCTGCCGGGGTAGGCGACGTCGGGGTGGCGGAAGATCCAGACGCGCGACAGGTCGTGCGCGTTCGGATCGTCGACGGGGGAGAGCACGCGCTGCAGCAGCGCCGTCGACACCGCGGCCTGCGCTGCGGCGAGCGTGTTGCCGCCGGCCGATGCGACGTCGGCGCCGTGATCCGCGTACCAGCCGACGAGCGCCGCGCGGAAGTCGGCCGCCACCTGGTCGAGCGACGGCTCGTCGGCGATCGCGATCGGTCCGCAGGCGAGGACCTGGCGGTAGCTGCCGCAGGTCTCGAGATCGAGCGTGCCGGCCGCCAGCGAGGTGTCGATGCAGCTCTGGGTCGTCGCGCGGCAGTCGTTCGGCCACGCGGCGTACGCGTCCTCGGAGGTGAGCTCGAAGCGGCCGACCGCGACGCCGATCCGTGCCTGCTTGTGGACGGAGGCTCCGTCGGCGTTGAAGGCGTGGAAGAAGATCGGATCGTTCGGCGGATCGGCGGCGAGCTCGAGCTCGCGGTAGGTGAGGTCGATGCGGAACCTCCGCTTGCTGGTGGCGACGATGTGCGGCGTGAGGTCGTCGTCCGTCGAGGCCTCGAGGTGCGTGTAGCTGCCCTTGAGCTCGGCGGCGCCGCGGTAGAGCACGTCGCCACCCGACCAGATCGGCTTGATGCGGCTGTCGATCACGATCGCGCTCGAGCCGGAGAAGCCGAGGTAGCGCGGGGTGAACCAGATCGCCGCGGTCACGGTCGACCCGGACGCCGGATCGAGGGTGACGAAGAGCGGCAGGCCCGACAGCAGCGTGTTGAGCTCGTGACCCTGGCGAACGTCGATCGCGAACGTGCGCTTGCCCGTGGTGCGCGCTTCGGCGAAGGCGTCGTCGGGGACGAAGGCGAAGACAGCGTCGAGGTTCTTGCTGGTCTTGCCGGTCAGTCGATAGCCGCGCCCGCCGTCATCGAACGTGACGAGCGTCGCGTACGGATCGAGCGTCACGCCGAGGTTGGCGAGCTTGCGGGTGAGCGTCGCGCCGTCCGCCTTGGCGTCGAGCGCGACCTCGCCGAGGTTCGTCGATTCGGAAGACTCAAGCGGCGCGCACTGGAGCAGGAGGAGAGCCGGGAGCGAGAGTGGTAGCAGGCGAAGGAAGCGCATGCGCGGGACGTAGGACGGCGCACGGCGAGCGTCAACTCGTTTCAGCAGACGGCGCCGTCCGGGATGCAGCTGTAGTCTGTCCAGCAGAGGTCGCAGCGATCGGTACCCGTGCAGGCCGGCGAGCAGCAGCTCGTCTGGCGGACGCAGCCCTCGTAGCACCCGCCGCTGCCGAGGCTGGGGACGAAGTCCTTCGGGCAGGTCGGGGGCAGCGAGTCGCACGTCGCCTGCCAGCTCTTGCAGTCAGGGGCGCCGAACTCGCACTTGCTGAAGGCTGGGGTGCCGCCGCAGATCTCGTTCGGGCCGCAGCCTTGATACACCGCGCGACAGTACGAGAAGGCCAGGCAGCTCGCCTCGTCGGGGTAGTCGCAGCTCGGCACGCAATCGGCGAGGCACACGGGGAGCTCGTCCTTCTGGTCGTAGCAGCCGGCGAAGCCGCAGCAGTCGTAGATCACGCAGCCGAGCGAGGCGGCGGCCTTGCAGCTCGCGGCGTCGGTGTAGCTCGAGCACGGCGCGGGGCATGACAGCGCCGGACAGGGGATGGGCGTCGTGTCGTCCTTGTCCTGGCACACCGAGAACAGCGACTTGCCGTCGCAGGTCGGGCAGGTTGCGGGGTGGCAGTCGCTGCGCGCCAGGCAGCCGGCCTCGTCGAGCGTCTTGCAGGGCGCGCTCTTGCCGCCGTCGAGGGTGCCGCCGCCGTCGAGGGTGCCGCCGTCTTCGGGCAGGAACTCGTAGGGCAGGGCGCGATAGCACGCACCGACGAGCAGGAGGGAGAGGAGGGAGGCGAAGCGAAGCGAGCTCATGCGGTCGACTCCTCGCAAGATTGGGGCCGGCCCGAAGGCGCGGTCGAGGTGAAGTATGTCACGGAGTTAGTCGGGCTCGCGGCGCGGCGTGCGTCTCAGAAATCTGAGAGCGACGGGCAGCGCTTTCAGGCTACGCTCGACGGGTGAAGGTCGCGCTCGTCTATCCCCCCACTTGCGATCCGACGGCGCCGTATCTGTCGGTGCCGACGCTCGCGGCGTATCTCCGTCGGGAAGGCATCGAGGTGCTGTCGATCGACGCCAACGTCGAGGCCTGGGACGCGCTGCTGCGATCGACGAGCCTGCAGCCGCTCGGCAAGCGCGCGCTCGGCCGGCTCGAGCGCCTCGAAGGCAAGGGCTCCCTCAGCCACGTCGAGCAGCTCCTCTACACGACGCTGTGGCAGGCGCGCGGCGACCTCGACAGCGCGCCCGCCGCGATCGACGACGCGGTCGCGGTGTTGCGCGACGGCGAGCGCTTCTTCGACCCGGAGAGCTACTACGACGCGGTGGCCAGCGTCGAGAGCGCGCTCCGGCTCGTCGGCGCGGCGTACGCGCCGCTGACGCTCAGCTTCACGGCGTACCGCACGCCGTTCTCGCTGCTCAACGCCGACGAGATCGCGGCGGACGCGCGGCCCGAGCGCAACCCGTTCGCCGACTACTTCGCGGCGCTCGTCGAGCGGCTCGCCGCCGCGGCGGTCGACTGCGTCGGGATCTCGGTGGCCTTCCCGGGTCAGCTCCAGCCCGCGTACTCGCTCGCGCACGCGCTGCGGCGGCGTCTGCCCGGGCTGCACGTCACCGTCGGTGGGCCGGCGGTGACGCAGATCTTCTTGCGGCTCGAGGGCGAGCGGCTCCTGCGCGCGCTCGGGCCGTTTTCGAGCGCGGTGCTGTTCGAGGGCGAGCGGGCGCTCGTCGAGCTGGTTCGCACCCTCGAGCGCGGGGAGGTCCCGGCGCGGGTCGTCCGCGGCCAGCAGATCGAGGACATGAACGAGCTGCCGGCGCCCGACTTCGAAGGCCTGCCGCTCGATCGCTACTTCTCGCCGACGCTGGTGCTGCCCTACGATCCGACGCGCGGCTGCTACTGGGGCGTCTGCACCTTCTGCCACTACGGCCTCGCCGAGGTCGGGACGGCGCGCTACCGCGAGCGCTCGCCTGCGACGAGCCTCGAGCACCTGCGCGGCCTCGCCGCGCGGCACGGCGTGCGCCACTTCTACTTCTCGCAGGACTCGGTCGCGCCCAAGACGGTGCTCAAGCTGGCGCGCGCCATCCGCGACGAGGGGCTGCCGTGGAAGTGGGCGACCGACATGCGGCCCGAGAAGGTGCTGACGCCCGAGCGCTGCCAGGAGCTCGCCGACGGCGGCGCGGTGGCGATGGCCTACGGCGTCGAGTCCGCGGCGCCGCGCGTCCTCTCGCTCATCGACAAGGGCATCCCCGTCGAGACGGTCAAGGCGGCGATCCAGAACCTCGCCGGGGCCGGCGTCGCCGTCGAGGCGATGTGCTTCACCGACTTTCCGACCGAGAGCTATCGCGAGGCGCTGGCGACGGTCAAGTTGCTTGACGAACTGCACGACGCCGTCTCGCTGTTCATCGCGGGCGAGTTCGATCTCACGCACGGCGCGCTGATCGCGCAGAGGCCGCAGGACTTCGGCATCTCCGAGACCTGGCAACTCGACGGGGACGAGCTCGGCACCGGGCTGTTCTACGAGGAGAAGCGGCGGGCCAAGAGCGCCGTCGAGCAGGAGAAGCTCGATCACGCGCTCGGCGAGCTGTCGCGCCGCTGGCGGCTGTCGCGCTATCCGTGGGCAGGGGCGCTGTCGACCGCGCACACGCTGCTCTACTACGAGCGGTTCGGCAGCGACGTGTTTCGCCGCCTGGCGGGGCTGCGCCGCGCCGAGGTCCCAGGGGCCGAGTCGCGGACCGCGGCGGCGCGCTTCGACGTGCTCGCGGTCAGCGCGGCGAGCGCGGCGTTCGAGGAGTCGATCTGGCACCAGCTCGTGCGCGTCGAGCGGCGGGTGAGCCGCGATCGGTACCGCGAGCTAGCGGCCGCAGCGACGGCAGCGCGGCCGAGCGCGGGACGTTTTCGGTTCGAAGCGGGGTGGCCGGTGGAGCCGGCGGGCGGCGGCAAGCGCGGACGCGGAGGGCGGGGCAGCGAAGGGCGGCGACCGAACCACGCGGTCAACGCCTCGAAGATTTGGTGAGCTAGACGGTCGCCTTCTTCTGGCCGCCACCGACGAGGTGCGGGCACTCGCCGAGCGCCGCCTTGGCCGCCTCCATGAGGATCTCGCCGAGCGTCGGGTGCGGGTGCACGGTGAGCGCGAGGTCGGGCAGGAAGGCGCCCATCTCGAGCGCCAGCGCGCCCTCCGAGATGATGTTCGACGCCTCGGGGCCGACCGCGGCGATGCCGAGCAGCTCGTCGGTCTCGGCGTCGCCGATCACCTTGACGAAGCCGTCCGTCTCGTTCATCGCCAGGGCGCGGCCGAGCGCCGCGAACGGGAACTTGCCGACCTTGACCTTGCGCCCCTGCGCCTTGGCCTCGTGCTCCTGCAGCCCGACGGTGGCGATCTCGGGATCGACGAAGATCACGGCGGG
Organism: uncultured Polyangiaceae bacterium; assembly: GCA_964585665.1. Classification (GTDB taxonomy): domain Bacteria; phylum Myxococcota_A; class Polyangia; order Palsa-1104; family Palsa-1104; genus CAZPEY01. The sequence continues at coordinate 1,339 of CAZPEY010000330.1, read as the reverse complement.
GATCGTCACCGCGTCCATCTCGGCCTTGTGGCCGGTGATCACCTCGGCGACGACCTCGGCCTCGCGGCTCGCCTTGTGCGCGAGCATCGGCTGGCTGGCGACGTCGCCGATGGCGTAGATGCCGGGCACGTTGGTGCGCTGCTGCTTGTCGACGACGATGAAGCCCTTCTCGACCTTGACGCCGAGCGCCTCGAGCCCGAGGTTCTCCCAGTTGGGGCGGCGACCGACGGTGACGAGCACCTTGTCGCCGGCGATCTCGACGGTGCCGCTCTTGGTCTCGGCCTTGACGACGGCCTGGCCGTTCTTCTCTTCCCAGCCGGCGGCCTTGCTCTCGAGGTAGACCTCGATGCCGGCCTTCTTCATCTTGCGCGCGACGACCTGGACGAGATCGGGGTCGTTGCCAGGCAGGAGCTGGTTGGTGCCTTCGATGACGGTCACCTTGCTGCCGAGCTTGGCGTAGCAGAGGCCGAGCTCGAGGCCGATGTAGCCGCCGCCGATGACCGTGAGCTTGGGCGGGATGTGATCGAGCGCCAGCGCCTCGGTCGAGTCGAGGATGCGCTGCTGATCGAAGGCGAAGCCGGGGATCTGGATCGGCCGCGAGCCGGTGGCGATGACGATGTGATCCGCCTCGATGAGGAGCGTCTGGCCGTCCTGGCGCGCGACCTCGACCTTGTTCTTGGCGACGAGCTTGGCGGTGCCCATGACGAGCTGCGCGCCCGCGCCCTTGAGGAGCTGCTTGACGCCGGAGGTGAGCTTGTCGACGACCTGCCCCTTCCAGGCCTGCAGGCGCGCGACGTCGATCGAGACGTCCTTGGCGATGATGCCCATCGTCTCGTCGTGCTTGGTGTGCTCGTACTGCTTGGCGGCGGTGATGAGGGCCTTCGACGGAATGCAGCCGACGTTGAGACAGATGCCGCCGGGGGCGGCTTTCTCGACGCAGACGACCTTCTTGCCGAGCTGACCGATGCGAATGGCCGCGACGTAGCCGCCGGGGCCGGAGCCAATGACAACTGCGTCGGTGCGGATGGTTTCCATGCGGACCTTATAATGCGGCGGGGAGCCGGGCGGCAAGCGGCGGTCGCGGGTCGAACGTCGAACGTCGCGCGACGAACGACGAACTTCGGGCGGTGCTCGTTTGGGGGGCGCGGGGACGGCGGAGGGCCAACGTGCCGGGGACGCAGGGTGTCCGTCCGTCCGTGCTCGGCACTTTCCTCGCGGGCGGTGCGGGGCGCGCGGCTGTGGTGGTGCGACGGGGAGTGCGCGGGTGTGCGTTCGTGCTGGTTCGGCTCGGAATCTGCGCGCGGGCGGACGGACACCCTGCGTCCCCTACAGAGACCGA
>CAZPEY010000329.1:0-5927 GCA_964585665.1 uncultured Polyangiaceae bacterium | reverse complement strand
CTTGGCCTCGGCCTTGTCGTCGTCGCCGTTGCCAGCGGGCTTGGCCTCGGCCTTGGACTCTTCGCCGCCGTCGCCGTCGGTGGGCGGCTTGGCGTCGGACTTGGCGTCGTCGCTGCCACCGCTCTCGTCGTCTCCCGTCCCGCCTGCGGCGTCGTCGCCCGCGCCTCCGCCGGCGTCGTCGGCGTGGGTCTCTTCCGCGGCGGGCGCCGGGCGCTCGTCCTTCTCCTCGTCGCCGTCCTTCTCGTGCTCGGTGGCGGCGTCACGGCTGGCCCAGGCCTTGAGGCTGCGCTGAATCTGCTGCGCCGCCGACCGTCGCTCTCCAGCAAGAGGTCCTCGCTGCTCCCCCATCGCTGGGCCTGCTCCGGCCCTCGCGATCGAGCGCGAGCTCTTCTGGGGCGTCTCCTGCGAGGGCCGCCTGCTGCGAAGGTCGGACATTGTGTGGTTATCGGCTCCTGTCCACAGATTGTTGTGCCGCGCCTCAGCGCAGTCGGGGCTCGGTCAAGACGACGAGCGAGCCGATGTTCCACTCAGCGCGCGGCCGGGCCGGGTTGTCGACGTGTGCGAGCACGACGAGCTGCGTGGGCAGGGTCGCCAGCCCGGCGACCGGGGGCACGCGAAACGACAGCCCAAGGGGGGCAAAGGGGCCGGTGCGCGGCCCCTCGATGGGGGCGCCGAAGCGCGCTTCGAGCGCCGCCAGCGTCGGTACCCGCGTCCGCTCTTCGCTGCCAGGTTGAATCCAGACCTGGCTCGCCGTCGGACCGTCGAGCAAGATCTGCAGCGTGCCGCCGCCGGCGAGCGCGACGTGAAGGCGGTCACTCGACTGACGCTCCACGCGACCCAGCGTCGCCGCCATCGCCTGCCCCTCCCGCCGCTCGACGAGCCCCTGGCCGATCTCGAGCAGCCAGTCGATGCTGTATGGAGTCGTCACGTTGCCCCTGTTCATTCGCGGTGTTGCGCAGCACGAGAGCAGCAGCGCGCTGCACGCGATCGTCACAGCCCGTCGGAGCTTCATGCCTCGTCCGCACCTTACACCATGGAGCCCGGGGGGCGAGGCCCTTCTGTTTTTCGCTTGCGGCTGCTTTTCGAATCTGGCATAGGAACCGTTATGAAAATGACTTTCAAAATCATGTTTGCCAAGGTTGCGTTCTTCTCCGCGCTCGTTGCTGGTCTGACGCTCGCCTCCGCCTGCAACGGCAACACCGAGATCTCCTCCGACGAGGCCAAGGCGGCGGCGCTCGCCGTCGTCCCAGGCACGGTCGAATCGTCGCTCGCCGCTCTCGAGGACACGCTGCCCGTCTACGAGGTCAAGGTGCGCCTCTCCACCGGCTCGGCGATCTATGTCTGGGTCCACCGCGGCGATGGCGCGCTGTACGGCATGGAGGACGAGATCGGTCCCTTCGAGTACGAGCTCGCGGCGCCGCAGCAGGGGCTGCTGTCGTACTCGGCGGCGAAGGCCAAGGCCTTCGCGGTCAAGCAGGGCACGCAGGTCGCGTGGAACCTCAAGAACAAGGACGGCGGCTTCCGTCACGAGTTCTACGTCCGGGACACTGCCGGTCAGCTCTGGGAGATCAAGCTCAAGTCGACGACCGGAGAGACGATCTCCGTCGAAGCCAAGGACGCCGTCGACTAGCCGAGCCCGCGCCGCGTCAGTACACGACGCGGAAGTTCTTCTCCGACCCCGGCACCACCACCTCGGCGTCGATGAAGCTGACCTTCGCGCCTTCGCCGAGCGCCTGGCGCGCCGCCTCCGTCACCAAGATCTCGTTGGCCCGCGCGATGTCCTCGCCGAGCTTGCTCGCGGCGTTGACCTCGGCGCCGTAGACGTCGGTGTCGCCGATTCGCAGCACACGCCCATGGCCGATCCCGACGCACAGCAGGACCTGCTCCTCGGGCTTGCGCCGCTGGTTGAGGTTCTGACAGGCGCGCTGCATCGCCACCGCGCAGTCGAGCGCTTTGTCGATCCGGCGGAACACGATGAGGAAGCTGTCCGCCTCGATCTTGAGCAGCAGCCCGTCGTGATCCGCCACGATCGGGAGGAGCAGCCGCTTCTGCTCGAAGATCTCTTGCAGGAAGTGGATGATGCCGAAGCTCGCGACCTGCCGCGAGAACCCGGTCAGGTCGGTGAACATCACGGCGAGCGTGTCGCCGAACAGATCCCAGATGCGCTCGTCGATGGCGCCGGTGTCGACGCCGTGGCGGGTGCGATCTTCGATCAGCTGCCACAGGCGCGCCTCGCCGCCCTTGAGGTCGATGTGTCTCATGGGCACCCCTGAAGCGAGGTGATCCAGTCCTCGATCAGCTTGACCCCGTCGGCATCGGTGACGCGTACGCCGAGCGGCGGCATCCGCTTGGTGTCCGTGCTCTTGATCCGCAGCGGGATCACCGACTCGGCCGGGACGCCCGGCTTGAGGAGCTGGGCGTTGGCGACGCCGAGGTTGCCGGCGGTCGGGTTCTGTCCGCAGACGTTCATGTCGCGCAGCGACGAAGAGAAGCGGAGGTCGATCGACACCGGCGCGGTGCTGCCCGGGCGATGGCACTGGGAGCAGTTCGCGTGCAGGTACGCCTTGGCGCGATCCTCGATCGGCGCGGTGGACGTATAGGTCGGATAGGCGGTCAGCTTGCTCGGCGCCTGGTCGAGCGAGACGACGCCGATGTGGTGGAGCGTCGCGAGCTGGTTGGCGGTCCCGCCCGCATACGCGTAGTCGCCGTTGAGCTGGCCGACCTCGGGCCCGAGGGAGAAGCCGGCCGCCTCGGTGTGGCAGCGCATGCAGTCGGTGCGGCTCGGGTACGTCCAGGTCGCCGAGCCGACCGTCTTGGTCTTGGTGTCGGTGAGGAGCTGGGCGTCGCTCTCGTCGTCGCGCCACTCGTACGTGTAGCCAGCCCAGTTGCCGTCGCTGTGCCGGACGAGGAAGCGGGTCTCGATGCGCTTGCCGCCCAGGCGGAACTCCTTGATCAGCATCGTGCCCGAGGGAAACTCGAAGTCCCCGTCGCTGTTGATGCCGACCGTCTGCCCGTCGGGGAGCGCCATCCAGCGGCTCTTCTCGGCGCCGTCGGACCAGAGCGGTGCGTTGACGCCGAACGGAATGAGCCCCGCCGCTGGCTGCTTGAGGTCGCTCGTCGAGAAGCAGCCGGTCTGCGACAGCAGCATCGGCGCGCCGCCCGCGCTGCCGCTCGTCGACAGCACCAGCTTGTGGATCTGTCCGCCATAGAGCACGACATAGAGCTCGCCGTCGTTGTCCTCGCCGAAGCTGGCGATGTTGCCGACGTTCGACAGCAGGCGATCGCCCGTGTGCGCCAGCCCGTCCGCGGTGAAGGTCCACATGTGGCCCGACTCGAAGTCACCGTAGACGTACTTGCCGACCAGCGACGGGATCGCGGTGCCGCGGTAGACGTAGCCGCCGGTGATCGAGCTCGCCTCGTTGTGCGAGTGCTCGGCCAGCGGATCGACGAACTCCGGGTTGTTGCACTCGGTGTCGATGTAGCAGTGGTTGGCCTCCTTGCCGCGCCAGCCGTAGTTCTTGCCGAGCTCGACGACGTCGATCTCCTCCCAGGCGTTCTGTCCGACGTCGCCGACCCACAGCTTGCCGGTCATCCGATCGAAGCTCCAGCGCCACGGGTTGCGGAGGCCGTAGGCGAAGATCTCGGGGCTGCCACCGCCGCCAGCGAAGGGGTTGGAGGGCGGGATCGCGTACTCCTTGCTGCCCTCGGTCTTGCTGACGTCGAGGCGCAGCATCTTGCCGAGGAGGGTGTTCTTGTTCTGCGCGCGGTTCTCCGGATCACCGCCAGAGCCGCCGTCGCCCATGCCCATGTAGAGGAAGCCGTCGGGGCCGAAGAGGATGTTGCCGCCGTTGTGATTCGAGTAGGGCTGATCGATGCGCAGCACGATGCGCTCGGAAGCCTTCGAGAAGGTCGCACCGCCGTTGCTGGTGGTGAACTCCGAGAGGCGCGACTCGAGGGCCGCGCTGCCCGTGCCTGCCGCGGTGTACGAGAGATACACCTTGCCGCTCGTCGCGAAGTCGGGCGGGAAGGCGATGCCGAGGAGACCGGCCTCGCCGCCCGACTCGACCCGATCGGTGATGTCGATCGCGACGCTCGGCGACGAGCCGGCGTCCGCGCCGATGACCTGCACGACGCCGGACTGCTCGACGACGTAGAAGCGTGACTTGTCGCCCGGAGCCTGGCGCAGGGCGATCGGCGAGTTGAAGCTGACCTGTGGCCAGACGCGCTGCATCGCCACGCTGCCCGTCGCTGGCCGCGTGAAGGTGAGGCAGGTCGTGTTCGCCGGGCGGGTCTCGAGGCCGAACGGGCCAGGGATCGACGCCTCCTTCTTGCACGACCACGAGACGAACGGGATCCCGAGCAGCAACGCAGTCGCTAGTCCAAGCCTTCGAGCCAGGCGCATGACACCCTCCGCAAAGGAGATCATTCTATCTCGTTTGTGTCGCCGCCGCGCGCCCGCCGGTTGCGTTATGCTGAGCGGATGGAGCTCGCCAAAGAGCAGCCGCCTCCAGCGCCGCGCCCGACGCCGCCGCTCGGACGCGCCGGGGGAGGGACGTTGTTCTTGCTGCTCTTCGGCGGCATCTGGGCGACGGTCGGTCTGTTCATCACGACGGTGTTCATCCTGGTCGGCGGCCCGCCCTGGGACGACTGGATCCTCGACGAACGCGCCCAACAGACGCAGGCCGAGCCGCTCGGCGTGCACGGCACCAACGCGCGCCTCAACCGGGTGCGCGTCCAGGAGATCGAGTACCGCTTCGTCGATCGCGGCGGTGCGAGTCACACGGCGCGCTCGCGGACGGTCGATGGGGCGCTGATCGCCGCGGCGCGCGCCAAGCAGTCGGTGACCATCGACTACGATCCGGCGTGCCCGGAGCGCACCCGCCTGCACGGCGCGAGGATGTCGTTCTTCGGCGTCTTTCTGCTCCTGCCGCTCGGCTTTGGCGTCGTCGGGCTCGGCCTGCTCGGCATCGCGCTCACCGACATGATCCGGCGGCGGCGAGTCTACGTCCGCGGCGACGTGGCGCGCGGCCGCGTCGACAAGGTGCGCCAGACGATCATGCGCCACAACCGGCGCATGCTGCATCGCGTGACGTACACCTTCGCGGGCCCGACGGGCGAGCAGAGCGGCAGCTTCACGACTGTGGATCCGCCGAGCGAGGGCGCGGCGCTGTGGATCCTCTACGACCCGAGCGATCCGAAGCGCAGCCTACCCGCCTGAGGAGCTAGCCGGCGATCGGGCGGGCCTGCAGCAGCAGCGGCTCGTCGCCGACGAACGCCAGCTCGAGGTCGAGGCCGCGGTCGCTGGCAATCAGATGGTCAAGTTGATTGACTATGGCGACGATGGCGCGGCAGCGCGCGTCCGTCAGCACCGAGGGCGATGCTCCGAGGGTGTGCTCGCCGCGCTCGCCAGCGCGCCCCAGCCGCAGGCGCTCGGGGTCGACGGTGCCGTCGCTGAGCGCCTGGCCGCCGCCGGATGTCGCCTCGACGAGCATCTCGCCGCTCCTGGGGCCACGTGGATCCCGCGTGAAGACGATCGCGCTCGCCTCGGCGCGGACCAGCATCTGCAGCAGCACCGCCATGCGGGGCGGCCCAACGAGTCCGCGCCGGGCGCGATAGACGAGCGCCGCGGGGCTCTGCGCCGAGGCGTGCACGGCGACGATCGCGGCGCCTAGATCGTCGGGGCTGAGGACGGTCCGGTGAGCGCCCGCGAAGCTCGCCGCGGCGCCGTCCTCACCGAGGGCCGAGGAGCGCACGGCGAGCGCACGGCCGTCCTGCGTCGCCAGCCAGTCGAGCAGCGACGGATCGCCGGCGACGACCGCCTCGACCTCGTCGCAGTCTAGGGCGGTCCCGTCGGGGACAGGCAGCCCAGCTTGGCGCGCTCGCGCCAGCGCCGCCGTCTTGCCACCGAAGCGCGTCGCGTCGAGCGC
>CAZPEY010000328.1:0-5931 GCA_964585665.1 uncultured Polyangiaceae bacterium | reverse complement strand
GCCGGCGTGACCTTCTACGGCATGAGCACGTTCGAAGGGCCGATGCTTTCCATCAAGAGCGTCTCGGGCCTCGCGCATTACACGGACTGGATCATCGCCCACGTGCACGGCGGCGCGCTCGGCTGGAACGGCCTCATGGCGGCCGGCATGTTCTACTGGCTGTGGCCGCGCATGTACGGCAAGCAGCAGCTCCACTCGATCAAGGCGGCGGACACGCACTTCTGGATGGCCACCGTCGGCATCATTCTCTACATGATCGCGATGTGGGTCTCGGGTGTGACGCAGGGCCTCATGTGGCGCGCGACCAACCCCGACGGCTCGCTGCTCTATCCGGACTTCGTCGAGACGCTGATCGCGATCAAGCCGCTCTACATCGCGCGCGCGCTCGGCGGCACGCTCTACCTGGCCGGCTACGGCGTCATGATCTGGAACCTGGCGATGACCGCCAAGGGTGGCCAGAAGATCGTCGTGTCGGTCGATGTCACCGTCGAAGAGGACAGCGCTCCGAAGTACCCGTGGTCCAAGCTCGTGTTCGCCAAGCCGGTGATCTTCTCGGTCCTCACCGTCGTGCTGACCCTGGGCTTCGGCCTGGTGAACCTGGCGCAGGCGCTCGTGCTGCTCACGCTGGTCATGGTGGTGAGCATCGTCGGCTCGCTCTTCGCGAGTCGGCGCGCCGAGGGAGAGCCGGCCTGGCACGGGTTGCTCGAAGGGCGAGCGTTGATCTTCACCTCGTTCACGCTGCTCGCGGTCTTGATCGGCGCGGTGGCCGAGCTGCTGCCGACGATCGCGATCCGTGCTGCGGTGCCCAAAAAATCGGCCGGTCAGACGCCGTACACGGCGCTCGAGCTCGAGGGCCGCGACATCTACGTGCGCGAGGGTTGCTACACCTGCCACTCGCAGATGATCCGCACCTATCGCTGGGAGGCGCAGCGGTACGGCGCCCCGTCGCGGCCGGAGGACTCGCAGTTCGATCATCCGTTCCAGTGGGGCTCGAAGCGTACGGGACCCGATCTGGCGCGCGAGGGTGGGAAGTATCCAAACCTCTGGCACTACCAGCACATGATCGATCCGCGGAAGATCTCGGAGGGCTCGAACATGCCCGGCTACGCCTGGCTGGCCGACACCAACGTCGACACCCGCTGGACGCGCAGCAAGCTCTACGCGATGCAGAAGATCGGCGTGCACTACACCAACGCCGAGGTCGACCAGGCGGAGTTTGCCTACAAGGCGCAAGCCGAGCGCATCGCCGGGGATCTCCAGGCCCAAGGGGTCAAGGTCGATCCAAAGTCCGAGATGGTAGCGCTCATCGGCTACCTGCAGCGCCTCGGTAGGCCCCGCGATCCGGCCGACGGCGAAGTCAAAGTCACGCAGGGCCCGACCCCGTAAGGCGAGGAGACGACGATGTACCAACAGTTCTACAGCGACGGTCTTTACCTGAACTTTCCGATCCTCGCGCTGTTCGTGTTCCTCAGCGTGTTCCTTGGTGTCGTGAGCTGGGCGCTGTTCTTCGCGCCCAAAGAGGCGACCGCACATCGCCTCGATCGCCTCGCCCAGCTACCACTTTCGGACGGAGAGGCTCGTCATGAGCAAGGCTGATAACGAAAGCTCCCTCGACACCGGCCACGACTACGATGGGATTCGTGAGCTCGACAACCGCCTACCCAACTGGTGGCTGCTGACGCTGTTCGGCGCGATCGTGTTCAGCTTCGGCTACTGGCTCTACTACCACTCGTTCGAGTGGGAGCGGGGGCTGTGGGCCGACTTCGCCGAGGACGAGGCGGCTGCCGCGGCGCAAGCTGCCAAGGCGGGGCCCGTCACGGACGACCTGATCACCAAGCTGGCGACCAACAACGAAGCCGTGATGAAGGGCGAAGCGGTGTTCAAGCAGCAGTGCGCCGCGTGTCATGGCGACAAGGGGGAGGGCAAGATCGGCCCGAACCTCACGGACAAGTTCTGGATCCACGGCGGAAAGCCGACGGACATCTACAAGACGATCTCGACCGGGGTCGCGGCCAAGGGAATGCCGGCGTGGGAGACGATGCTCGGGGCCGAGAAGACCCGCTACCTCGCCGCGTACGTCTCGACGCTGCGCAACAAGAATGTCCCGGGCAAGGCACCCGAGGGCAAGCCCATGGAGTAGCCTCTTCCCATGCAGGAGCTCCCGTCTACCGAACGGCTGTACTCGATCCGCAAGGACGGCTCTCACAAGAAGCTGCACCCGGCGGACGTCAAAGGGCGGTGGGTGTGGCGGCGGCGGGTGCTCTTTGCAGCGCTGATTGCGATCTACATCGTCGTGCCGCTGCTGCAGATCGGCGGGCACCCGGCGGTGCACCTCGACATCGCGGCGCGACGCTTCTACCTGTTCGGCGCGGCCTTCAATGCGCAGGACACCTGGATCGGCATCTTCCTGCTCGCGTCGTTCTCGTTCGGGCTGCTGTTCTTCACCGCCTGGCTCGGCCGCGTCTGGTGCGGCTTTGCGTGTCCACAGACGGTCTTCCTCGAGGGCGTCTTTCGCCCGATTGAGCGTTGGATCGAAGGTCCCGGGGAGCGGCGGGTGCGGACCGATGAGGGGCCGTGGACCGCGAGTCGCGCCTGGCGCTTCGTGCTCAAGCACTTCCTGTTCTTGGCGATCTCCGGCCTGCTGGCGCATGTCGCACTGAGCTTCTTCGTCTCGCCGCGCTCGGTGATTCGCCTGATCGCCGACGGGCCGCTGCCGCACCTCGGGCTGTTCCTCGGCATGCTCGCGGTGACCGGCCTCGTCTACTTCAACTTCATGTGGTTCCGCGAGCAGATGTGCTTGATCATCTGCCCGTACGGCCGGCTGCAGTCGGCGCTGCTCGATCCGAACTCGATGATCGTCGGCTACGATCGCAAGCGCGGCGAGCCACGCGGCAAGAAGTCCGATCCCAACCGCGGTGCCTGCGTCGATTGTCGTCGCTGTGTTGCTGTCTGCCCGACCGGTATCGACATCCGCAACGGTCTCCAGATGGAGTGCGTCGCGTGCACCCAGTGCATCGACGCCTGCGACGAGATCATGGACAAGGTCGAGCAGCCGCGCGGCCTGATTCGCTTCGATTCTCAGGCAGGCTTCGAGGGCGGTGAGCGCCGCGGCCTGCGGGCGCGCCTCGTGGCCTATGGTCTGCTCGTCGGTGGCGCGCTGACCGGCCTGGTGATCTCGCTGGCGGTGCGCAAGCCATTCGAGGCGAACCTGGTGCGTCAGCGCTCGGCGCCGTATCAGATCACCGAGGACGCGGTGATCAATCCGTTCGAGCTGCACCTCATCAACAAGAACCCGATCGACTCCGACTTCACGCTGGCACCGACGCTCCCCGACGGCACGAAGATCGTCGTGCCGCCGCAGGCGCTCCATCTTCCGCCGCTCGGGTCGACGCGCATCCCGATCATCGTCTCGACCGAGCGCGGCCGCTTTCGGGCAGGCATCGTCGTGCCGATCGTGGTGACCGACTCGGCCAGTGGCACGCAGAAGATCGTGCAGGCCCGACTGCTCGGGCCGTCGACCCCGTAAGCAGGATGGTTGGAGTGGGGACGCCTACTCGGCGGGGAAGTTGAGGCGGAAGGTCGTGCCCTTGCCGACCGAGGTGCGGAGCTCGACGCGCCCGCCGTGGCGCTGCACGCACGCGTAGACCATCGCGAGGCCGAGGCCCGATCCGTCCGAACCCTTCGTCGTGAAGAAGGGCTCGAAGGCCCGCGCCTCGACGTCCGCCGGCATGCCCGGGCCGTTGTCGACGACCTCGACGAAGCATTCGCCGTCGCTGCGGCCGGTGGCCACGCGGATCAGGCCGCCCTTGGGCCCGAGCGCCTCGATCGCGTTGATGAGCAGGTTGACCAGCGCGTTGACCACTTCTCCGGAGCGCAGCTCGACGGGACCGACCTCACCGAGGTGCCGCTCGATCGTCGTCGCCGCGTGGAGCGAGACGATGCGGGCGTGCGCCAGGTTGATCGCCGCCTCGACGAGTCCGTTCAGATCCGCCTGCTCCGAGGAGGGCTCGGGCGCCTGGCGGCTGTAGTCGCGCAGCCGATCGAGCGCCTCGGTGGCGCGCCCGATCGCCTTCTTGACCTCGCCGAGGTTGCCGCGGACCTCGTCGGCGTCACCGCGATCGAGCGCCTTCTCGACGAGCCGCACGTAGAGCGCCATCGGGTGCAGGAGGTTGCGCAGGTCGTGCGACACGCCGGCGGCCATCTGGCCGAGGGCGCGCAGCTTGTCGGCGCGACGCAGCTCGTGGGCGGTGCGCCGCAATTCGGCGCGGTTCTCGGACTCGGCGAGCTCACGCTCGAGGACGGGCACCAGGCGCTGCAGGCGGTCCTTCGGGATGAAGTCGTGCGCGCCGGCGCGCATGCACTCGACCGCCGCCTCTTCGCCGATCGCGCCGGAGCAGACGATGAACGGAATGTCGAGGCCAGCGTCGCGGAGCTGCGACTGCGCCGCCGGCGCGGTGAGCGCTGGCATCGAGTAGTCGCAGATCACGGCGGCGGGCGCCCGCTCGGCGATCGCCGCCTGCAAGGCGGTGCGGCTGTCGACGCGCCGGGCTTGAACCTGGATCCCGTGCTTGCGCAGGTGGCGCAGCAGGAGGTCGAAGTCGTCCTCGGAGTCGTCGATGACCAACAGGTCAAGCTGCTTGACCATCTCGCTTGCGGCCCCCTACGTGGTCCCCGTGCTGGGCTGCAGCGTCGGCGGCCCTTGGTTGATCTCCAGCCAGTACTCGCCGAGCTTGCGTGCGGTGTCGACGAACTGCACGAAGTCGACCGGCTTCTGGATGTAGCTGTTCGCGCCGCGCTCGTACGCCGCCAGGATGTCGTTCGACTCACCCGAGGAGGTCAGGACGACGACGGGGACATGCCGCGCGCGCGGGTTCTGCCGGATCGCCTCGAGGACCTGGAGCCCGTCGAGGAAGGGGAGCTTGAGGTCGAGGAGCACGAGCCGCGGCACGCTGTCGTCGATCTGGCGCAGCGCCTCGCGTCCGTCGCGCGCGATGCGCACCTCTCCGCGGAGCTGGTTCTTGCGCAGCGCTCTGAGCGTGAGGGCCTCGTCGTCCGGGTTGTCTTCGACGAGCAGGATCATTGGCTCGTCCCTTCGGGCTCGTTGCCGTTCGACTCCGGGGCCTCGGGCAGCGCGAACAAGAAGGTCGCGCCCTCGTCGGGGCGCGCCTCGGCCCACACCCGGCCGCCGTGTCGCTTGACGATGCGCTCGACGGTCGCGAGGCCGATGCCGGTTCCCTCGAACTCCGACGGGTGATGTAGTCGCTGAAAGACCCCGAACAACTTGCTCGCGTTCGCCATGTCGAACCCCGCGCCGTTGTCCTTCACGAAGAAAGCGCCATCGGAGCGACGACCCACATGGATCTGCGCCTGCGGACGCTTGGACGTGAACTTCACGGCGTTGCCGATGAGGTTCTCAAGCAGGATCGATACCAAGCGCGGATCGGCGGTCGCGACGAGGTTCGGCGCGACGATGAGGTCGATATGACGCGGGGTGGCGTCGTGCATCAGGCGACGGCCGACGTCGAGGGCGGCCGTCGTCAGATCGACGCGCACCGGCGCGAGCTCGGCGCGGCTCACTCGGGCGAGCGCGAGCAGATCGTCGATCAGCTCGGCCATTCGTTGCGCCGCCGAACGCACGCGTTGCAGGTAGCCCCGGCCGTCCTGGTCTAGCCGATCGCCGTAGTCCTCGAGAAGCGCCTGCGAAAATCCGTCGATCGAGCGCAACGGGGCGCGCAAATCGTGCGCGACCGAATAGCTGAAGGACTCGAGCTCGCGGTTGACGACCTCGAGGTGCGCAAGCGCACGCCGCAGCGCCTCATCGGTTCGGCGCTGCTCGGTGATGTCGCGGCACACCGCGATCGTGAACTGCTCACCATCGATCGCGATCGGCGAGAGGCTGATGGCGACGGCAAACTCCTCGCCGCCCTTGCG
>CAZPEY010000327.1:1727-5936 GCA_964585665.1 uncultured Polyangiaceae bacterium | reverse complement strand
ACGCGTCGGATCTCGCCCTCTTGCAGGACGCGCAGCAGCTGCGCCTGCATCTTGGGCGACACGTCGCCGATCTCGTCGAGAAACAGGGTGCCACCCTGGGCCTCCTCGAACAGGCCGCGCTTCATCTGCACGGCGCCGGTGAAGGCGCCTTTGCTGTGGCCGAACAGCTCGCTCTCGAGCAGCGACTCGGTCAGCGCCGTGCAGTTGACGGCGACGAACGGGCCCTGGGAGCGCGGTGAGTGCGTGTGGATGGCGCGCGCCACCAGCTCCTGGCCGGTGCCCGACTCGCCGTGCACCAGGACGGTCGACATCGTCGGTGCGACGCGCGCGACGAGCTTGTAGACCTCGAGCATGCGCTGCGAACGACCGACGATGTTCTCGATGCGGGTCTTGTCGCCGGTCCGCGCGCGGGCGGCGCGGTTCTGGTCGCGCAGCCGACTCCGCTCGAGCGCGCGCCGCACCGTGAGGACGAGCTCCTCGACGTTGAACGGCTTGCTGACGTAGTCGTAGGCGCCCTTCTGGATCGCCGCCATCGCGCCGGTCACGTCGCCGAACGCGGTGATCAAGATGACCGGGGTCTCGTTGCCCTGCTTGGCGCCCTGAAACGCTCGCAGCACCGCGAAGCCGTCGGCGCCGTCTCCGAGACGGACGTCGCTGATGCACAGATCGAACGGCTCGCCAGCGCGCGCGATCGCCTTGTCGCCCGACTCGAGCGCGACGGTGTCATGACCCTCAGAGTGTAGGATCTCGGTCAGCAGCTCGCGCGCGACGCGATCGTCTTCGACGATGAGGACCCGACTTCGCTCGATCACGGCGCCATCCTACGTCGAAACTTCCGTCGGTGTCGAGGCGGGGCAGGGCAGGCGCAGCGCGAACGTCGAGCCCTGGCCGAGCTGGCTGTCGACGGTGATTCGGCCGCCGAGCGCGGTCGCGAGCTCGCGGCAGATCGACAGGCCGAGGCCCGTCCCCTTGCCGCGCCCCTTGGTCGTGTAGAACGGCTCGAAGATGCGCGCCATGTCCTCGGCGGCGACGCCAGCGCCGTTGTCGCGGATCGCGATCTGCAGCTCGCCCCCATCGCGGTCGACCGACAGCTCGACCTTGCCCGGCCGGCCCGCCTGCGTCACCGCGTCGGCGGCGTTGGTCAGCAGGTTGATGAGGATCTGGCGCAAGAGCCCTGCGTCGGAGACGAAGTGCTCCGGGCGGTATCTCCACTGACGCTCGATCGCGATCGGCCGGCGGCCGAGCGCGACGCCGAGCGCCTCGTCGAGGATGCGCTCGAGGTCGACCTCGGCGAGCTGCGGCGTCACGCGCCGGGTCGAGTCGAGGTAGTCGCGGACGATGCGCGAGATGCGCTCGATCTCGCGCTCGGCGACCAGCAGACGCTCGCGGAGCTGCGGCGGCAGGTCGCGGACGATGAGCGCGAGCTGCAGGTGACCCGACACCGACGCGAGCGGCGTGCCGATCTCGTGCGCGAGCTGGCCGGCGAGCTGCCCGAGCGCGGCGAGGCGCTCCTTGTCCCCGAGCTCGCGGCGCATCTCGAGCAGGAGCTGGTTGAGCTGATCGAGGACCTCGTTCTTCTGCGCGAGGTCGACGGTCGCGGCGCGCACCTCGTCGGCGAGGCGCCGGTTGAAGGCGCGGATCTCGGCGTCCGCCTCGGCGATCCGCTCGATCATCGCGTCGAACCCACGCTCGAGCGCGCCGATCTCGTCGCGCCGCTCGCTCTTGACCCGCTCCCCGAGCGAGCCCGACTCGACGCGCTTCATCGCCGCCTCGAGGTTGGTGACGGGGCGCGATACCACGCGGTCGATGATGAGCGCGGTCAGCACGATGAGGATCATCAGCGACGCCGACGACACGAGCACCGAGCTCAGCGTCTCGGTGCGCAGGATCTCCTCGATCGGCTCGCGCGTCACCGAGATGGTCAGCTCGCCGTGCAGCGGCCCCTCGGGATCGATCGGCATGCGCACCTCGTAGACCGGGTGCGACCCGCGCTCGCCCTCGCGGAACTGCCGCGCCGACGGGGGAGGCGTCGGCGTGGCGGCGCTCGCGGTCCGCACCGGCCAGCGCGAGGAGTCGCCTCGATCGGCGGTGCGCCACAGCGGCATCTCGTACCGACTCGTCGGACGGCGATACATGTGGCCGTGGTCGACCAGCGCGCGGCGCCCGTCGTAGAGTCGCGCCTTGTCGCCCTTGGCGCGCTGGGCGCGCGGCCGCTTGGCGACGGTCGGCTCGTCCATGTCCGACGACAGCGAGAACGTCGAGACCGTCTCCTCGTCCGTCTCGAGGATGAGCTGCATGTCGGCGACGACCGGGTGGCGCAGCTTGACGGTCGAGAGCGTCTGCTTGATCTCGTCGTTGTCCTTGTCGGGCGTGAGGCGCCGCGTCAGGTCGGCGGCGATCGCCTCGGCGGTGTCCTGCACGGTGATGCGCAGGTTCTGCTCGAGCTGCTGGCGCATCCACCGGATGCGCAGCATCGTGGACACGGCCATGGTCACCCCGAGCGCCGCGGTGAGCAGCAAGATCAGCCGTGTGCGGATCTTCACCGACGAAAAGCTAGAGCCCATCTCGCAAATAGTCCATGCGGATTGCACCCCTTGCGCAGCGCCGCGACCGGAATTAACGGAAATACATCCGGGCCCCGGCCCGTTACACCCAGCAAAAGAGAGGATCGGGAGAACCGCCATGCAGACTCGTAGCTTGTTCGCCGGACTTGGCCTGGTCGCGCTCGGCGCGACCTCGGCGCTCGTCGCCACCAACCTCA
The DNA here is from genome assembly GCA_964585665.1 of uncultured Polyangiaceae bacterium. Classification (GTDB taxonomy): domain Bacteria; phylum Myxococcota_A; class Polyangia; order Palsa-1104; family Palsa-1104; genus CAZPEY01. The sequence continues at coordinate 3,175 of CAZPEY010000327.1, read as the reverse complement.
ACGTGAGCTGGGGTCAGCGCGCCGTCGCGTCGCCTCAGTCGAATCCGTCCGAGTCCCCCTCGTCGAACCCGAGCTACGCGCCGCAGGGCGTCTCCGAGGCGCGGGCCCTGTCGCGCACGTTCACGCAGGTCGCCCAGCAGGTCTCTCCGGCCGTCGTGCGGATCTCGGTGAGCAAGAGCCCGAAGCTCGTGCGGCAGCGCGGGGGCTCGCCGTTCGACTTCTTCTTCGACCCGGGCGGGCAGGACGGCAACCCGTTCGGCGGCGGCGAGGGCTTCTCTCAGCGCATGCCCAAGCAGCGCGGCACCGGCTCGGGCGTGGTCATCGACACCCGCGGCTACATCCTGACCAACAACCACGTCGTCGACAGCGCGGACGAGGTGACGGTCAACTTCCTCGACGGCAAGTCAGTGCCCGGCAAGGTCGTCGGCACCGATCCGAAGAGCGACCTCGCCGTGGTCAAGGTCGAGGGCGTCGCGGTCAAGGCGGCCAAGTTCGCCAACTCCGACAAGCTCGAGGTCGGCGAGTGGGTGGTCGCGATCGGCAACCCGCTCGGCCTCGATCACACCGTCACCGTTGGCGTCGTCAGCGCCAAGGGGCGCTACGGGTTCCAGCAGGGGCAGTACGAGGACTTCATCCAGACGGACGCGTCGATCAATCCGGGCAATTCGGGCGGGCCGCTCGTCGACCTGGATGGCAACGTCGTTGGCATCAACACGATGATCGCCGGCATGGGCACGGGCATCGGCTTCGCGGTGCCGAGCGCGATGGCGCAGCCGATCGCCGAGCAGCTCATCGCCAGCGGTCGCGTGCGTCGCCCGTATCTCGGCATCGTCATGCAGGATCTGACGCCCGAGCTGCAGCGCAGCCTCGGCACGACCGCTCCGCACAAAGGGGCGCTCGTCAATCAGGTCGAGCCCGGCTCGCCCGCCGACAAGGCTGGGATCAAGCCCGGCGATCTGATCGTCGACGTCGACGGCGCTGCGGTCGACGGGAGCAAGGCGGTCCAGCGCAACGTCTTGAAGGGGCGCGTCGGCCAGGCGCTGCAGATCGGCATCTACCGCGACGGGAGCCAGATCAAGCTGGCGGCGACCGCTGGCGAGCTGCCCGGCGCCTCGTCGCCCCAGGCGCGGACGGGCGGCGGTGCGGCCAAGAGCCAGGATCTGTCGTTCCAGACCCTGACGCCCCCGCTGGCCGAGCAGCTCGGCTTCGACAAGCGCGCCCGCGGCGCGATCGTCAGCGACGTTCGCGACGGCAGCGCCGCCGCCGAGGCGGGCGTGCGCGAGGGCGATCTGCTGGTCGAGATCGATCGTCGTCCGGTGACGAGCGCCGAGGACGCACAGCGCGCGCTCGCCAGCACCCGCCCGAACGGGCATCTGTTGCGGCTGCAGCGCGGCGCTGCGGCGCTCTACATCGTCGTTCCCTGATCCCTTCCCCGCGGTAGGCTGGAC
>CAZPEY010000327.1:0-1627 GCA_964585665.1 uncultured Polyangiaceae bacterium | reverse complement strand
GCGGGCGCGGTGCTCGAGCAAAAGGGCGGCTCCCTGAGTCTCCACCTGCGCGGCGCCGAGCCGAGCGCCGCGGCGTCGCTGGCGAGCCTGCTCGATCGACTGGTGCTCGAGCACCCCGAGGTGATCACCCACCCGGGGCGGGGGCTCATCGAGGTGCGGCCCCGCGTCGGCCCGAACAAGGGCACCGCGATCGAACGCCTGCTCGTCGCGGCGCACGGCACCGACTGGGACCGCGACTGCGCCGCCGTGTTCCTGGGGGACGATCGCACCGATGAGGACGGCTTCGCCGTGCTCGGGGAGCGCGGCGCGGGCGTGCGTGTGCTCGGAGGGGAGGGACCGACGCTGGCGCGCTACTGCGCCGCTTCCGTCGGAGACGTGTTGTCGCTGCTGGGCGCGATCGGGGGGAGGTGAGTCGTACGCGTCCAGCCGAAGCGCTCGATCGCCTCTTCGACGGCGGTCGGCACGTCGATGTCGGTGCCGATGGTGTCGTCGAGCGCGGTCGAGCCGGGGACCAGGCGCTCGAGCTCGCCGCAGGCGGTGGTGCAGTAGGCGAAGAACTCGGTCACCGAGGACTCGCGCTTCTCGTCGGCGAGGCGGTTGTTCCACGCCGTGACGAGCAGGTCGTGCATCTGCTTCTGCTTGCTGCGCTTGGACTGGCGCGACCGGAACATCGCCACGTCGATCTGCTCGAGGTGCCATGAGTTCGGCGGGCAGTACTTGCCGCCGGCGTTGAGGCCGATGAAGCCATCGTCATAGCTCGTGGGGTAGGTCGAGCACACGAACGGCCGCATGCCGTAGATGCCGCAGCGACCGCGATCTCCGACGGACAGTAGGAAGATGCAGCGCCCCGTGTACTGCGGATCGGGATCGACGGCCTTGCGGAGGACGACGCGGTGGAAGCGCGGCTCGGCCTCCGCGTTGCCCGACAGCTTGATGCGGTACTCGCCATCGGGCTCGTCGATGTAGCGCATCTCGGCGATCTCGGTGATCGGCATGCGCAGCGTCGTGGCGATGCGGTAGGCATCGACCAGCGTGATCACGACGTTGTAGTTGCGGCAGCACGGCGAGGCGCAGTTGTCACAAGGCTGACCCATCGAGGCTCCCTTTCGGATTGTTCGCTAGCGTGTGTAGACGCCGAGCTGTGTCTCGCCGGCGCCGTCCGTGACCTTAACCTGAACATGGAACGGACCGGACATTACTGTGCAGTGCAGGAACGTGGCCTGCGGCTCCCCGGCGCGGTGGGTGGCGACGCGCTTGCCGAGCGGGTTCCACAGGTACAGGCTGATCTCCTTCACCCCGGTTCCACCGACGGTGTAGAAGGTGTAGCAGCGGCCCGCTTCGAGGTTGATGGTGTAGTCGTTGCGCCCGTCCTCCTCGGCGACCTGGCCCTTCATCACCGTGCCGACGCGGCGGATCCCTGGGTTGCGCTTGCCCGCCTCTTGATCGACCAGCGACGAGCCGAGCGGTTGCCCGATGGTGGGCGCAGCGGGCGGTGGGCGGTGCGCGCCAGGCCCGCTGTTGGGATCGACCCACTCCGAGCGCGGTGGCGGCGGCGCCGCGGCGACGGGCGGCGGCGGCGCGGCGCGCGTCGGCGCGGGCTTGCCCTTGGCCGCCTTGGCGTCGGCAC
>CAZPEY010000326.1:0-5955 GCA_964585665.1 uncultured Polyangiaceae bacterium | reverse complement strand
ACAAGGACAAGTTCGAGGACGAGGACGGCTGCCCCGATCCGGACAACGACAAGGATGGGATCCTCGACGTGGACGACAAGTGCCCGAACGCGCCGGAGGACAAGGACAAGTTCGAGGACGAGGACGGCTGCCCCGATCCGGACAACGACAAGGACGGCGTCCTCGATGTCGACGATCAGTGCCCGAACGAGGCGGGGTTGAAGGACAACCACGGCTGCCCGGATCGCGATCGCGACGGCGACATGATCCCGGATCGGATGGACAACTGCCCGGACGAGCCGGGGCTGCCCGAGTACCAGGGGTGCAAGAAGAAGCAGCTCGTCGAGATCCGCGAAGGACGTCTCGATATTCTCGACAGCGTCTACTTCGCGCTCGACAAGGACATCATCATTCCGCGCTCCTTCCCATTGCTCGACAACGTCGCCTCCGTGATCAAGGCGCACGGCGAGATCACGAAGGTCCTGATCGAGGGCCACACCGACGGTCAGGGCAAGCTCGCGCACAACATGGATCTGTCGCAGCGACGGGCCCAGGCGGTGATGCGCTACCTCATCAAGCAGGGCGTCGCGGCCGAGCGGCTCGACGCGCGCGGCTTCGGGCCGACCAAGCCGATCGCGGACAACCGGACCAAGGCAGGGCGCGCCAAGAATCGCCGCGTCGTGTTCACGATCGTCGGGAGCGTGGCGGGCGTCGAGGCCAAGGACTCCGGGCCGACCAAGGACACCCTCGAGTAAGCTGGGTCAGCCGACCCAGTAGTTGTGGATGTGCCGCAGCATGAACAGCAGCTGGAGCGGCAGCGCAACGGCGAAGTAGATCGCGCGCGACCACCGTCGCTGTGCGAGGAGCTGCGCGGCGATGACGAAGAGCGGGAAGGCGCAGAGCGCATAGCGGGTGAAGGAGACGAGCGAGGTCGCGGTGCCGGCGACCCAGCACAACGCGAGCGCGTAGAGCGTCCAGGCACGATCGTCGCGGCGCTTGAGCCCCCAGGCGCCGACGACGAGCGTCAGCCCAAAGACGATCCGATCGATGGCGGAGTCGACGACCCCGTGCCAGCGGAGCGGCTGCAGATAGAGCGACGCGAGGCGCGGCAGATCGACGACGTTCCACGGCGACTGATGCGCGACGAACAGCGCCGAGTAGTCGGCGAGCTGCGCGCCGCCGAGAGCCTGGTGCGCGACGACGGCGCGGTGCACGGCGAAGCCGAGGAGCGGCACCAGGCAGAGCGGCAGCGAGAGCCACTGTCGCTGGCGGAGGAGCTCGAAGCCGAGCGGCACGGCGAGGCAGAGGCCGAGCGGTCGCACCGTCGCGGCGAGCAGCGCGACGAGCGCCGTGAGCGCGAAGCGCCGCTCGGCGAGCAGCGCCAGCGCGCCGACGGTGAGCAGCAGGAACAGCGATTCGGAGTACGGCACGCAGAGGAAGAACGCCGTCGGAAAGCACAGGATCAAGACAATCGTCAGGTCGGCGATCGTCTCGTCGTGGCGCTTGGCCACGAGGCGATGGAGCAGCCACAGCGCGCCCGCCGAGCACAGGTTGGCGAGCACCAAGCCGAGGGCGAGCGCGACCCGCGGATCGTCGCCCCCGAGGCTGAGCAGCAGCGGCCAGCCGGGAAAGAACACCATCGAGATCTCGGCGTGGCGATAGCCGTGCGTCGCGAGGTACAGGTAGTGCTGCGAGTCCCAGGTCGCATACATCGCCAGCGAGGTCGGCCGGCCGATGGTCGGGCTGCTCTGATCCACCGGCCAGAAGTGAAAGTTGCGCGACCACACCGCGGCGTTGAACCAGCCGAAGCTCGTGCGACGCGCCACCTCGACGAGGACGAAGAACCACGCCTTCATCACGAGGAGGAGCACGAGCAACGAACGCGACGCCGAGATCACTTGCCGCTACGATAGCTCGGTTGATGCCGCCACCCAAATGGCTGCGCTGGATCCCCGTCCTCGGCGTGTTGCTCGTGTTCGGCCGCGCCGTGGGCTACGGCTTTGTCGAGTGGGACGACGCGCGCTACCTGCTCGGCAACCCGCTGGTCGCGGGCGGCGCCGGGGAGGTGCCGTGGCTCGACTCCCTGCTGACGCCGCAGATGGGGTACGTCGTGCCGGTCACGATCGCCGTCGAGCGGGCGCTCTTCGTGCTGGGGGGCGGCGCAGCGTGGACCTTTCATGCTGCGGCGCTCGGACTGCATGCGCTCAACGCGTATCTCGTGCTGCGGCTGGTGCTGCGCCTCGGCGGCGGCGAGCGGGCGGCGATCCTCGCGGCGTTGCTCTGGAGCTGCCACCCAATCGTCGCCGAGCCGGTCAGCTGGGCGACGGGGCTCAAGGACGTGCTGGCGCTCACCCTGTCGCTCGGGTGCGTGCTCGCCTATCTCGGCGAGCGCTTCGTCGTCGCGGTCGGACTCGGTGTGCTGGCGGTGCTGAGCAAGCCAACCGCAGGGCTGGTGCCCCTCTCGCTGGTGGCGATCGAGCCACGTCGGCTGCGCCCGCTCGGCGTGCTGGCCGGGAGCTCGCTGGTGATCGCGGCCGCGTCGATGCTGATGCGCACCGTGCAGATCGCGGATCGTCACGGGGCCGCAGTGTCAGAGGGGCGCGCCAATCCGCTCGTCGTGCTCGCGACGCAGGCCGAGCACTATGTTGCGCCGCTTGCGCTCCAGCCGATCTACACCGTCGACAACCGGTCGATCTGGTATTCGTTGGTGGGCCTGGTCGTCGCGGCGATCGCGATCACCGCGGCGTGGCGCGGGCGTGGGGCGGTGCGCTTCGGCGCGCTCTTCGCGATCCTGGCGTATCTGCCGTCGAGCCAGCTGGTGCCCTTCCCGCGCACGCTCGCCGATAGCTTTCTCTACGCGCCGACGGTCGGGATGTGCATCATCGCGGCGCGGCTGCCGTGGCCGCGGCCCGCCGACGTGCAACGCGCGGCGTATCTGCTCATCGTCCTCGGGGCGCTGGTCGCGACTCGCCAGTCGACCCGCTGGCGCTCGAACGAGACGCTGTGGCTGCCGCTCATCGCCGAGGAGCCGGGCTGGGCGTACCCCTGCATCCTCCTCGCGCAGGGCTATCGACAAGAGGGGCGCAGCGACGCCGCGGCGTACCTCTACGAGCAGGCGTTCGCGCGGCAATACACGCCGCAGTATCTGTCGGCGTTTGCCGAGGCGCTCTATGCCGCGGGGCGGGCTGACGATGCGCTGTGCGTCCTGCAGGAAGATCTGCGCTTCGGCCCCGACGCGGCACGCGCGCTGCGCAACCTCGAACGCTTCGCCAAGCTCACGGGCCGCCCCGTCGACGAGGGCGCGGCCGGTCGACCGCCGCGTCAGTGCGCCGCGCTAGCCAGGTCGATCGAGCGCATCGGCGCGGCGCAGGCTGGGAAATAGCGTCCACCAGATCACGACGACCGCGAGCGTGCCGACGCCACCGACGACGAGCGAGGGCACGAGCCCGAGCCACGCCGCCATCAGTCCCGACTCGAACTCACCGAGCTCGTTGGACGCGCCGACGAACACCAGGTTCACCGCCGAGACTCGGCCGCGCAGCTCGTCGGGCGTCGCGAGCTGGATGAGCGACGAGCGAATGACGACGCTGACCATGTCGGCGGCACCCAGGCCGGCGAGCGCGAGCAGCGACAGCGGCAGCCAGCGCGAGAGGGCAAAGACGATCGTGAACAGACCGAAGAGCGCGACCGCCGCGAACATGATCGGTCCGGCCTTTCGCCGCAGCGGTCGCCGGGCGAGCGCGAACGCGACCAGACCTGCACCGACGGCGGGCGCGGCGCGCAGCAGGCCGAGGCCCCACGCGCCGGTGTGCAGGATGTCCTTGGCGACGGCGGGCATCATCGACACGGCGCCGCCGAGCAGCACGGCGAACAGATCGAGCGAGATGGCGCCGAGCAGGATGCGCTGTTGCCACACATAGCGCACGCCGGCGACGATCGTTTCGAGGGAGACGGCGCGCTTCTCGAGCTGCTGCGGCGTCGTGCGCAGGCGCGTGGTCAGCAGCAGCGCCGCGACGAAGCAGGCGCTGGCGGTCGCGAACACACCCTGATGCCCGAACGGCAGCGCGTAGAGGCCGCCGGCGGCGAGCGGGCCGAACACGGCCGCGATCTGCCACAGCGTCGAGCCGTACGCGATCGCGCGCGGCAGATCGGCGCGCTCGACGGTGGCGGGCAGCAGCGACGAGGTCGCGGGGGCGGCGAAGGCGCGCGCGGTGCCGAGCACGAAGAGCAACGCGTAGAGCGCGTGGAGGGAGATCTCGATGCACAGCAGCGCACCGACGATCGCGAACATGCCCTGGCAGACCAGCAGGATGCGGCGGCGGTCGACGCGGTCGACGACCTGCCCCGTGACCGGCGAGAGCAGGAAGGCGGGGAGGAACTGAGCGAGCCCGACGAAGCCGAGATCGAGCACGCGCCCGGTGCGCTCGTACACCGCCCAGCCGACGGCGACCGACAGCATCTGGATGCCGATGGTGGTGAGGAACCGCGCCGCTTGATAGAGGCGAAAGGCGGGCGTCATTTCGGGTACAACGGAACCACGATGAAGATCCTCGTACTGTCCTACGACAAGTGTGGCACCTGCAAAAAGGCGCTCAAGTGGTTGAGCTCGGCCAAGCTCACCGTCGAGATTCGACCGATCGTCGAGCAGCCGCCGAGCAAGTCCGAGCTGCAGAAGTGGATAAGAGCGAGCGGCCTGCCCGTCAAGAAGTGGCTCAACACGTCGGGGCAGAGCTATCGCGCGATCGGCAAGGACAAGGTCGCCGCGGCCAGCGATGCGGAGCTGATCGACTGGCTGAGCCGCGATGGCAAGCTCGTCAAGCGACCGGTGATCGTGGCGGGAGAGACGGTGCTGGTGGGCTACGACGAGGCGGGGATGAAGCGGCTGCGCGGCTGATTACGAGTTGCGGACGGTGAAGGTGTTGCAGGCCGTCCACTCGAAGAGGGCCGAGCCGCCGGTGTTGCCCGCGCCGACGCCGATGCCGCCGACCGTCGCGATCTTGATGTCGTAGTCGACGCGAATGGCGCCGCCCGTGATGCAGCCCTGCGCGTAGGTGACGGCGTTGTAGTCGACGACGACCACGGTCTTGGCGCCGGCGCCGCCGGTGCCCGAGACGGTCGCGTCGAGGGTCGTGGTGAGCGTGCCGTCGATCATCGTCGACGTGACGGTGACCGAACCGTCGAGGATGAGGTTGCCGGTCGCGCCGGAGCCGCCGAAGCCGCTGATCGTCAGCTTGTTGTAGGAGACGGTCAGGTTGGTCAGGTCGCCGGTGATGGTGACCGAGCCGTTGACCTTGGCGCTGTCACCGCTGTTCATGCAGTTGTTGTAGGTCGTCGTGTTGCCGCTCTTGGTGACGCAGCCCGGATCGGTGAAGTCCTTGGTCAGGTAGTCGAGCCCCTGCTTGAGGTTGCCGGCCGTCGCGTTGCCACCGATGGAGTAGAGGGAGCCGGCGAGCGCCGGTCCTTGCTCGGGCTTGGTGCTGTTCTCCTGGACCTGCGTGATTGAGCCGGTCAGGCCAGTCGCCGCCTGTTGCTGGCTCGCGGTCGGGGACTTCGGATCGCCGAGCGAGCGCTTGCTGCCCCCGCAGCCAGCAATGAGAGAGAGCGACAGGACCGGCAGGACGAACACCATACGCATAGGCAACCTCCAGGTTGTAGAACGGACGAGGACGGACAGATCAAGGCCGCTCGATGTTACTTGCTGGCGTGAGCGATTGGAAGCGCAAACGGGTCGCTGCCCTCGCCGGTTGGAATCGAGCTGGCCGAAAGGGAAGGACGCCACGCCACTCGACGTTATGAGAAAACCATGGGCATGAACCTCGAGATCAGTGCGCTGTCCAAGACCTACGGGCGACCGGGAGATCGCGGCGTGCAGGCGCTGTCCGACGTGACCCTGTCGATCGCGCCGGGAATGTTCGGGCTGCTCGGTCGCAACGGCGCCGGCAAGTCGACGCTGATGCGCATCCTGGCGACGCTGCA
>CAZPEY010000325.1:0-6054 GCA_964585665.1 uncultured Polyangiaceae bacterium | reverse complement strand
GCGAGGGCCGCGGTGAAGGACGAGGCGGGGGTGCGACGCATGGTGAGTCTCCTTGCCGGTTCGACACCGGCCGGAGACGGGCGTTGCGCGATGGCCGCGCGATCAGGAGCGGCGGCGGCGAGGCAGCGCGAGCAGGAGCAGCAGCAAGGCCGCCGGATCGGGCGCTCCGCCGACGGTGCTGCAGCCGCGCCGGCGATCGGCGCCGCTGGTGCTGCCGCCGCTGCGGAGGTCGGGGGGGCTTGCGGTGCCGCTCTCGTCGAGATCCGGCGCCTTCTCGAGGTCGCGCGGCCTTCTGAGGTCGGGGCCGGCGGGTGGCTCGGCGAGGTCGTCGCTCGCCGTGGCGGCGTCGTCGGTGGTCGCGGCGTCGGCGCCTCCCGCGCCCAGATCGGCGCTGCCGCCGGTCGTGAGATCGCCACCGCTGCCGACGAGGTCGGCGCTGCTGCCGACGAGATCGGCCGGCGGCCCGGCGGTGAGATCGAGCGTCGGGCTCACCGTGTTGGCCGTCCCGGGCTCGAGCGTGCCGCCCGGCGGGAAGTTGTCCGACACCGAGTTGGTGTCGTAGGTGAACGGCGACGGCCCCTTGACCGAGCCGAAGTACCAGCTCGCGGCCGACGTGTCGGTCGTTCCTGCAAACCGCGAGATCGCGTCGATGTCGACCCCAGACTTGACGAGCAGCGCCGGCGAGTAGGTCAGGTCGTCGACGTACCCGTCGCTCACCGCGACGCTGTCGACGATCTTGGGGAGCAGCGTCGAGTCGTCGATGACGCCGTCGTCGTTGTCGTCGAGGTCGTTGTTCGCGTCGCTGAACGTGTCGGTCTGCAGCAGCCACAGGGTCTGCGTGCCGTTCTGCAGGTTCTGGGTGAAGAAGTTGTCGACGTACGTGGTGCCGGCGACGCCGTCGTGGACGGTGCCGAGCTGGAGGATGACGAAGCCGTTCGAGCCGCAGGTGATGCCGGTCAGCGCCTTGGCGAACCAGATCGTGCCGCGCTCGGTGGGCGCCGAGTTGTTGTAGTCGCCCTCGAGGATCACCAGCCAGTAGGCGTCGAGCGCGACGCTCGGCGTGCACTGCAGCTCGACGTACTCGTTATTGCTATCGGTGCCGGGCGGATCGAACAGGACCTCGCTCAGGATGACGGTCGGGCTGAGCGCGAAGTGGCGCGCCGCCGCCGAGGGAGCGGGCGAGGAGCAGGCGATGAGCTGGGGCGACAGGAGCGCGACGAGCGAGACGAGCAAGGTGGTGCGCAGCGACATCGGCAGCTTCTACCACCCTCCGCCGTCGGTGAAAAGCGCGGGGATCAGCGCGCGCGCCGCGGCGTGGCGACGACGAGGCGCGTCACCCCACCGAGTCGATAGCGCCCACCCTCGAGGAGCTCGTCGCTGTGCGCCGCGACCGCGGCCTCCCAGCTGCGCTGTGCCTCGTCGGAGATCGCCAGCTCGTTGAACAGCCGCGCCATGCCGAAGGCGCGCAGCCAGGCGACCAGCTCCGGGACCGTCGCGGCCTCCATCACCGGGACCTCGACCTCCTCGCTGCCGAGCAGGTCGAAGCCGGCGCCCTCGAGGTCGCGCACCAGGCGGGACGGATCGGCGTAGTAGAAGGTGCCGGGGCGGTCGAGCTCGACGGGAGGTAGAGGGCGCTCGAGCTCGAGCAATCGCCGCGCCCACGAGGAGTAGGGGACGCGCTCGGGCTCGCACCAGACGGCGACGACGAGCCGCCCGTGGTCTCGCAAGCAGCGCCGCGCGCCGGCCAGCGCCTCGGCGGGGCGGGCCATGTACTGGAGGCCCCAGCGGCACAGCACCGCGTCGAAGCTGGCCGTCGGCAGCTCGTCGAGCGCCGCGGCGTCGAGGCAGCGCAGCGCGAGGTTGGCGAGCCCCTCTCGGTCGGCGCGCTGGCGCGCCATCGCCAGCATGCTCGCCGCCGGATCGACGCCGATGACCTCGCCGTGCGGCGCGACGACGCGCGCCGCCGCGATCGCCGGCTCGCCCCGCCCGGTGGCCAGATCGAGGACGCGCTGCCCGGGCGCCAGCGCCGCCAGCTCGATCATCCGCGCCGACAGCGGAGCGGTGAGGCGGACCTCCATTCGATCATATGTCTGCCAGATCTCTTCGAGGCTCGGTGCCTTCACCCGGCGGATGCTGGCATGCGCCCGGGGCGTCGTCGACTGGTGCGGGGAGGGAGTAGCTCCTATGGTGTTGGCATGGACCAGGCCCGCGATCCGGTCTGTGGCATGTCCGTCGATCCGAGCGCGCCGCGCGGCGGCCGCCATGTCCACGACGGTACGACCTACTTCTTCTGCAATCCGAAGTGTCGCGCCAAGTTCGCCGCCGATCCGGCGCGCTACCTCGGCGGATCGGCCGCCGCCGCTTCGCCGCCTCCACCGTCTGTGGCGAGCCCCGCGCCGGGAGTCGTCTACGTCTGCCCGATGGATCCCGAGGTGCGCCAGGACCACCCAGGGGCCTGCCCGCTGTGCGGGATGGCGCTCGAGCCCGAGGTGCCAACCGTCGACGCGAGGCCCAACCCGGAGCTCGTCGATCTATGGCGCCGGTTCGTCGTCTCCGCGCCGCTTGCGTTCGCGACGCTCGCCCTGGCGATGTCCGAGATGATCCCGGGGCAGCCGATCCAGCACGCGCTCGGGCACCGCCTCGCGCTCTGGCTGCAGCTCTGGCTGTCGAGCCCGGTGGTGCTCTGGGGTGGGGCGCCGTTCTTCGTGCGCGGCTGGCAGTCGCTCCGGCGGCGCCACCTCAACATGTTCACGCTGATCGCGCTCGGCACCGCGGTCTCGTATGGGTTCAGCCTGGTCGCGCTCCTCGTGCCGTCGCTGCTGCCGCCGGCCTTCCTGAGCCATGGCGGGGTGCCGCCGGTCTACTTCGAGGCGGCGGCGGTGATCACCGCGCTCGTGCTGCTCGGTCAGGTGCTCGAGCTGCGCGCGCGCAGCCAGACCTCGGGCGCGATCGCGGCCCTGCTCGGCCTCGCCCCGACCGTCGCGCACCGGCTGACCGAGACGGGCGAGGTCGACGTGCCGCTCGTCGACGCCCTGCCAGGCCAGCGCTTCCGCGTCCGGCCGGGCGAGAAGCTGCCGATGGACGGGGTCGTCGCCGAAGGGCAGAGCAGCGTCGACGAGTCGATGCTGACCGGTGAGGCGATGCCGGTCCAGAAGCAGGTCGGCAGCCGGGTGACCGGTGGCACCGTCAACGGCACCGGCGCGCTCACCATCGTCGCCGAGCGCGTCGGGCGCGACACCGTGCTGGCGCAGATCGTGCGTATGGTCAGCGAGGCGCAGCGCAGCCGCGCGCCGATCCAGGGGCTCGCCGATCGCGTCTCGGGGTACTTCGTTCCAGCGGTCGTCCTCGTCGCTGGGATCACCTTCGTGGTCTGGGCGCTGGTCGGCCCCGAGCCACGCCTCGCGCACGCGCTGGTCAACGCGGTCGCCGTGCTGATCATCGCTTGTCCCTGCGCGCTCGGCCTCGCCACGCCGATGTCGATCATGGTCGGTACGGGGCGCGGCGCCCGTGCCGGCGTGCTGTGGAAGAGCGCGGCGGCGCTCGAGCGCTTCGAGCGCGTCGACACGCTCGTCCTCGACAAGACCGGCACGATCACCGAGGGCAAGCCGCGCCTCGTCGAGTGCAGGATCCTCGAGGGGGACGAGGCGCAGGCGCTGCAGCTCGCGGCGAGCGTCGAGCAGTCGAGCGAGCACCCGCTCGGGCGGGCGCTCGTCGAAGCGGCGGGGGCGCGGCAGATCCCGCTGCGGCCGGTGGAGTCCTTCGCGTCGCACACCGGGGCGGGTGTGACGGGGATCGTCGACGGCAAGCGCGTCGCCGTTGGCAACGCGGCGCTGCTGGTCAAGGCGGGCGTCGCTGCGGCCAGCGTGGCGTCCCTCGACGAGCGCGCCGCGGTGCTGCGCGATCGCGGGCAGTCGGTGCTGCTGGTCGCCGTCGAGGCGCGCCCCGTGGCCGTGCTCGCGGTCGCCGATCCGATCAAGCGGGGCGCGCCGGCGGCGCTGGCGGCGCTGCGCGCCGACGGCCTGCGGATCCTGCTCCTGACCGGCGACCACCGCGCGACCGCGACGGCGGTGGGCAACGAGCTCGGCTTCGCGCCCGCCGAGGTGTTCGCCGAGGTCACGCCGCACGACAAGCTCGCCAAGGTCGAGGAGCTGCAGCGCGCCGGCCGCTCGGTCGCGATGGCCGGTGACGGCATCAACGACGCGCCGGCGCTCGCCAAGGCCGACGTCGGGCTGGCGATGGCGACGGGCGCCGACGTCGCGATCGAGAGCGCCGATGTAACGCTGCTGGGCGGCGACCTCCAGGGCATCGTGCGCGCGCGGCGCCTCAGTCGCGCGACGATGCGCAACATCCGCCTCAACCTGGGGCTGGCCTTCGTCTACAACACGCTCGGGGTGCCGATCGCAGCCGGCGTGCTCTACCCGCTCTTCGGGCTCCTGCTGAGCCCGATGATCGCCAGCGCGGCGATGAGCCTGAGCTCGCTGTCGGTGATCTCGAACGCGCTGCGTCTGCGTCGAACGCGCCTCGACTGAGCCGCCTCAGAGCCCGACGGCGACGCGGAAGAGCAGCTCGTGCAAGGGCTTGTGGAAGTAGAAGTTGCCCTTGATCTGGGCGGCGTCGCCGTCGAAGTAGTTCATCACGTAGTTGGCGCTCAGGCGCGCGTGCTTGGTGAGCCAGGCGTTGAGGCCCGCCTCGAAGATGTGGACGAGGTAGCGCCCCTGGGCCGGATCGAGCGTCGGGGCGCCCGCCATGTCGGGGGCGCCGGCGGGCAGGCCACGGAGATCGAAGCGGATGAGCTCGTACTTGACCGCGAGCATCAGGCCCCAGCGGGGCTCGGGAGCGGGAGCGAAGGCGCGCCGGCGCGGGATGGGCTCGAGGCCCGGCGCCTCGATCATCGAGCGATCGCCGAGGAGCCAGCCGTAGAGCTCGACGTAGGTCGCCATGCCGTCGAGGCGGCCGCCGCGCACGCCGGGCGAGCGCATCAGCGTCGCGTTGCTCGGGTTGGTGTCGTTGTACTGCGCCAGATCGATCCGCTGGTTGACGTACTCCCAGCGTAGACCGACGCGCTGCCACGGGACGTGGGCCTCGAGCGCCCACTTGATCGTCGAGCCCCACGGCACGAGGTGGGACCGGATCGGGTTGTTGGCGGCGTCGGCGCCGTTGCGATAGCTCGACGAGAAGAAGGTGAGTCCGCCCTGCGTGGTCATGTTGAGCAGGTCGTCCTGCGCGGCGCCCGACGGGTTCGGGGTCACGCCGCCGCCGAGGTTGGTGTTGCGCTGCCACCAGAAGGAGGCGCCGAGCTCGAGCTCCTCCATCCAGCGACGCCCCTTGGCCATGAAGCCGAGCGGCGTGACGAAGACGCGGCCGACGACGGCGACGTTGTTGTCCTGGTTGCGGAAGCTCTGTCCGTCGCCGTTGAACACGCCGAGCGAGTAGTAGGCGCTGTTCTTCGGGAGCCAGCCGAACGCCATCACACCCATGTCCTTGTTCGAAGGGACGGCGAAGGAGCGGACCACCGCCGAGCGCTCCATGAAGTCAAAGGCCTTGTCCGAGGTGCGGTTCTCCTGCGTGAACGGCAGATCGAACTGGCCCGCCTCGATGGCGAAGCCGGGGCAGATGTTGGCGATCACGTAGGCGTCGGCGATGGTGCCGAGCGAGCCGGTGGCGGGCGTCGCGGCGTACTCACCGGCGAGGTGAAAGTCGAAGTAGCGCGCGACCGTGCCCTGGAGCTCGACGCGGGCGCGGCGCACGAAGATGGTGTTGCGCGGCCGACCGTCTCGGCCGCTGTTCTCCTCGACGCCGGCGGGCACGGAGCCGCGCGCCGGGAAGGTGTAGGCGTCGATCTGCAGACGGCCTTTCGGGAAGAGCACGAACCAGTCGTGCGGGTCGCGGACGAAGAAGGAGCCGTTGGCGTAGCCCGCGATCGGCTCGGGCGGCTTCAGCGTCGGGCTCGGCGGCGGGGGCGGAACCGGAACCGGAGCCGGAGCTGGAGCTGGAGCTGGAGCTGGAGCTGGAGCTGGAGCCGGTTCGAGAGGCGGCGCCGGCGAGGCCGGCGGT
>CAZPEY010000324.1:0-6054 GCA_964585665.1 uncultured Polyangiaceae bacterium | reverse complement strand
GCCCCGACCGGCAGCGGCGATCGCGCGCCCTGCGCCGCCTCCCGCTGCGCCGCGCCCGGCGGCTCCAGCGGCGACCCCACCTCCCAAGCCGCGCCCCGAGCCGAACAGCTACGACGCGCTGATTGCCGAGGCGCTCGCCAGCGTCGAGAACCTCGCCAGCGAGGCGTCTTCGCCCGAGGCGGTCCACCGGTCCGAGGCCGCGTCCGAAGCGACGCTGGGTGCGGAGCCGGACTTCTCCGACTTTGCCGCCGCGCCAGCTGTGCCTGCACCGCCGGCTGCCCCCGCGCAGAAACCCACGACCGCGCCCGCCGCCAAAGCCAACGCCGCACCCGTCAAGCGCCGTCCTCGCGTCGACGAGGACGAGAAGGTGCGCTGCCCTGGCTGCGGCATCCCGAGCACCAAGGAGCGCTGCCCGAGCTGCGGCACGCGCCTCCGCCCTTCGGACGATTAGTCAAGTCTATTGACTAGTTCAATCGCAGGTGTACGTGTCGGCGTTGCAGGACTTGAAGAAACAGTCTTCGTTGATGAGACAGGTGCTGCCGGAAAAGCAGGGAATGCACCGGTCTCGGAGTGGCACGACATTGGGCGAGTACTTCGAGCTTTTGAAGATGTCGCCAAATCTTCCGCAGTCGACGTCCGCTTCCCCGGGGTCCTGCTGGCCGTTGAAGCATCCGCTCTGGTCGACGGGAACGAGCGGCACCGAGACGTTGAAAGTGCCGGTCTGTGGTGGGAACATTCCGAAGGACGTCGTGCCAACGACGCTGTCGTCGAGGCTCGCGATCACCACGACGTGGATCTCAGGGGCGGTGTAGGGCTCATTGAGCGGCTGGACGACGGCGAGGTCGATCGGCAACTTGGCGGGCGCATGTCGGCTCGTGTCGAAGCGTGTCGTGAAGATTCCTGCGCTGAGCGAGTTGATCTCGTAGTGGACGTCGACGCGATCGATCTTGCTGCTCACGCCTTCGGTAAGTCGTAGCGCGAGGCAGGAGAGTTGAGACACGCCCGGATCGTTGCACACGGTGTTGGCGGGCGTGCAGCCCGCCGTCGACAGCGACACCGACAGGGCGAGTAGCGGCAGAGCTTGCAAGGCGAGTTTGGTCTGCATGGCGATCCTCACTGCGTCGCGGAAAAGACGATGGCTGGAAACTGGGCCGGGTCCTTGCGAGTGCCGAGCACGGCGCCCACGGTGACGCCGACGACCACGACGAGGCCGATGCCCACGCCGAGGCCGATCCACAGACCGGTGCGCGACTTGCCCTTTGGCGCCTCGCGCTCGGGGGGGACCGCGACGAGCTGCGGCTCGGCTCTTGGCGCTGGCGGTGGGGTCGTCACCGGCGCCTTGGGGGGCGGCGCGACCGGCTCTTCGAGGGTGCCGCCCCCCTCGGCGCGCAGACCCGCCAGCTCGCGCGTCTCCTGCCCGGAGCGAATCTGCACCGTCACGGTGCTCATGAGGTAGCCGTTCTTGCGGAGCAGCAGCGTGTGGCGACCGACGGGGAGCTCGGACACGAGCGGCGTCTTGCCGAGGAGCGGCTGCCCTGGGATGTCGCGAAACACCTCGACTCCCGTCGGGCGCGTCTCGAGAACGAGCGTGCCGTTGCGCGGCTTGTGTGAGCACTCTTCGATCGCACGCTCCGCCTTGGGGTTCGCTGAGGGGCCCTTGCGGCGACGGTACTCCTGCAGGAGCGGCACCGCCTCCTGGCACCGATCGATGGCGGCGTACGTGAGGCCTAGGCCGAGCAGCGGCCCCGACGCGTTGGGCGCCAGCGTCTGCGCCGACGAGAAGTGCTGCAGCGCCGCCGGGTAGTCGTTGTGATCGAGCGCGTCTTGCGCGAGCTCCATCTCCTGCTCGGCCTCTTTTTGCGGCTCCGCCCGCACCCCTTGTGGTGCGAGCACGATCAGCGCTGCGAGCGCGACCGGCCAGACACACGAGCCCCTTCGTCGAATCCTGTTCATGGGACGTCCCCCGCGATGATCTCGACGCAGCGCTTCGGATCGATCCGTCGTCGCAGCGTCGCATTGATCTGATCGAGCGTCAGGGCGGCGACACGCCGCTGGAGCTCGCTGTAGTAGGTCAGCGTGCGCTTCTCGTACGCGGTCGAGTAGAGGAGCTGCACGACGTTCTCGTCGCGTGCCAGATCGGCGTGGAAGGTCTCGGCGTAGCTACGCTTGAACTCCTCGAGCTCGGTCGGCGTGATGCCCTGCTGCGCCCAGCGCGTGATCTCCTCTTCGAGGATCTCGGCGGCGCGCAGCGCCTTGGGGTTGGCCGCCATCGCCATCGTGAGGAAGGTCGCCACGGCGTCCTGCGCCTCGCTGTGGAGCGCCGCGAAGGTGCTGTAGGAGATGCCCTCCTGGGTCCGCAGTCGCGCGATGAGCCGCGAGTTGAAGCCGCGACCGAGCACGTAGCTCGCGAGGTCGAGCGCTGGGAAGTCCTCGTGGTCGTCACGCATCGGCAGCGCCAGGCCGCTCGCGATGGTGGCCGATTGCTTCTCGTGGATGCGCAGCCGGAGCTTGCCGGGCGTCGCTGGGGCGAGAGGCACCGGCACGCGCACAAACGGCTGCTTGCTGCGCCAGCCCGAGAAGCGGCGCTCGAGCTGCGCCTTGACCGCCGCCGTATCGAAGTCACCGACGAGCGCGACGTTCATCCCCGACGAGCCGAAGCTGTCTTGGTAGACCTGCTTGACCTGATCGAGCGAGGTCTTCTGCAGCCAGTCGATGTGCTCGGTGAACGACGGGCGATAGTGGAGGCTCGTCGGCGGGATCGGGTTGATGCGGCGGAGGAGCTCGAGCTGCGCGAGCCGCGTCGGATCGAGGCGCGCTGCTTCGTAGTGGGCGATGAGGCCGCGGCGCAGCGTCTCGTACTCGGCCGGAGGGAAGCTCGGCTGCTGCAGGATCTCGGCGAGCAGATCGAGGAGCGCCGGCAGATGCTCTCGCTTCGTCTGGAACTGCAGCAAGACGGCATCTGGCTTGGGGCTCGGCGCGGGCTGTTCGCCTTCGGGCACGTCGCCTGACACGACGAGCTCGGCCTTGAGCTGATCGAGGCGCTCGCGGAGCTGCTGATAGGAGAGGGTGCGCGTCCCGCGCAGCAACATCGGCCCGACGAGGATCGCCGCCGGTACCTTGCCGCGCAGCGACTCCTCGTTGCCGTAGCGGAGCTCGATCGCCCCGGTGACCAGGCCGCCGCGGGAGCGCTTCGACAGGAGCTCGATCTTCATGCCGCCGTCGAGGGTGGCGCGCAGCGTGCGCTTCTCGATGTTGTCGACCGTCGCCTCGAACGCCTCGCCCGCCTGCTGCCCCGCCTGGGGGCGCCAGTCGGCGAGCGCCTTTCTGGGATCCGGCTCGGCCGGCAGCGGCGCGCGATCGGGGTTCGCAGTGGGCCGGAACATTCCGTAGGTCCGATTGCTCGGCTTGGCGAAGTCGTTCGCGAAGGCTTGCACCTCGGCGGCCGTCACCTTCTGGAGGCGATCGCGGAGCACGAAGAGCATCCGCCAGTCCCCGAGCGCCGCAAAGTCGGACAAGAACTCGCCGACCTGCTCCGGGTTGGCGAGCTGCAGCTCGATCAGCTTGTCCCAGTGCGCCCGGCTGCGCGCGACCTCCTCTTCGGTGACCGGCTTCTGCTTGAGCTGATCGAGCGTCGCGCGCAGGACCTCGCTTGCGCGATCGAGGGACTGATCCTTGCGCAGCTTGGCCAGCAGCGCGAGGAAGCCGGGCTCGTGGAGCGGCTGCGCCTGGGGCATGACCTCCGTGGCGAGGTTGGCGTCGACCAGGTTCTTGTAGAGGCGCCCCCAGGGCTTCTGCCCCAGCACATCGGTGAGCACCAGCGCCGCCGGCATCCTCGGATCGGTGCCCGAGACCGTGTGGAGGGCGACGCCGACGAATCCGAGATCGCCGGCGCGCTCGAGCACGACGCTGCGTTCGCCATCCTGGACGGGCTCGACGGTGTAGGTCTTGGGCAGCGGCTGCTTGGGGCGGGGGAGGCGCTTGGCCCCGAGCGCGGCGAGGCGCAGGGCCTCCTTTGGATCGAACTTGCCTGTGATGATCAGCAGCGCGTTGTCCGGGCGATAGAAGCGCTCGTAGAAGGCGCGCAGCCGCTCGATCGGCACCCGCTCGATGTCGGCGCGCGAGCCGATCGGTGACTTGCCGTAGTTGTGCCACAGGTACGCGGTCGAGAGGATCCGCTCGAACAGCACCGACTCGGGGTTGTTCTCGCCCATCTCGAACTCGTTGCGCACGACGGAGAACTCCTGATCGAGGTCCTCCTTGCGCAGCAGCGCTCCGCCCAGTTGGTCGATCGCCACGTCGATCGCAAGGGCGAGGTTGTCACCCTTGCTAGGCAGGCTGACGAAGTAGTTGGTGCGATCCCAAGTCGTCGAGCCGTTGGAGTAGCCGCCGCGCTGCTCGTAGAGCTTGTCCATGTTCGGGTAGCGGCGCGTGGCCCGAAAGAGCATGTGCTCGAGGAGGTGCGCCATGCCGCTCTCGCCGTAGCCTTCGTGGCGCGACCCGACGAGGCAGGTCAGGTTGACCGTGAGGATCGGGCGGGAAGCGTCTGGGAACAGCAGGACCCGCAGCCCGTTGTCGAGTTGGTACTCGCTGATCCCCTCGACCGTACCGAGGACCTTCGGGGCGAGGGCGGGCTTGGCGAGGGGCGCGGCGCTCGTCGTCGAGGCGAAGACCAAGGCGGCGAGCAGCCATGCAGGGCGCATGGCGCCGACTCTATTGCAACTCAGGCGCGGCGTCGACGGGATCGCCGCGCGGCGATCAAGGCACCCGCCACGACCATCAGGAGCGACAGATCGCGTGTGTTCGGAGTGGCGTCCACCGCGTTGCAGCCGATGCGGTTGGACGAGTCGACGTAGCCCTCGCCGTGGATCACAGCGACGGCGTCGAGCTGCCCATAGCGCGCCGCCAGGTTGCGCTTCTGCTTCGGGTCGTACTGGTAGCGGTAGAGATCGCCCTCGCCGAGCTCAGCCTGCCCGTCGAGCTCCCAGTTGTACTCGACGCCGTAGATCGGGCGCGCCGACGCGTCGTAGGACTGCGCGAGGGCGACGAGCCACTCGCCCTTCCGTGCGTGCGTCTCGTTCTCACCGAGGATCCGCACCTCGGTGATGTCGGTCTGCGGGACGCTGTGCACCATGAGGTCGGAGAACTTCTGGCCGCCCACGGAGACCTCGAGCACCGAGTCGCCGGGCGAGTAGGGCGTGACCTGCAACCAGTCGCGGTCCTCGAAGAGGAAGCTCTGCGGCGTGGACGCAGTGACCGCGTTGGTCGACGGGACGCTGAGCGCGCCGTTGCCGTGGAGGAGGCGGTTGCCGAGGTAGTAGCGGACGAGGAAGGTCGCGGTGCCTCCGGCCAGGACGCGCGGCTCGGTCGTGCGGGGATCGAGCGAAGGATGCTCGACCAGCAGCGGGCCGTGCGCCAGCAGCTCGACGCGATCGGGCCGCTCGACGTCGACGCTGGTGCGGTGGACGACCGAGCCGTGCTCGTTGAGCACCTCGAGCCGGGCGGTGCCGGCGCCGTTGGCGTGACAGTGGACGCGGAAGGTGTCCTTGTCGAACGCCACGACGGTCGGGTCGTCGATCGAGAAGATGTCCGGATCCGACGATCGCAGGCTCCAGCCCGTCAGATCCTTGTTCTCGTCGGAGTGATCGACGTAGAGGTTCATCTGGCTGCCGACGACATAGGGCTGGTGCAGCAGGTTCGACGGGCCGACGAGCGGCGTGAAGTCGAAGGTCAGGTCGACGTCGTCGACGAGGCGAATGCGCGTGCAGGCCGAACCGAGGAGCAGGACGGAGAGCAAAGCGAGTCGTAAGCGCATGCCCGGATCATACACCGTGCCGCCGCCAGGCAAGTGCTCGGGGTCACGAGACGTGGCGCGCAGCGTCACGCGATCGTTGCCGCAGCGCAGCACGTTCTCCGTCGGAGAATCGCGCTTTTTTTTCTTGGCAGCGCTACGCGCTCGCAGCTAGGGTCGCCGCCTAACCTAGGCAGCACCACGGCGGGCCGGCTCCTGATCGGG
Organism: uncultured Polyangiaceae bacterium; assembly: GCA_964585665.1. Classification (GTDB taxonomy): domain Bacteria; phylum Myxococcota_A; class Polyangia; order Palsa-1104; family Palsa-1104; genus CAZPEY01. The sequence goes on along the minus strand of CAZPEY010000324.1, from coordinate 41 downwards.
AGCACGGCCCGCGTCGCGTTTTGGGCGACCTTCGGGCGCCC
>CAZPEY010000323.1:722-6071 GCA_964585665.1 uncultured Polyangiaceae bacterium | reverse complement strand
TGTCTGGCTTCAGTGCGTCGTGTGCGGGCACCTCCAAGCGAGGCCCTTTCTCGGTGCGTGCGGCAACTGCCAAGACAAGCGCCTCGAGCCGCGTCCCCCGGAGCACGAGTACATGCGCTCACGGAAGGGCTTCTTTCGCGAGCCGCTACGCGCGGTCCTTCGGGGCGAGCGTCCGGTCCACATCACTGCGGAGGAGCACACGGCCCAACTGTCACAACGCGATGCCGGCGTCGTCTATGCGACGACCGAGGAGTTCGAGCTCCGCTTCCAGGACATTCCGCTTGGCCCTGACAAGCCGCCCGTCGACATCCTGAGCTGCACGACGACGATGGAGGTCGGCATCGACATCGGCTCGCTCACTGCCGTCGGACTTCGTACGGTGCCACCGCAGCGCGAGAACTACCAGCAGCGCGCGGGGCGTGCAGGTCGGCGCGGGACCTCGGTTTCATCGGTCCTCATGTTCGCCCAGGGAGGCGCACATGATGCCCACTACTTTGCACATCCCGAGGCGATCATCAGCGGACCGCCTCGAGAGCCGCGCCTGAAGGCGGACAACCCTCGGCTCGCGCGCCGACACGTCAACTCGCACCTGCTTCAGACCTTCTTCCACTCGCGCCTGGATTCTCTCTCGCTGGAGGAGCAGGCCGAGATCGCAAAGCATCGTCCTGGCATCATGAGCGCGTTCGGCGATGCCGACGAGTTCTTCGAGGGAACCTCTGAGTTCTCATTCCCGGCGTTTGAAGACTGGATGCGGAAGTCGGTGCTCACCCCCAAGAGCCCGGTGGTCGAGGAGGTAGCGGGCTGGCTTCCTGCCGCCATCTTCAAGACCGGCGTGGCCGACGAGAAGCGCAAGTTCGTGCGAGAGATCGCCGACACGCTGCTGCGAACGCTCACGCAGCTCCGCGACGAGCGCCTCGGAGCAACGACCTCAGGTGAGGGTGAGCCGAGTGAAGGGGATGCCACCGATGACGATGCAGGTGGGCTGCTCGACCTCTGCTTCGATCACGGCCTCCTGCCGTCCTACGCGTTCCCAACCGACCTCTGCAGCTTCGTGATCCAGGAGTGGGACAAGAGCAACTCGAGGTGGCGCGTCAACGTGAAGGAGCGACCGCAGTTGGCGAAGGCACAGGCGCTCAGCGAGTACGCGCCGGGGCGACTGCTGGTGGTGAACAAGCAGACGTATCGCGTCGGCGGCATCTTCGTTGATGGCCCGCCGACGGCGTCCCCTGCGGCAGCGCTCTTCTCGCAGCCTCTCAGTCGCTACGTCGGGTGCACGCGCTGCTCCTTCATCTCGCTCGAGAGCGGAGGTGCGCCCGCGCGGACAATCGAGGGCTCCCCGTGTCCGGTGTGCCGCACTCCGCTGTTCGTGCGCGAGTATCTCGACCCGCCCTCGTTCTCACCGGAGGAAGGACGCGCGCTGCGTGAGGGTGACCGCGAGCAGGACATCACCTTCGCCTCGTCTGCGCAGCTGCCAGAGATCGCAGGCCGCGATGAGTTCAGCTGGACCGATGGCTCTGGCGCCAACCTTAGCCACGCATATGGCGAGGATGTACTTCTCGTTGTGGCGAACAAGGGCAAAGACGCCGCGGGTTTCAGCGTGTGTGAGAGCTGCGGAGGCGCATGGATCGACGGTGAGGAACCAGAGGGCTCCCACGGCCGGCCCTTCCTTGTGCCAAGGCACGTCCTGGAGCGCGACGGAGCGGGCTCGAAGTGCAATGGCGAGGTGCGGCGCGGACTCTTCCTCGTTCACGACTTCCGCACGGATCTCCTGCTTCTCCGGGGAGCGTTCCGGCGGCCCCTGGACTTTCAGCCGGAGCAGCCCTGGCTCTACGACGCGCTCGCGACGCTCGCTGAGGCCCTTGCGCTTGGTGCCAGCCTGCATCTGGATATTGATCCCGGGGAGGTCTCGGCAGGCTTTCGACTGCTGCCGCCGCTCGTTGACGGCGATCACGGCGTCGCCGAGCTCTTCCTCTTCGACACGTCCTCGGGCGGTGCGGGGTACGCGGCCTACGCCGGAGCGCAGCTCCAGGACGTGCTCGACCGAACCGAGAAGCTGCTGGAATCGTGCCCTGCGAACCGGCCCGGGGAACCGGTCCGGTGCGAGCGCTCGTGCACGAAGTGCCTCCGTCACTACGGCAACCGCTTCCTGCACGGTCGCCTCGATCGGAGGCTCGCGCTGCAGCTGTTGCGGTACTTCCGCACGGGCGAGGTGCCGGGCTTCGCATCAACGAGCGAGCAGGCTCGCGTGCTGCGGCCGCTGGCTCGGTTCCTTGAACTGGAGGGTTGGACTACCGCAAGCGATGCTAGTGGCGCGCTGCGCTGCGATGGTCCTCGAACCATGACGGTCGGGATCTACCCCGCGCTCCTCGCAAGCGAGCACGCCGAGACGAGCCACCCGACCGTGGCGCCAAGCGAGGCACCTCGAGTGATCCTGCCGGACTACCTGGTCGAGCACGATCTTCCATCTGCGTATCAGCGCGCCACCGGCCTCAGCGGCGCAGGCGCATCCTCGCCTCGCCCTGCTGCACCGGCCCCTCCCTCCAAGGGGCGAGTCATCGAGCTCCCGGTGAAGGATCTGCGACGAGCAGACGATGACGCGACCCACGGCAAGGTTCGATTGCTCGCCGACATCGCTCCAGACGATGCATTCGCTGTTCGAGTGCCGAATCCCGGCCTCAAGAACGCGGGCTTCAGCGCAGGCGGCTGGCTCATCGTCCGCGCCGTCTCGCCCGCCGATCTCGGCCCCGATGCATGGCTGGTCGTTCTGCGACCGCGAGGAAAGTTTGGGGCCACCAGCGCTGAGTGGACCATTGCGCACGTGAAGGAACTGCCGGGGGACGACGGGGCACCGTCTCGGCTCCAGGTGTCCTACGGCAGCGCGACGGGCAAGGAGTTTCGCCCCGAGCGTCTTGATCGCGCCGAGCTCACGCTTGCCGCGACCATCGTGTGCCATGCCGACGAGGCCCGATGATGGCGCGCTTCATCCCCGAGGTCGCGCTCGAGGACATCGTCCACGACTCCGAGAGGCTCGTCTACGAGGCACTGCGCGGACTGCCGATGGGGTTCGTGGTCCTGCACTCATTCCCGTGGCTTCGCCCGACGCGTGACCTCGCGGGTGAGCCGTTGCGAGAGGGAGAGGCTGACTTTGTCATCCTCCATCCCGATCGCGGCCTCTTGGTCCTCGAGGTGAAGGGAGGGAGGCCCGAGCTGTCGGGACGCACATGGTCACGTGGTGGAAAGGACCTGCGCGACCCGTTCGACCAGGCTCGCAAGAGCCGGTACGCGCTACTCGACGCGGTCGAAGAGCGCACGCGAAAGCGCGTGCACCGCGGGATGTTCACCCATGGCGACGTGGTCGTGTTTCCCCACGCCAAGTTCACAGGCACCCTTCCGCTCAACCGCGATCCGCGTGTCCGGGTCGATGCGCCTTCCCTCGATGCGCTGCCAGCGCGAATCGAAGACGCCTTCAAGGCGTGGGCGCGAAGTGAGACCCACCTCACGCCGAGCCAGTTCACGGACCTACTGGATGCGCTCATGCCGAAGCTACGCCTCATGCGGTGCGCTGGCGCCGAAGTGAGCGCGGAGCACCATCGCATCGTTCAGATCACGCTCGACCAGAGGGCCACCTTGCTCGGCCTGCTCGAGAACGAGCGTGTGCTCGTCGAAGGTACCGCTGGGTCCGGCAAGACCCTCCTCGCGCTCGAGTTTGCCCTCTCGCTGGCCGACCGCGGCGAGCGCGTGTTGTTCCTGTGCTTCAACCGCCATCTCTGCGCGTGGCTCCAGGAGCAGGCGAAGCACGACCCGCGGGCGCATCGCGCTGGCGCCCTGCTGGAGATCTCGACGTTCCACTCGTGCGCGCGACGTCTGGCCCAGCGTGCCCACGTGGACTTTGACGTCCCAAGCACCAATGAGCAGGCGTTCTGGGATGACGAGGTCCCGCTGATCATGGAGCAAGCGCTCGAGGTTCTTCGCGCGCGCGGACAGGCAGAGACCTTTGACGCGGTCGTCGTGGATGAGGCGCAGGACTTTGCCCCCGACTGGTGGGTGACCATCGAGTCGCTCTCGCGAGCCGGTAAGGCAGGTCGTCTCTATGCCTTCCTGGACATGAATCAGAGCTTGCGCGGGACGGCGAGGCGCCCGCCCGTACACCTTGCCGCGCGCTTCCCCCTGACGACCAACTGCAGGAACACGAAGGCGATCGCGAGGAGCGGAGCCTCGCTCGCGAGGATCGACGTGCGCTTGCTTCCTGGATCTCCAGCAGGCGAAGCCCCGGCGGTGCGCAGGGCTGCGTCCTCGGCCGCAGAGGCCGGACTCGTACTCGCCGAGGTTCGCCAGTTGCTGCAGCAGGGCATCAAGCCGCATCAGCTGGCGCTCATCGGCCCCGCTTCCCACACGAAGAGCTCGCTCGCCCGCCACGCGGAGGTCGACGGCGTCCCGCTCATTGACGATGCCAGTGACTGGCGAAGAGGAGCGGGCGTACTCGTCACGACGGCACGTGCTTTCAAAGGGCTCGAGGCAGACGTCGTGATCGCCTATGGCCTCAGCAGCTTCGGCGCGCTCTTTACTGCAACGGATCTCTACGTGGCGTGGACGCGCGCACGGCATCGCTTGGTCCTCGTCTGCCAGGCCGGCGAGGTCCGCGCCGCGGCGGAGGCCGCGCTTGCCGACGCAGAGCGCGCATTGGTGGCAGAGAGCAGTTCGAAGGACGCCACGCCATGACTCCATCCAAGAAGCAGGTCGATGTCACCCGCGCGGTCGTCGAGTGGTATCGGGCGACGCACTACGGGACCGACGGTGACGTCGGAATGATTGGTACGTTCTGCGCTACGAGCACCGTCGGTGCATTCGCGTCGAGCAGAGAGGCGCTCGAGCGTGGTGACGACGAAGAACTCTTCAAGCTGCTGGTTACCGTCGCGATGTTTCAGCGTCTGCGCGACGCGCTTGTGATGAAAATCCTGCGTGGCATCTCGGCTCCCGATGCAGCCACGCTGACCTCGGCGAAAGCTCTCGTGAAGTTGACGCGCAAGAGCCCGTGCCCTCACACGAGGACGAACGAAGCCCTCCTTGGTGCTTGTGACCTGACGAAGGACGCGAGCGGCCAGGGTTGCTGTTTCGCGGAGCCCTCGCTCGCGTGTCACTTGAAGCAGCACACGGTGCTTCTGAAGCGCTACGGGCACTTCGGGAAGATGCCGACTTCTGCGGCGCTCGCGGTTGCAGATGGGGGAGGCGGCCTTGGCCGACTGCGCCGCGACATCTTCGCCTCCACACGTGATCCACTCGACCGCGCCCAGCAGTTCGCGGCGAAGCTCTCTGGGATCTGGCGCATCAGTGACAAACTCTCGGCGATGT
>CAZPEY010000323.1:0-712 GCA_964585665.1 uncultured Polyangiaceae bacterium | reverse complement strand
ATGTACCTATCGCTCGTCTGCGCACCGCACATGGGCCTCGCCACGCCGCCCTGGCGCGACGGCATCGACTGGTCGTGGTTCGTCGTTGTCGATCGGAATGTCGACCTCTTCCTGGAGAGCATCGGCTACGACGGGCATGGCACGTACGAAGCCCGGCGCTCCTTCGTACGGGACCTCTCGGCGAGGGTGGACCTGCGTGCCGTTGACCGAGCATGGCCGGCATTCCATCCGCGCCTCGTCCAGCAGGCCATGTACATCTTCATGAGCGCGTCGAACCGGCGCGCCTCGACCACGGACTGCATGCACCAGCGTTCCTGCGTGAAGTGCCCCGCAGCGCTAGCCCGTCGGTGCCCTGTGCGGAGTGTGGGGCCGGCGCGCGAGCAGTCCTCGACTCGGGTGGGAACTGCCGGGTCGGCTGAAGCGTCCGCCTCTGGGGGCGCGTAACCATGCGAAGTCGATGGTCGGATTGCGGGGTCGGGATGGTGGCCAGCACTTTCGTGGCCGGAACGGACCGCACGGACAGTGCGCCCAGTTTCGCCCACGGCCCTTCGTTCGGCTTGTTGTGGCCTTCACTCGCCTCCGGCGTGCCACGCGCCACGTTGGGTCCTGCGCCCGTTCGGCGCTCGCGCGGGAGACCGCCCCGATGATCAACAGTCCCACCCCGCGCGGGACAGTTGATCGCCTTCGTCATCGCGCGTGTGGTCGAACTCCG
>CAZPEY010000322.1:3159-6090 GCA_964585665.1 uncultured Polyangiaceae bacterium | reverse complement strand
TGCATGATGTACGAGATGCTGACCGGCGACGTGCCGTTCCGCGCCGACACGGCGACCAAGACGCTGACCAAGCACGTCTTCGATCCGGTGGTGCCGATCTCCGAGAAGCGCTCCGACGTGCCGGCCTCCCTCGAGGCGGTCGTGATGAAGACGCTCGAGAAGAAGCCCAACGATCGGTACGCCTCGCTCAAGCAGATGCTCAACGACCTCGATGGGGTCGAAGCCGAGCTCAAGCCGCGCACCGAGCCGCGTCGCCCCGAGGCGCAGCGCCCGTCGACGTCGACCGAGCTGGTCTCGGCGGACGTGCCGCTGCCGCGCAACCGCACGCCGCTCTACGCGCTCGGCGGCTCGCTGGCGATTGCCGCGATCGTCGGCGTGGGGCTGCTCGTGCAGCGCTCCGGCAGCGACGCCAAGGCCGATCCGGGATCGATCGCCACGAGCGCGGCCCCGAGCACCGCGCCCACCCCGGCACCGGCACCGGCGCCGACGCCCGCGCCCGCCAAGGCCGCCGAGATCTCGCTGGCCGTCAAGACCGAGCCCGCGGGGGTCGACATCTTCTCGGGCGACGAGCTCCTCGGCACCTCCCCGACGACGCTCAAGCTGCCAGCCGGCAAGACACCGGTCGCGCTGATCCTCAAGCGCAACGGATACAAGGAGGAGCGGCGGGAGATCGTCCCGGATCGCGACGGCACCGTCGATGTGACCCTGGCGGTGCGCAAGCCAGACCACAAGTCCGACCGCAAGGCGGATCGGCACTCCTCCAAGGTCACCGCGAGCAAGCCGGCGCGGAGCGGCTCGACCACCCGGCCGGTGGGCACCGCCCGTCGCCCGTCGGACCTTCGCAACCCCTTCGACTAGAACGCGCCCCCTTCCCCTGCAGACCGGTTTTCGTCGTGGCGCGTTTCCAGGAAAAGAATCGCACAACGTCAGCGTGCGTGGTACGATTGCATGTACGCATGATTACGCGCGTATCTTAGTGGGTTAAACCTAGTGGCCAACGATCCCTCCAAGCCGCCAAGCCCCAACGGGCCCTTGCCCCTCTCTCCGGACAGCGGCGAGCTCGGCGACACCGCGGTCGCGACGCAGGAGCTCGACGGCACCGTCTCGCGGCCCACGCGCACGCGGAACAACGAGGTCGACGCGTACATCGGCAACACGATCGCTGACCGCTATCGCGTGACGCGCAAGCTGGGCGAGGGCGGCATGGGCACCGTCTACCTCGCCGAGCACATCGTCATCGAGAAGCAGGTGGCCATCAAGATCCTCTCCGAGGACTTCGCTCGCAAGGACGACCTCGTGCAGCGCTTCATGCAGGAGGCGCGCGCCGCGTCGAAGATCGGCCACGAGAACATCATCGACATCACCGACTTCGGCGAGACGCCGTCGGGCTCGGTCTTCTTCGTCATGGAGTTCCTCGACGGACACGATCTCGCGCACCACATCCGGAGCGACGGCAAGATGCCGCTCGAGCGGGTCCGTCGGATCATGAACCAGCTCTGCCGCGCCCTCGGTGCGGCGCACGGCAAGGGCATCATCCACCGCGATCTCAAGCCCGAGAACATCTACCTCATCGAGCGGGAGGGGCGTCCCGATTTCGTCAAGGTACTTGACTTTGGCATCGCGAAGATCTCGGGCTTCGACGACAGCGGCTCTCGCCTGACGCGTACCGGCATGATCTTCGGCACGCCCGAGTACATGTCGCCCGAGCAGGCGCGCGGCGATCGACCCGATCACCGCGTCGATATCTACGCCGCGGGCTGCATCCTCTACGAGATGCTGACGGGCGACGTGCCGTTCCACGCCGAGACCTTCATGGGCGTGCTGACCAAGCACATGTTCGAGCCGGTCGAGCCACCGTCGCGGCGCGCCCCGACGGCGCAGGTGCCCGCCGACCTCGAGGCGGTCGTCATGAAGGCGCTCGCCAAGGATCGTGACCAGCGCTTCCAGTCGATGAAGGAGATGGCGCTGGCGCTCGAAGAGGGCATCGGTGGCGACGCGCTGCAGGCGTGGGGCGAGGAGAGCTCGAGGGTCAACATCTCGGGGATCGGTGGGCGCGAGCCGTCGCAGTCGATCCCGCTGCAGACGCCGACTGCATCTGCGCCCATCCAGGCGCCGCCGGAGCCGCGCGGCAAGGCGGGCTTCGTCGTCGCTGGGCTGCTCGGCCTGTGCGTCCTCGGCGGCGCTGGCTACTGGGTGATGCGGCCCGCGCCCACGCCGCCGGTGGTCAAGGAACCGTCGACGCCACAGGCGGCCAAGGATCCGGTCGTCGCGCCACCGCCGCGTCCGGAGACGCCGGACAAGGCTGCCACCAACGAGCCCGCCAAGCCGCTTGTGCGGGTTCGCAACCTCATCCGCAGCAAGCCGCCCGACGCGGAAGTGTACGTCCGCGACGAGCTCGTCGGGCGGACGCCCTTCTCGCTCGAGCTGCCTCAGTCGAGCGAGACGGTCTTGGTGACGATCCGCAAGCGCGGCTTCAAAGAGAAGGCGCTGCCCATCGTCCCCGAGAAGGATCGCAACTTCGAGGTCGAGCTCAAGAAGGACAGCAGCGCTCCGTCGGGGAAGTCGACGCCGACGGCCAAGCCCGACAAGGCGACCAAGCCCGCCGCCGAGGTCAAGCCCGAGCCGAAGAGCGAGCCGAAGCCCGCCGGCAAGCTGCGCGACCTCAAAGATCCCTTCGCGAACTGACCCAGATCGTGCTCTCCGGGGGCCAGCCTGGATGGCGCAGGATCGTGTAGCCGTGCGCGGCCGCGAGCGCCTGCAGCTCGGCCTCCGCGAAGACGTAGAAGAAGCCGTGCTCGACGGTGAAGCGGACGCCGGGGCGCGTGCCGCCGTCGCCCTCGGCGGAGAACTGGCTCGACAGGATCGGCGCGCCCGGCGCGAGGCGGCGCAGCGCCGCGAAGAGCGCGTGCTGCTCGGCAGGCGTGGTGACGT
>CAZPEY010000322.1:0-3059 GCA_964585665.1 uncultured Polyangiaceae bacterium | reverse complement strand
GACGCCGCGCGCGCCGAGCTTGCGCGCCACACGGAGCGCGTGGATCGCGGTGCGCGCCAGGGCCAGTCGCATGCGCTGCATGTTGGCATCGTCCTTCTCTTCTTGTCCTGTTCTTGTTCACGCGCCCCGAGCCCGCCGGCCGCCGCAGCGCCCGTCGACGAGCGCGACTTCTCGGCGCAGGACGCCTATCGGCAGCCGGCCAAGGTGCTCGCCGCGCTACCCGTCCTCGAGGGCAAGCAGGTGGCGGACATCGGCGCGGGCGGCGGCTACTTCGCGCTGAAGCTGGCGCGCCTGGTGGGGCCGCGGGGGCAGGTGATCGCCACCGATCTCGATCCGGCGGCGCTGGCGGCGCTGGCGGCGCGCGTGCAGCGGGCCGGCCTCGGCAACGTGACGACGCGTCGGGTGGCCCCCGAGGACCCTGGGCTCGAGCCGGGGCGCTACGCCGCGCTGCTCCTCTCCGAGGTCGATCACCTGTTGGTCAACCGGGTTGACTATTTTCGCAGGCTGCGGTCCGCGCTCTCTTGGGGGGCCGTGATCGTCGTCGTCAACCAGGAGCGCCACGGCGCGGCCTGTCGCGCCGCGCTCGCCGCGGCCGGCTTTGCCGTCGAGGAGCTCGTCGATCGTCCGCCTGGGCAGGTGCTCTTGCGGGCGCGCCTCGCCTCAGAACCAGGTCGATAGCCCCGCCGTTAGCGTCTCCTGCGCGCGCGCGTTCATCTGGACGCTGCCGTCGAGGTTGCTCGGGACCTGGCCCTTGAAGAAGGCCTGCCCGCCGGCCTCGTCGTGCCGGAACTCGAAGCGGAGCAGCGCGTTGTCGAAGGGACGCAGCTCGATGCAGAAGGTGAACGAAGCCATCCATGGCACCGGCCAGAAGATCGCCGAGGCCGTACCGCGCGAGTTCGACGCGACCTTCTCGTAGAAGTAGTCCCCGCGCGCCGCGAGGCGTAGCCACGACAGCGGAATCACCCGCAGCGTTCCGGCCGCCGCCGCCCACCAGCTCGTGCCGAAGTGGTTGGGCTCGACGCCGCCGTTGAGGTTCAGCTGCAGCGCCAGCCACTTGGTCGGATAGTAAGTGCCGTACGCATCGAATAGGTGGCGCCAGGCCCGTCCCTCGGGCGCGCCGCGTGGCCGCTCGACGCCGGTCATGTAGATCGCTTCAACGACGAGCTTGTCGGGGTGGTTGTACGCGACCTCGAAGGTCATCGTCTTTTCGCTGTTGTTGTCGACGACGGAGTTCCAGCCGTTGTGGACGTGGAAGTAGACGGTGAGGCGCTCGGTGAAGGGGTAAGAGAGCCTGATCCCGGTGTGGTAGAAGGGATTGCCGAAGAACAGGTTCGAGTGCGAGAGGCTCAGCTGATCCTTGGGGTGGAACGTCTCGGGGCCGACGGGCGAGACCATCAGGCCGCCGTCGAGATAGAGGCCGCGCCCAATCGGAAAGCGCATGCCGAGGGTCGCCGCCTGGAGGTACTTCCAGACGTTCGCGCCGCTGGCGCCGGCGCCCGACGAGGCGGGCGAGCTGGGCTCGGCGAGGTAGTAGGACTCCGGGGTGTGGCCGACCTGCAGGATGACGTTGGCGGAGACGAAGCTCACCTTGCCGGCCAGATCGAGGACGGCGTTCGAGATGGTGAAGGTGTTGTGGCGGTTGTCGAAGGCGCGGTAGTTGGTGACGCCGTTCGATGGGTTGTTGAAGTTCCACTGGTAGAAGGCGTCGACGTAGCCTCCGACGGTGAGCGACGCCTTGCTGCCGTTCGACAGCGCCGTCTCGATGGAAAACGGCGCTGCGTCGGCGTGCGCAGTCGACGCTGCGGCGAGCGCCGCGCCAAGAACCAGCCCTTGCACCCAGACGCGCCTACGAAGGGCGCGTGCGATCGCGTTGATCTCCATAGCGCACGATTATCGGAAGCGGCGCGCTGCGACGCTAGCTTCTTGATGCGCGCCTGATGAGAATCGACCGCGGTTTGACGCTATGCTGAGGCCGTCATGCTGCGAAAGATCGCGCTCCTCGGAGATCCCGTCCTGCGCCAGCCGGCGCGCCCTGTCCCTGCGGACGAGCTCGCGTCGTCGACGATGCAGCAGCTCATCGACGACATGATCGAGACGATGCGCGACGCCAACGGCGCGGGCATCGCCGCGCCGCAGGTCTACGCCTCGGTGCAGATCTGCGTCGTCGAGGTGCGCGCCGGCAACCCGCGCTACCCGTATCGACCGGCGATCCCGCTGACGGTGCTGGTCAACCCGGTGCTCACCGTCGAGGGGGACGAGACCTTCGACAACTACGAGGGGTGCCTGTCGGTGCCGAACCTGCGCGGCGTGGTGCGGCGCGCGGCGCGCGTGCGCGTCGAGGCGATGGATCGCCACGGTGCGCCGATCCGCGATCTGGCGCGCGGCCTGCGCGCCTGCACGTATCAGCATGAGACCGATCACCTGCATGGGCGGCTGTTCGTCGATCGAGCCGATCCAGCGACGTTTTGTACGTGGGAGAACTTCGATCGGTACCAGAAGGCGGGCGTCGCCGAGCGGGCCAGCGCGCTGGTGGCGCGCCACGGGGAGTGAGAGAGGCGCGGGCGACCTGCGCTAGGCGGCCTTCAGCTCGTCGTCGACGATCGGGCCGCGCTCGACGCAGAAGCGCTCGTCACAGAAGACGCGGTGCTGCTCGCTATCCTCGTGGCGCTCGTGGTCGTGGCGGCAGAGCTGCTTTTCGATGGCGTCGAGTTGTTGCCAGAGCTGCGTGACTTTTGGGCCCATGGTGGCACCTCTTTCCTAAGCCTGACACAGAGCAAGGAAGAGGCCAGCCGAACTTGGTGTCTAAGTATGCGGAGTCTGGTGAGAGACCGGCCCAGGTGAGGCGGACAGGCCTCGGCTGAGCGACCCGGAGGTCACAGGGAGCAGCTCTGGACCTCGTAGACCTTGGTGAGGTCGACGCCGAGCGCCGAGACGAGGCCGTTCATGCCGACGTCGACGCCACCGGTGCAGAGGCCTTTGTCGTCGGTGACGAGCTGCCCGGCGCCGCCCATCGTGCAGTCGAGGTCGTTCCAGAAGTTGCCGCGGGTGTGGAGGGGCGC
>CAZPEY010000321.1:0-6134 GCA_964585665.1 uncultured Polyangiaceae bacterium | reverse complement strand
CCGCGATCGTCGCATAGTCGATCCGCCGCCACGAACGCTCGTTCTCCGCGAACACCGCCATCGAGGAGACTGTACCGCCGCGCCGTGACGAATGCACCGGCTCGGTCGCGGTCGCTGGATCAGTCTGGCCACACCGAGCAGCGTACGCAGTAGAATGTGGCCGATGGATCGAACCGGACGCGCCCCGAGGCTCGCGCTCCTCCTGTTGCTCGTCAGCGTAGGCTGTGCGCGACCCGCGATGCACAGCCCGCCTGCCTCGCCAGCAGCGGCTGCTACTGCGGCGGCGCGCCCAGAGCCGTCGGCCCGTGCCCTCGAGCTCGTCCTCCATCGCCCCGTCACGGTTCGGCGCGCCGTGGTGACCGATCCTCGCGGCACGGTCACGGCATCCTGCGCCGCCCCTGCGTCCTGCGCCCGGGTCGAACGGTGGTTCACCATCGCCGGAAGCTACAGAGTGCTGGTCGACTACGCGGGAGCCGACGTCGCCGACGGGTCCATCGTCGCTGAGTTCGTCGTGACCTACGAGGAGATTGAGCTGCAGCTGCACCTCGGCGGTCGCGATCAGCACGGGCTCGAGTGGGCTCAGCTCCTCCGCAGGCGCGCCTCGCTCGAGGGCGTCTCGCTGCGGGTCACCGAGCCGGTCCTGCCGGGCCAGCTGCCCAACATGGAGCTCTTCAACGGGTCAGTGGCGACGATCTCCCTCCACAACATGGGCGGATCGGGCATCGTCCGACTCGACGGTGTCGACGTGAAGCGGCCGGAAGGCTGGCTCTGTTGGCAGGGCGTGACGATTCAGCAGCTCTCGCCGGGTCAGTCGATCGTCGTGGGCGTGGCCGCGCTCTCCGGCCCGCGCGTGCTCGAGCCGGGGCGTTACCGAGCCACCCTCGAGTACGGCGTGAACGAGGATCAGCTCCCACCGTCAAGGAGAACCGGCCGGACCCGCGAAGCGAGTACGGAGTTCGAAGTCCCCCGACCACGCTGACACTGAGGCGAGCGGCGCGGTCGTGTCCACGCGGCGACCGGCGCTGATCACGCCACGGCAGCCGTGCTATGAAGGCGCATGCGCGTCAGCAGCTTCGTCGGCGTCTCTCTCGATGGCTTCCTGGCGCGCGACGACGGGAGCCTCGACTACCTCACGGCCTTTGGCGGCGAGGACCATGGCTATGACGACTTTCTGCGCTCGGTCGGCGCGGTCGTGCTCGGACGCGCCACGTACGACGCGGTCTGCGCGTTCGACGCCTGGCCGTTCCCGGGCAAGCGCGTCGTCGTCCTGACCCATCGCCCGATCGCGGCGCGGCATGGCGAGACCACCCACCAGGGCTCGCTCGCGCCGCTCCTGGCCGAGCTCGCCGGCGAGGCGATCGAGCGCGTCTACCTCGACGGTGGCGTGGCGATCCGGCAGGCCCTCGACGAGGACCTGCTCGATGATCTGACGCTGTCGACGGTGCCCGTCTTGATCGGCAGCGGACGGCGGCTCTTCGGCGGCGCCCCGCGCACCACACCCTGGACGCTCACCGCGCTCCGGAGCTTCCCGAGCGGCCTCGTGCAGGCGCACTACGAGCGCCGGCGCTGATCTGCCGGGCTCGAGCGAGCTCCGGAGCGAGCCCGCGCCGCCGGCCGAGGCGATCGTCCGACGAGGACTTGCGGCGGCTCGCTGGCGTGATCCGCGATTCCCTACGTGCGCACTTTGAGGATAATCGCCGCATGAACCTCCGGACTGGGGCCTTGGGTTGGATCTCCGTCACCGCCACCGCGTTGATGCTCTCGGCGGGCGCGACCGCGCGAGCCACGCCGCTCGATCAGCTCGCGCTGCCGTTCGTCGACAACCGCGCGAGCGATCGCTCGCCGGTCGCCTTCTGGGTCGAGACCCACGCCGGCCCGGTGAGCGTGCTGCGCGACGGCAGCCTGCAGTACGGAGGGGAGCTCCGCGAGCGCCTGCTCGGGCACGCCGTCCTCGCGCCGGGCGCCCCGAGCCCGACGCGCGTCTCGCGCTTCCTCGGCAGCGACCCGCAGCGCTGGCAGCGCGATCTGCCGACCGTCGCCGCGGTCCGCCTGGGCCAGCCGTGGCCGGGCGTCGAGGTCGAGGTCGTGGCGCGAGGCAAGAACCTCGAGAAGATCTTCACCGTCCACCCCCACGCGCGCGTCGGCGCGATCGCGCTCGAGCTCGATCGCCCGGCACGGCTGCAGGCCGACGGCACGCTGCGCGCCGGCGCCCTCGCCTTCTCGCGCCCGATCGCCTACCAGATCATCGACGGGCAGCGCCGCCCCGTCGAGGTGCGGTACCGGGCCCGCGGCAAGCGCTACGGCTTCGTGCTCGGCCGCTACGATCGCCGCCACCCCGTCGTGATCGACCCGATCATCCAGGCCACCTACTTCGGGCACTCGAGCCACGAGACCGGCGTCATCGGCTCGGTCCGTCACACCAACGGCGACCTCTACCTCTTCGGCGAGACCCGCGCGACGAGCCTGCCGTCGCTCGACGGCTTCGACACCACGCGAGACAACCGCGACTGCTACGTCACGCGCATCGCCGCCGACCTCAAGAGCATCAAGCGGTCGACGTACTTTGGCGGCGGCTTCATCGAGCTCTGCCAGGCGATCGCCGAGGGTCCCGGCGGCGACCTGTTCATCGGCGGCAGCACCGACTCGGACGATCTACCAGGGGTGACGGCCGCAGCCGGCGGGGCGGCCGACGGCTACCAGAAGGCCAAGTCGTCCAACCTGGTCTCGAACTACGACAACTTCGTGGCGCGGCTCTCGACGGATCTGTCTGACCTCGTCCAGTCCACGTACCTCGGTGGCACCGACAGCTTCGACGAGCGCATCTTTGCCATCGCCGCGACGAGCGACGACGTCTACGTGGTCGGCACCGACCCGAGCTTCGCGCTCGATGGGTTCGACAAGACGACGGGGACCAACAAGTCCTTCGTCGCGCAGCTCGGCGGCGCCCTGACCACGCTCAAGCACGCCTCCGGCATCGGTGGCGGCAACAACGCGCTCGGCTCGCCGCTGGGCACCGGTGTGACCGGCATCGCCTACAACAGCGGCACCAAGGCGGTCTACGTCATCGGCTACACCGGCGACACCAACTTCCCTGGCACGAGCGGCAAGGCGGGAGCGACCGCAGGCACGGGACAGAACGACGGCTACGTGGCCAAGTTCAGCGACGACCTCTCCACAATGACGGCGAGCTACATCTCCGGCAACGGCGCCGAGCCGGCCGCCGGGATCGCGCTGGCGGCGAACGGCGACGTCCTCGTCGTCGGCAGCACCGCGAGCAGCGACCTGCTCGGCCGCGCCGGCGGCGCCCAGGCCAGCAACGCGTCGTCGACGAGCATGGGCTACGTCATCCGCTTCAACGCCGATCTGACGACCGCCCAATCGACCTACACCCCGAACATCACCGGCCAGGCGATCGCCATCGACAACGCCAGCGGCGACGTCTTCACCGCCGGCGGTGTCACCGCCGCGGGCAATCCCCCCAACCTCGTCGGTGGCATCCAGACGACGCTGCAAGGCGGCAACGACGCGGGTGTGTTGCGGCTGAACGGATCCTTGACCTCCTTCCTTCAGTCGACGCTCTACGGCGGCGATGGCCTCGAGACGGCCAACGGGATCCACGTCGACTCCGCGAACAAGCGCCTCTACATCGTCGGCACGACCGACTCGACCAACCTGCCCGGCACGAGCGGCGGGGGCGTCGCGAGCGATCCGTGGACGACCGGCAGCAAGAAGGACGCGTACGCAGCGCTGCTGTCGCTCGACCTGCTCGCGATCTCCCCTCCCCCCGAGGGGCTCTTGCAGCTCGCCAGCGCCACCTACTCGGTCAGTGAGGGCGCCGGCACGCTCACGATCACCGTCACCCGCACCGGCGGATCGAGCGGCGCCGTTTCGGTCACGATCGCGAGCGCGGGGGTGACCGCGACGGCGGGATCGGACTACACGACCGTCAACCAGAGCGTGATGTTCAACGATGGCGAGAGCGGCTCGAAGACGATCGAGGTCACGATCCTCGAGGACGACGCGGCCGAGAGCAGCGAGACGTTCACCGTGACGCTGAGCGCGCCTCAGGGCGGGGCGGCGCTCGGCGCGACCTCGACGACGACCGTGACGATCACGGACAATGACAGCGTCGCCACGGCAGATCTGAGCGAGCTCTTCGACCTCACGCCAGGTGGCGCGGATGCAGGAACGGCCGCCGATCTCACGACCGCGCCAGCGTCCGACGCCAGCGCCGCGCCCGATCTGCCGACCGGCGATCAGGCGTCGAGCGTCGATGGCGGGGGCACGCAGTCGGCGCCTGATCTCATCTCGGGCGGCGACGGCGGCAAGCCGAGCTCGGGGTGCGGGTGTCAGGGCGAGCCCGGCGATCCGGCGCCGTGGGGGCTCGTGCTCGCCGTGGCGCTGCTGCTCCGCCGCCGCGCCCAGACTCCTGCCAACTGACGGGAGCGCGAAACCCGCCCGCCGCTCCTCGCACTGGACCCGTACATGCCACGCCCGCTCGCTGTCTTGGTCGCCCTCTCCCTCTTCAGTACAAGCCCCGCCGCCTGGGCCGAGCCGGCGCGCGTCGCCAAGACCGCCGGTCTCCCCCGACCGGCAGTCCCCTCGGACTGGGCGAGCTGGCGAACCGAGAAGCTCGGCGAGGGCGTCTATGCCTTCCTGGCGCCACCCGGCGTCACGCCCATCGTGTCCGGGAACTCGCTGGCGATCGTCGGAGACGACGCGGTGCTGGTCGTCGACACGACGCAGCTCCCGTCGATCGCGCGCCAGCAGATCGCGGCGCTCAAGAGGCTGACGAGCAAGCCGGTTCGCTTCCTCGTCAACACCCACTGGCACCCCGATCACTGGCTCGGCAACGCCGAGTTCCTCGCCGCCTACCCCGGCGCGACCGTCGTGGCGAGCCGCACGACGCGGGCGCTGATGGAGCAGAAGGCCAAGCCGCAGCTGTCCGCGCAGGAGACCCGCAAGACCATCGACGAGGTCTCGAAGCTCCTGGCGAGCGGCAAGGCGCCTCCCCCTGGCTCGGTGGCGCGCGCCTACTACGAGCTCGGAATCGCCCAGCTGCGTCAGTACCAGGCCGAGCTCGAGACGGTCACCCTCGCCTACCCCACCCTGACCCTCGACCACGACGTGACGCTGCACCTCGGCACGCGCCAGGTCGACGTGCGCTTCCTCGGGCGCGGCAACACGGGCGGCGATCTGATCGTCTACCTGCCCGATCAGCGGCTGGTCGCCGCGGGCGACCTCGTCGTGCTGCCGTATCCCTACGCCATCGGGTCGTACCTCCACGAGTGGCCCGCGACGCTGGCGCGCCTCGCGGCACTCGAAGCGCGCACGCTCGTACCAGGGCACGGGCCCATCCAGCACGACCGCACCTACCTCGACACAGTGATCGCGCTCCTGCAGTCGCTCGAGTCGCAGGTCGCCGCAGCGGTCAAGCGCGGCGCCACGCTCGACGCGACTCGGGCCGCCGTCGATCTGTCGAGCTTCCGCCAGCGCCTGTGCGGCGACGATCCGTTCTGTCGACTCGGCTTCGACGGGGTCTTCCTCGAGCCAGGCGTCGCGCGCGCCTATCGCGAGGCGACCGCCGGGCCGCTGCACGACGAGGACTGACGCACCAGGCAGCCGCTACAGCGTCCGCTTGGGCGGGCTCGCGTCGTCGGCGGGCGGCGCGTCGTCGCTTGGCTTCGCGTCCCCGGCGGGAGCCGAGGCACCGGCGCGCGCCGCCTTGAGCGCGGCGAGCTGTGCCCGCGCCTCGTCGTCGGACATGCGGCTCGTCGACGGTGGCGGCGCGTCTGGATCGACCCCCGTGAACGCCAGCGCCTCGCGCGCCAGCGCCTTGGCCTCCATCGCGGGGAGCTTGCCAGCGAGCTTGGCCAGCTCGCCGAGCTCCCCGGCGATCTGATCGCGCTCGACCGCGATCCCCGCGCGCTCCTGCTGGAGCTCGGCGAGCTTCGCACCCAGCACCTCGTGCAGCTCGCCCGTCGCGGTGCTGCGCTCCGCGGTCAGCGCCTTGATCTCCTCGGCGAGCGCGTCGTCGCGGACCCGGAGCTTGGCCAGCAGCAATCGGTTCTGTCGCACCGCCTCGTCCACGCCGTCGCGCGCATCGCTCATGGCGACAGGCTACCACTGTCGCG
>CAZPEY010000320.1:0-6165 GCA_964585665.1 uncultured Polyangiaceae bacterium | reverse complement strand
CTGGCGACGATGTCGAGGCCGCCGCGCTCGATGAGCCAGGTGTTGATCACGGTGTCGAAGTACGAGTAGTAGACGA
Source organism: uncultured Polyangiaceae bacterium (assembly GCA_964585665.1). Lineage (GTDB taxonomy): Bacteria > Myxococcota_A > Polyangia > Palsa-1104 > Palsa-1104 > CAZPEY01. The sequence continues at coordinate 6,089 of CAZPEY010000320.1, read as the reverse complement.
CGTTGTTGACGTGGCCGTAGACATCGTTGTCCATCCAGCGCGTCGGGATGGCCAGGTGGTGCGGGTAGTCGGATCGCCGGGCGGCAGTGGGTGCTGGCATCGTCCTATCTCACCAGTAGCGGAGCGCGCCGGCAAACAGCGGCGCGAGGCTCGCTTCGTCGACCGGAAGGGGCGCGTTGTCGAGCAGCCGGCGCTGTGCCGCGGCGCTGCGCGCCAGGACTGCGACGTCGTGATCGAAGAAGCCCAGGGCGGCGAGGCCGTTGGGCGTCCTGGTTCGCTGCATGAGGTGGAGGAGCTGTGTGGCGAGAAGCTCGCCCGCATCGCGATCGCTGGCATCGCGGGTGTCGGCACCGAGCAGGCGCGCTGCTTCGAGGTGACGCGCCGGGTTGGTCGCCGCCGTTGCACGAAAGACGCTCGGCGCGTTGACGACGACCGAGACCCCGTGGGGGACGAAGGCGTCGTCCTTCTCGGCGACAGGGTAGCCGGGTGAGCGGAAGCCGCGGTCGTGGGCGTGCCCGGCGACGGCGTAGGACATGGCGTGCGGCAGGTGCACGCCGGCGTTGCCGAACGCGATGCCCGCGAGGGTCGCCGCCCACGCGAGCGCGTGGCGCGCCTCGTGATCGCCCGCGTCCTCGACTGCGCGGACGAGGAACTGGCCACCGAGCCGGAGCGCCTCGAGGCTGCCGAGATCACTCCACGGGTTCGCGCCCTGGCTCATCGGGCGGAGCTGCGGCGTCGGCGGTGGCGCGCGCCGCGTGTAGGGGCGTGCGGTGTACGACTCGATCGCGTGGCAGAGGACGTCGAAGCCCGCGGCCGCGACGACCTCCGCGGGGAGCGTCTCGGTGCAGAGCGGATCGACGAGCGCCTGGGTGGGGCGGAGCCGACGCGAGGCGATGCCGGTCTTGGTGTGCTGCGCGACGCAGTCGAAGATCGCGATGCCCGTGCACTCGCTGCCGGTGCCCGCCGTCGTTGGACAGGCGATGTGCGGCGGCAGCGGGCCGGGGACGGCGAGGCCGCGGCCGAGCGGCGGCGCGACGTAGTCGAGCAGCGGCGCTGGATAGGTCGCCTGCAGCGCCGCGATCTTGCAGGTGTCGATCACCGATCCGCCACCGACGGAGACGTAGGCCTCGAAGCGGCCCTCGCGGGCGAACGCGATCGCGAGATCGAGGGCGCGATCGGTCGGCTCGATGTGCACGTCGAGGAAGGGCACGGCGTCGAGACCGGCGCGGTCCAGCGACGCGCGGGCGCGCGCGAACGAGGGCAGGGCGCCGACCTGGCGATCGGTGAACAGCGCGACACGCCGGGCGCCCGTCGCCGCGACGACCGCGCCGAGCTCGTCGAGCACACCGGGACCGAAGCTGACGGCGTTGGAGTCGATGGCGAAGGCGTCTTCGCATCCCTCGGCGAACGAGTAGCCGTGGAAGCAGCTCATCGGGGCTACTGGTGCGAGAGGTTGCGCCAGTCGGGGAGGAGCGAGACGCGGGGCTTGCTGCGCTTGCTCGCGGTGACCGCGATGAGGGCGACGTCGACGATGAGCGCTGTCACGGCCAGGCCCATCATCGCGTAGCCAGCGACGGCTTGCTGCCGGAGAGGATCGACCCGCTTGGGCGCGCACGCGGTGCCGCACTCGCGCTCGAGGTCGTTGACCCGCGAGCCGACGTGGCCGAGCAGGCCGGCGCCGACGACTGCCAGCACGCCGGCGGTCACACCGACGGCGATGGCTGGCGTGTAGCTGGGCTTGCTGGCGGGCGCGGGCGCGGTCACGGCCACGGTCGCCGTCGGCGCTGGGGGCGGCGCCGGGGGCGTCGTCGAGGGCGTGACGTGAGGCTCGGGCTTGGGCTCGGGCTTTGGGTCGGGCTTCGGCTCAGGCTTGGGTTCAGGCTTCGTCACCGGCGTCGTGACGCGGGCGCGCAGCTTGGCCACGCGCTCGCGCGTCGAGGCCGAGTCGGCGGCGTTCGGCTGCTGCTGGAGATACTTCTCGTACTCGCGGATCGCGTCCTCGTAGCGCTCGAGGCGATCGAAGCAGCGCGCGATATTGTAGTCGAGGCCAGGCGCCGGCATCACGCGGCGCGCCGCCTCGAACTCGGCCAGCGCCTTCTCGTAGTTCTGGTCCGCGTAGAACTGCATGCCGACCTTGAAGCGTCGCCGCGCGATCTCGATGTCGGGATCGTCGGCGGCGGGTTGGGCGCGTAGCGACGTCATCGGCATCAGGAGCGCCAGGATCACGGCAAACAGGCGAGTCGGAGGGCTCACCCCGCCATGGTAACGGGCGTTGCCCTCGCACGGCAAGGAGCTGGTTCTATGGGTGCAGCACACACCCGCCGATCACCTCGCCCGTCCACTTGAGGCGCATCGCCTCGCGAAACTGCGCCAGCGGGAAGCGGTGCGAGATGTGCGGCGTGATCTGGCCGCGCTCGGCCCACTCGAGCACCTGGCGCAGGCGCGGCTCGCGGATCGACGGGTCGTTCACCGTCGAGATGACCATCGGACAGCCGAGGATCGACAGGCCCTTCATCATGATGAGGTTGGTCGGGAGCTGGTTCGCGTTGGGGGCGCCGCGGCCGCCCTTGCCGCGCGCGACGAACGGCGTCGCTGCCCAGCCGACGATGAGGAAGCGACCGCCGAAGCGCAGGCAGTGCAGGCTCTCGATCGAGATGTCGCCGCCGACGCCGTCGTAGACGACGTCGCAGCGCTTGCCGCCGGTGAGCTGCTTGATGTCGTCGCGAAACTCGCGCACGCCCGGCTCGCCGTCGCTGCGCTGGGTCGTGATCACATGATCGGCGCCCTGCGCCTTGACCGCGGCGAGCTTGGCTTCGTTGCGGCCGGTGGCGATCACCGTCGCCCCAAGCAGCTTGGCGATGTGCACGGCGGCCAGTCCTGTCGAGCCAGAGGCGCCGTGGATGAGCACCGTCTCGCCCGCCTTGAGGCCGCCGCGGTGGACGAGGCAGTGCCACGCCGTCTCGTAGTTGCCGAGCAGGTTGCAGGCTTGATCGAAGTCGAGCTTGCCCGGGATGGGACGCACCGCCTCGGCAGGCGCGACGGCGTAGGACGCGTAGCCGCCGTACTTCTGATAGGCGCCCGCCGAGCGCGGGCCCGCGAGGAAGCCATCGACGAGCACGGGCGCACCGAGCTCGACGCCGCGCGCCTCGGGCCCGACCCAGGCGACGACGCCGGCGTACTCGAGGCCGGGCGTGTAGGGCGGCTTGGCGAGGTGCTGGTACTGGCCGCTGGTCATCAAGAGATCGACCCAGCCCACCGAGGCGGATCGCACCTCGATGATCACGTCGCGCGGGCCCAGCGTCGCTGGATCGGGCGGCGCCATGGTCTCGAGGGCGAGGTAGGGCGTGCCCTCCTCCAGGGCTTCGGTGGGCGTTTCGGCGAGCTCTCGAACGAGGACGCGGTGGCCGGGCTTCATGGCCGCGGAGCGTACCAATGAACGCGTCGAGGACGTAGCAGCTTCTGCGCGGCTGGCGGCGCGATGGGCTACTTGCTGGTGTGCACGGTGACGCCGTCCCAGCCCTCGGGCGCCGTCGCGGGCAGATCCGCGAGGCGCTGCAGGTAGAGCGCGGCGACCGCGTCCTCGGGGTTGGCGTCGGCGAAGCGCGTGAACGCGGCGCGCGCGTCGGCGAACCGGCCAGCGCGATAGGCCGCGAGCGCATCGGCGAAGCCCGCCTGGTCCGCGTAGCTCGCGATCGCGCGCTGTCCATCGCCGAGCAGCTCGAAGATCGCGACGGGACGGGCCTTGCCCTTGACGCGCACCAGATCGATCTCGCGAAACGCGTAGCGCGCCTCGGCCGCGCGTCGCGTGTCCTCTCCGACGAGGCAGAACACACCGTAGGTGCGCGTCAACCCCTCGAGGCGAGAGGCCAGGTTCACCGCGTCGCCCATGACCGTGTAGTTGAAGTGCTCGTCCGAGCCCATGTTGCCGACCGCCATGTCGCCGCTGTTGATGCCGACGCCGATCTCGACGTCGACGCCCATGCTCTTGAGCGTCGGGGCGATGCGCTCGAGCTCGGCGTGCATGCGGACCGCGCACGCGAGCGCCTGCTGCGGGTGGGTCTCGTCGGGGACGGGCGCGCCGAAGACCGCCATCACGGCGTCCCCGATGAACTTGTCGAGGAAGCCACCGCTGGCGAGCACGGCGCGGGTCATCGGCGTCAGGTACGTGTTGAGGATCTTGATGAGCTGCTCGGGGTCGAGCTTCTCGGAGAACGAGGTGAAGCCGCGGATGTCGGAGAACAACACCGAGAGGTTCCGCCGCTCCCCGCCCAGCGACAGGGCGCGCGGGTTGACCATGAGCTCATCAATCACGTCTGCCGCCAGGTAGTGGCCAAAGGCGTGGCGGATGCGCCGACGCTGGATCCCTTCGCGCGCGTAGGCGACGGTGAGGCTGGTTGCGCCGACGAGCACGACCGCGAACGCCGGCCCCAGCCAGCTCCACCAGACACCGCGCGCGATGAACGCCCAGTACGTGATCGCCAGATAGCCGATCAGCAGCGCCAGCGCACCGAGGACCTGCGCGTAGGCGCGCAGCCCGAAGAGCGACCAGAAGAGCAGCGCCACGGCGAGCCCGAGCGCGAAGGTCGCACCGACGTCGAAGATCCACTCGGCGCGCCGCAGCCAATCGCCGCGCAGGAGGTTGTCGATCGCCGTCGCGTGCATCTCGACTCCGGGCTGACCCGGTCCGAACGGGGTGCGCGTGCGGTCGCGCCCGAGGTGCGTGAAGCCGACGAGCACGATCTTTCCGTCGATCAGCTTGGGGTCGAGGCGTCGCTTGACCAGATCGACGATCGAGTAGGTCGGGAAGGTCTGCGCGCCGCCGCGGAAGTTGATGAGGATGCCGTCGTCCTCGCCGAGCGGGATGGTGCGCTCGCCGATGCGCACCGCGTGCTCGTTGCCGAGGTAGGCGATGCGCGCCCGCCCGTCGCCGGTGTACTGGGCCAGCACCTGCACCGCGAGCGGCGCGACCATTGAATCGCCGAGAGCCCGCACCATCGGCTGCATGCGCACCGTCTGGGTGTCGTCCTCGATCACCGTCATCATGCCGAGCGCGCGCGCCGCGCGGTTGAAGATCGGCAAGGACGCGATCACGTCGGAGACGGGGCGCGGCTGCCACGGGCCCGGCACCGACTGCCCGTACTTGCTGCGCGACAGGCTCGGCTCGCTCGCGCCACGGCCTTGCTTCTGGCTCATGTGGACCCCGAGCACGACGTTGCCCGCCTTCTGGATCGCAGCGACGAGCTGCGCATCGCCCGTGGTCTCCGCGTGGACGCGTCGCAGCAGCCGATCGGCGGCGCTCTCAGCGTCGCCCGCGGCCGCCGCGTGCGCCTGCACGTAGTCGCCGAGATCTCGCGTCAGGTCGGCGGGGAGCAAGAGCTCCGCGTCGGTGAAGAAGGCGTCGACGCCGATCGCCTTGGCGCCCTGCGCGGCGAGCGCGTCGATGACCTTGGCCCAGCCGGCCCGCTTCTCGTAGAGCGACGGATCTTCGGCGTAGGTCTTGTCATCGAAGGCCGCGATCACCGTCTCGGGGCCGGGGGCGCGCGGGCCGCGCAGCGAGAAGCGCAGGTCGAGCGTGCGCCGCTCGAGCGCGTCGAGCTCGGGCAAGATCCGCCCAGTCCGAAACGCCGCGACCAGCCCCGTCGCGACCAGCGCCGCGACGCAGCCAGCGACGAGTGCGTGGTTCGATCTTACTTCACGACGAGGTCGACGCTCTGCCACGTCTGATCCGGTGTCGCGGAAGGTTGCCGATACGGCTGATCAACGAGCAGCTTGCGCGCGCACTCCGGCAACGCCAGGCCACCCGCGAGCGCCGCACGGCGGATGTAGCCGCCTTCGATGCGGAGGCGCAGCGTCACCTTGGTCAGCTTGAGGCCGAGGCGGTGCAGCTCGCCGGCGAGGCAGCCCTTGAGCGCCGGCGCAGCGACGGGCGACGCCACCACTGGCGTGGCCTCCGCGACCTCGGCTCGGCTGGCAGCCTTCGTGTCCGCGGCGCGCGACGTCGGCTTGGCCGCCTCGCTCCTCGAGTGCGCTGCGGGCTCGGGCGTCGGCGCGGGTGGCGGTGGAGCGGCCGCAGCGACGGGTGCGGGCTG
>CAZPEY010000319.1:0-6178 GCA_964585665.1 uncultured Polyangiaceae bacterium | reverse complement strand
TTGTCGATGTTCGACGCGTTGACGACGATCATGTAGCGGTCGCGCTCGTGGCGATAGACGATGCAGTCGTCGACGATGCCGCCCGACGGATAGCAGACGCAGGTGTAGAGCGCCTTGCCATCGGTCAGCTTGCCGATGTCGTTGGTGATGAGGCGCTGCACCGCCTGACCAGCGCGCGGCCCTTCGAAGATCACCTCGCCCATGTGGGAGACATCAAAGAGCCCGACGGCGCTGCGCACCGTCGCGTGCTCGTCGAGGATCCCGGTGTATTGCACGGGCATCTCCCAACCACCGAAGTCGATCAGCTTGGCGCCAGCAGCTTTGTGGCGTTCGTACAGCGGGGTGCGACGCAGATCCGACGAGCCAGCCATGGGCCGCATCGTAGTGCGAGAGGCAAAAGGGTCAAGCGCCGCCTACGCTCCTGGCTACTTCATGTCGACGGCTGGCGTGACGCGCACGCGCCCCTCGATGAGGCTCGTGCCGCCGCGCTCGTCGCGCCCCACGACCCACAGCCGGATCACCGCCCCCTCGTCGGGGATCGCCGACGGGAGGCGCTTGGCGTTCTTGCCTTGATCGAGCTTGAGCTCGGTGACCGGCTTGGCCTCGCCGGTGGTTGGCTGCGAGAAGGTCCCGTAGTCGGAATACCAGGCCGTGCGCAGCAGCTCGGTGGCGGGCTTGACCTCTCCCTTGGTGACGTCGCCGTCGATCACCAGGAAGCCCTCGGCCGAGCCGTCTTCGTAGAGCGCCTGCAGGCGCAGCTTGCCGTTGGCCGGGAAGCTCGCGAGCGGCTCTGTCGTCGGCAGCGGCGTCATGTCGGCGGCGCCGAGGTCGGCGTCCTCGGGCGCGATGAAGAGGCCCCGGAAGCGCGGGTTCTGGTTCGGCGCGATCGGCGCGGGCAGCAGGCGGCGGAGGCGATAGATCGTGCGCTGGCGCTTGCCGTCGCCCCAGTCGAGGTCGAGGCGGATCTGGGCGTAGAGGCCGAGCGTGTAGTCGGGGACTCCGAGCTTGTCGAGCGGCACGTCCGGCATCGTGGTCACGACGGTCGATGTGTCGCCGAGCGGGACGAGGTACGGCTGGTCGCGGTCGTTGTCGACGCAGGCGGTCGCCGTGTCGCCGCTCCAGCCGGGCAGGTTCTGAACGTCGCAGCGGAACCACGCGTAGCGCACCGGCTCGTTGGTCGGGTTGGCGACGATCGCGGTGAGCGTCGTCACCTGCCCGACGTCGATCTCGGGCGGGTCGGCGACGACGCCAAGGACGCGCGGCTCGTCGACCCAGTACACCGGATCGAAGTTGTCGCCGCAGGCCGCAGCGAGGAGCAGCAGGGCACACGCGAGGCGGCGCATCAGAACTCTCCCTTCAAGCCAAACACCGGAAGGAACGGCAGGCCGGAGACGCGTTGCCGCTGGCTGTAGTCGTAGCTGTAGTTCCACAGCTCGGCGGAGCGGTAGTTGTAGACGTTCTGGATGTCGACGTAGAGCAGCAGCTTCCACCGGTTGAACGTCCACGTCTTGTCGAGGCGCACGTCGAGCTGATGGAAGGCGGGCAGTCGATCGCTGTAGGCCGGCCCGTAGATCGGCGTGTACGAGTTGTCGTTCGCCGAGTAGAACGCGCCGGTCACCGGCGTCGTCGGATTGCCCGTCACGTAGCGGAAGCGCAGGCCGACCTGGAAGCCGCGTGGCAGCACGTAGCTCGCGATCAGCGTCAGGATGTGCGTCTGATCGAACTGGAAGTTGCGCCACGGCGAGTCGGGGTGATCCTTGCGCTCGGAGCGCAGCACCGTGTAGCTGAGCCAGCCGTAGAAGCCCTTGAGCAGCTGCTGCTTGATCAGGAACTCGGCGCCGTAGACGCGGCCACGCCCCTCGTTGAGGAAGTTCGGCTCGGCGACGGTCTGGCCGCGCACGATGAGGTGGAAGAGGTCTTTGTAGAAGACCTGCGCGTCGATCGACAGCGTCGAGGTCGGCTTGAATTCGAAGCCGAGCACGTAGTGGTAGCTGGTCTGCGGCCGCACCGCCGGGTTGCCGAGCGTCGAGGCGAACGTGATCGGATCCGGGAACTGGTTGTAGACGCCGAGCGCCGCCTTGATCGCCATCCACTTGGTCGCCTGGTACCGAACGTTGACGCGCGGCTCCGGCTGGAGGTGCACGTAGCTGTAGCTCTGCGGCTTCCCGGCGTAGCCGCTCCACTGCATGATCTCGAAGCGGAGCTGCGGCACGATGAGCAGCTTCTTGTCGAGCAGCGTGATGTTCGCGGCGATGAAGGGCGAGACACCGTTCTGGTACAGCTCGCCCTTCTCCGACAGGAAGCTCGTCGTCGCGCCGCCTGCGCCGCCGCCCCCGTCCTCCTCGCGCGGCGGGCCTGCGGCGGGCGCAGTGGCGTCAAAGCCGATGCGGAGCCCCTCGTAGTCGAGGCCGGTGTCGAGGCGGATGTACTCGTTGATCGGCTGGCGCAAGACGAGTCGCACCGCCCACGGACAGTTGCGGATGTCGATCTTGAACGGCACGTTGCCGAAGTTGCCGTTGATCTGGAACGGCTGATCGTAGCCCGTCGACGGGATGACCTGCAGCGTCGCACCGTTGCTGAACCGGTGCGTCCAGTTGACCAGGAGGCGGTGGAAGTAGATGTGCGACTTGAGCGCCGCCGAGGCTGCTGGATCGGGGTTCTTGGTCTGCAGCTTGAGCTGATCGTCGGAGCCGAAGATGAACAGCTCGACGTCGTCGCGTGGTGACGGGCGGTAGTGCAGCTTGGCCTGGTAGTCGTAGTAGACCGGCGTCAGCCGGAAGTCGCTGGTCTGGAACAGCGACAACACGCCGTCGATCCAGCTGCGGCGGGCCGAGATCGCGAACGACAGCTTCTTGGTGATCGGCCCTTCGAGCAGCAGGGAGCCGTCGATGAGGTCGAGCTGCACGAAGCCGTGGTAGCCGTTCGACTTCGGGCGGCGCGTCTGCACTTGAATGACGCCGCCCATGCCGCGCCCGTACTCGACGCCGTAGCCGCCCGGCATGAAGACGAGGCTGTCGAGGAACTCGCTGTTGATCACCGAGCGTAGCCCGCCGAAGTGAAACAGCGTCGGCATGGTCACGCCGTCGGCGTAGACGCGCGTGTCCTGCGGCGAGCTGCCCCAGATGACGAGCAGGCCACCACCGAACGGCGCGCGCGCGACACCGGGTAGGTTCTGCACGGCCTTGAGGGCGTCGCCCTGCGTGCCGGGGATCTTCTTGATCTCGTCCTGGCTGAGCACCCGCACGATGACGTCCTCGACGGGGCGCTGGGCGCGCACCGTGGTCACGTAGCGCTGCTTGGCCTCGACGTAGTAGGTGATCTCGACCTGCTTGCCGGCCTCTATCTTGAGCTTGGCCTCGGCGGGGCGGATCTCGGCGCCGCGGAGCTTCACCTTGTAGTCGCCGACGGGCAGCGCGGAGAACGAAAAACGCCCATCGTCATCGGTGAGCACTTCGTGCTTCTCGTCGAGGAAGACGGTGACGCCGGGCATCGCGAGGCGGTCGCCTTTGGACAGCACGCGGCCGAGGAAGTTCGGCTTGCCGACGGGGACGGGCGCCGGCGGCGGCGTCTCGGGCGGCGGCGCGTCGGTCGGCGCTGGCGTAGGCTCGGGTGGCGCCGGGGGCGGTGGCTCCTTGTAGAGGAAGCGATAGCGATAGGTGATCCGCACCGGCACCGGCTTGCCGTCGTTGGTCGCCGGCTCGAACGAGAACTGCTTGGCGGCGGCGAGGGCGGCGGCGTCGAACTCGGCGCCGCCCGAGGTCGCGACCTCGACCTTCTGCACCTGACCCTTGTCGTCGACGTCGATGGTGAGGATGACGTCGACGCGCTGGCGCTCCTTGAGCGTGGCGGGCGGCTCGCTCTCGATGAACTGCTTGAGCTTGGGGGGGACGAACTTGCCCGGTGGGGGCGCTGTTGCCGGCGCGGCTTGGGGCGGCAGCGGCCCGGGCACAGGCGAGGCGCCCTCCGCCTTCGCCCGCTCGCCAAGGCCGAGCAGTGCGACGAGCATCAACGAGGGGATCGCGAGTAGCAGACGGCGCACGACGCTCCTTAGGTACTCGAAAAGCGCAAGACGGGGAAGTATGATGCGCGCATGCAGAATTTCGTTCGCTTCTTTCGTGCGCCCCTCGCCATGCTCGCGCTGACCGCGCTGGGGGTCCTGCGCCCGACGCTCGCGCACGCCGGCTACGAGATGGCGGACCTGAAGGCGCTCGAGAAGCAATCGGCCTGGAAGGAGCTCACCGAGCACCTCCTCGACATCGCGCCGAGCAAGCGCAACGCCGAGTGGCAAGCGCTCGCCGAGAAGGCGTGCACGCAGTACCTCGATCTCATCACGATCAAGGAGGGCAGGGCGGCGGAGGCGGCGCTCGTCGAGGTCGACGAGCTGCTCAAGCGCATCCCGCAGGTCAAGACGGGCAAGGGCTTCATGGCCCGCCGTGCGGCGCTCGGCCTCAAGGTCTACTCGATGAGCTATCACGACTACCGCCACTCGCAGTCCGACGACGCCTGGCTGCCCAAGGTGCGCGCGTTCGCGGACACCGACACGGTGACGGTCGACCTGCCGCTGCGGCTGGCCAAGCTCATCAACGAGCGGCTCGTCGCGTACCTGTCGTTTCCGCTCGTGAAGCAGGCGATCGAGCGGCAGGGCAAGGCGATCTGCAAGGACGGCGACGTGCAGAAGACGCTGCTCGCGACGGCGGAGGAGGGGAGCTGGGCTGACGAGCTCGGCAAGCTCGCGGGTGAGACCTGCTGGGACGACTTCAAGGCGCCCGCCATCGCGGCGATCGAGAAGACCGACGACAAGTCGGTGCTCAAGCACCTCTGCCCGATGGTCGAGAAGAAGGGCGCGCTGCCCAAGAACCTCCACGACAAGTGCCACCAGAAGGCCCCATTCTGAGCTCCGATTCTCTGACTTGATCGCGATCAATCGGGTTGGCGGCGGCCCGGTGATCATGAAACGATGCAGCTCGTTTCACGCCCCATCAACGAGCGCGCCGCGCGCCTCAACCTCGAGGTCGAGCGCCTCGCCAATCGGCTGATTCGTTCCTATGACGGTTGGCTGGCCCGACTGCACCTCGGTGGTCGAGCCGCCCAGTATGACGACGTGCACTACGAGTTCGTCGGGGGCGCCGCCGACGCCCTGCGCAAGAAGCACTACGATAAGAGCCTGCGCCTCCTGTGGAAGGGCGAGGCGGCCCTGCCGTGGTCGAGCTTCCGCGACTGCAGCGAGCAGGAGCGGCAGCTCCTCGATCTCGCCGAGCGCAACCTGTCCGACGACGAACGCGCCATCCGCCAGCGGATCACCAGCGCGGAGTTTCGCGCGCTGCTCGATCGCGAGTACACGCTGCCGCAGAAGCGCGCCATCGTCGCGGTGCTGTCGGCGATCGGTCATGGCGAGGCGTACGCGTGGCTCGTCTCGGCGAGCCTGCTCGGCGAGGTCAAGAGCACCGGCGCCAAGGCGGCGCTGACCATGCAGGTCCTCGAGGAGGCCAAGCACTTCGTCGTGATGCGTGAGCTGATGCTGGCGTTCGGCGTCGAGGTGCCGCGACAGAGCGCGTGGGAGTACCTGCTCCTCGAGGGCGCGCTCAAGGCGCATGGCCTCGACAAGCTCTTCGCGATGAACATCCTCGTCGAGAGCATCGCGCTGAGTCTGTTCGGCGTGTTCTCGACGATGCCCGGCCTCGACGTGCTGCGCCTCTTTCACCTGGACGAGAGCCGCCACACGGCGCTGCCGATGAACTACTTTCACGAGTTTCCGCTGACGGCCTGGCAGAAGCGCAGCCCGCTCGGACGCATGCGCCGCCTCGGCATGTCGCTGCCGACGCTGCCGCTCATCATGCTGCTCGAGCCCGAGCTGGCGGTCCTCGGCATCGACGCCTTCGACTTCGCCGGCTCGGTGATGCGCAAGGTGGCGATCTTGTCGCAGCGCGCGGGCTTCCTCCAGCCGGAGGAAGTGGAGCGCCAGAGCGCGTTCTTCAACCGCATCTTCAACGCCTACTGTCGCGCGACCCGCAAGGGGCACCACGACAAGGACTTCATGGCGTCGGAGACGACGGCGGGGGCAGCGGAGCTGGCGGTCGAGAGAGAGGCCTTCGGGGGCAGCTAGCTAACCGCGCCGGGGCCAGCGCCTGTACCAGCTACCTCACGTACCAAGCAAACATCAGCTGCGCGACGAAGTACG
>CAZPEY010000318.1:0-6233 GCA_964585665.1 uncultured Polyangiaceae bacterium | reverse complement strand
ACCGACGAAAAGAGGGAAGCGGCTGCCGTACCTCCTCACGCCGCGCGAGCTGTGCGACCATGCGGCCATGGGGAAATCGCGACACGTTCGCCTGCTTGGCGCGCTGATCGTTCTCGTAGCTCCATCCGCGACGAGAGCTGCCGACTTCACGGTCAGCACCGTCAACGACGGGGCAGGGAGCTGCACGGGGACGGGACCCTACTCGTGCACGACGCTGCGCGCCGCGATCACCAAGGCCAACCAACTCGCCGGCCCCGACACGATCACGCTCGCCGCGAACGGCTTTGGGATCACTGACCCAGGTGGGTTCGACGACGGCACCAACTCGAGCGGCGACTTCGACATTCTCGACGATCTGACGATCATCGGCGTCTCGTCGTCGACGACGTTGCTCGGCGGCAACTCGAAGAGCCGCATCTTCGACGTCAACCCGACGAACGCGAAGCCCACTATCAAGCTCACGCTGCGCAACCTCAAGCTCACCGGTGGCAAGGACGCGTACGCCGGCACGGGCGGCGCGATCCGCAACCGCGCAGTGATCGACCTGCAGGGTGTCGCCGTCGAGTCGAACTACTACTCTGCGATCTACAACCTCGGCACCGCGACGATTAGCAACTCGACGATCTCCAACAACCACGGCGCGATCGGCGCTGCGATCTACAACCAAGGTACGCTGACCGTCAGCAACACCACCATCCAATCCAACTCGTCGGCAGAGTTCGACAGAAAGGGCGGCGCGATCTACTTCGACGCAGGCACTGCCACCCTGACGAGCTGTACGATCAGCCTGAACTCCAACAACGGCGGTACCGGGGACGGCGGCGCACTCTACTTGGCGAGCCCACAGTCGAACGTGACGATCGACGGCGGCACGCTGACCAGCCAACAGACCCAGGGCGCCCTCGGAGGCCCCACAAACGGCGGCGCGGTGTTCATGGCGGGCGGTGCGCTGACCATTCGCAACGCGACGGTATCCAACAACTCTTCGAAGCTCGAGGGCGGAGCGATCGTGATGCTTGGCGGGACGCTGGTCGTTGACAACGTCCTTGCCGGTTCCAACCAGGCGAACCTTGCCGATGTGGCAGCAGGCTCACCGGCGACGCTGTACGGTGGCGGATTTCTCGCGGCGAGCGGCGACTCGACGATCACGATCACGAATAGCAAGTTCTACGGGAACGTCTCCAAGCTTCGCCCCTGGATCGAGTACAGCACCGGCCGCGGCGGAGCATTCACGTTTCGTGATGTCACTGGGCCAATCGAGATCTCAAACAGCTACTTCAACAAGAACGTGACCGAAGACAGTGGCGGAGCGATCGCGATCGTCGACGGCAGCGGACCGGTCCGCATCTGGAACTCCGCGTTTCAGACGAACACCGCGAACCTCTCGGGCGGTGCGATCTACGTCGCGCGCAGCGCTGGCCCCACGGTCGCCATGGCCAGCCTCACCGTGGCGGGCAACTCGTGTGGCTACACCGACGTAGGCTTCGGCGGCGGTGTCTACGCCGAGCGCGGCACCGTCTCTCTGCACAACAGCGTCCTGGCCGACAACGACCACCAGAATGGCGATGAGCCCGATGACTTCGCCGCCAACGCCACAGCGGTGTCGCTGGGCTACAACGCGATCGAGACGCCGTTCTTCGGCTTCACTCCGACGGCGACCGACATCGTCAACCTCGATCCGGGTCTCGTGCCTGATAGCCCGAGCTACCAAGCCGTCTGGGAGCCGACGTCGGCGAGCTATCTGATGGATGGCGGCGATCCGGCAGGCTGCACGGACCCGAACGGCGCACTCATCCCGTTTGACATCGCCGGCAACTATCGCACCGCCGATGGCAACGGCGACGGCCTCGCGCGCTGCGACATCGGCGCCGTGGAGATCTACTTCACGAGCAATGTCGCGTTCACCAGCAGCGTCGTCTACGTCTCCGAAGCGGATGGCGTAGCCACGATAACGCTACGTCGCTCGGGGACGTTCACGGGAGCGCTGTCGGTCAACTACGCGACGTCCGACGACTGGTCGATCGCTGGGGTCGACTACACGGCAAGCAGCGGCGTCGTGAGCTGGGGCGTGAGCGACTTCGCCGACAAGTCCTTTACCATCCCGATCCTACAGAACACCGTCTACAACGTCGGACGACGCCGGTTTGACGTCAACCTCAGCAGCAACGTGGCCCTCGTCGCCCCGCCGCTCAGCGTCGAGATCCTCGACGACGAGGTCAACGGCGCCGGCAGCATCGAGCTCACCTCGACGACGGCTCAGATCGTCGAAGGGACGGGAGGTGGCACGACGAAGGTGACGATCACGGCACGTCGCGTCGGCGGCAACCTCGGCGACGTCTCGGCCAAGATCGCGACGGTCAGCGGCACCGCGGTGGCGTCCAACGACTTCACGGGGACCTCGGCGCGCCTCAGCTGGCCGAGTGGAAGCACCGTCGACCAGACGTTCGACGTCATCATCAACCGCGATAGCGAAGACGAGGCAGACGAAGTCTTCACCGTCGAGCTCTCGGATCCTACGGGCGGAGCGACCCTCGGTGCTTCGGTCGCCACGGTCACGATCCAGGATGACGACACGTCGACGCCCAAGCCCGGCACGCTCCAGCTCGATTCCGCGACGTACTCCGTCGGAGAATCGGACGGCACGGTGACGGTCAGCGTCAGCCGCACGGGCGGCGGCGACGGCCAGGTCACGATCGACTACGCGCTCGGCACCGGCGGAGACACCGCCACCGCGCCCGCCGACTACGTCAACAAGACCGGCACGCTGACCTGGGCCAACGGCGAGCAGGGCGCCAAGACCATCCAGCTCACAGTCAAGGACGACGCACTCGACGAGGCCGATGAGCTCTTCACCTTCCGTCTACGCGGCGCCACGATCACGGGGGGCGCGACACTCGGTTCGCCCGGCACCGCGGCGATCACGATCCTCGACAACGATCTGCCCGCTCCGGTCGGACGGATCTCGCTGTCCGCCTCGACGTATTCGGTCGGCGAAGCGGCGGGCAAGATCACCATCACGGCGCGCCGCACCCAGGGCAGCAACGGCCAGCTCGACGTCCACTACTACACGACCGACGTCACCGCGACCGCTGCCGGACTCGACTACACGCCGACCAGCGGCGTACTGAGCTGGCCCAACGGCGACGCTGCCGACAAGACCTTCGACGTGCCGATCAACAGCGACGTCCTTTACGAAGGCGACGAGACCTTCCTCGTCACGCTCGTCGACGAGGGCAGCCCGACCCCGGTGACGTTCGGCACTTCGCAGGCAACGGTGACGATCACCGACGACGATCCCAAGCCGCTCGTGCCCGGCGTCCTGTCGTTCGCCAGCGCCGCCTACGCAACGGGCGAAGGCAGCACACGGGTCGTTCTCGTGGTCAGCCGCAGCGGCGGCAGCGATGGCCGGGTCACCGTGCAATGCAGCACGACCGACGGCACGGCACTCGCACCGGGCGACTACACGACGCAGTCCCGCACCCTCGTGTGGGCCAACGGCGACACGGCCGACAAGACCTGTGCAGTGACGATCGTCGACGACAATCAGGTCGATCCGTCCGAAGCCTTCCAGGTTCTGCTCAGCAACCCGAGTGGCGGAGCAACGCTCGGAGCGATCCCGACCGCAACCGTCACCATCGTCGACAACGAGTCGCCCGGGACGATCGCCTTCGAGCTGGCCAGCTACAGCGCGCTCGAAGGCGACGGCGCCATCAACGTCACCGTGCAGCGGCTCGGTGGCGCAGCGGGCGCGGCCTCGGTCAACTACGCTGCAACGGCGGGAACCGCCGGCAGCGGCGACTTCACCGCGGTGTCTGGCACCCTGTCGTGGATCGACGGCGACGCCAGCACGCTGACCTTCACGGTGCCGATCAAGAAGGATCTGCTCTACGAGAATGCCGAGACGGTCAACCTCACCCTCTCCGGCGCGACCGGCGCGACGCTCGGTTCACCCTCGGCCGCGGTGCTGACGATCAACGACGACGATCCAGTCGGTGGAACGATCGAGCTGACGGCCGCCACGGCCTCGGTCAACGAGACCGGACCGACCATCACGCTCAAGGCCACGCGCAAGGGCTCGACGACCGGCGCTGTTTCGGTGAACTTCTCGACGACCGACGAGACCGCAACCGCCGTCCAGGACTACACCGCGACGAGCGGCACGCTCAATTGGGCGGACGGCGTCGGCGGCACCAAGGACATCGTCATCCTGATCAGCAACGACGGAGCCGCCGAGAGCGACGAGACCTTCATCGTCCAGCTCGACCACAACTCCGCCACCACCAACCTCGGACGCAGCGCCGCGACCGTGACGATCCTCGACAACGATGGAACGCCCTCGACCGGAACGATCACGCTCGACGCGGCGACCTATACCCGCAAGGAGAACCTGGCGCTCGTCACGGTCTCGGCGACACGCAGCGCCGGCACCGGACCCGCGACGATCGGTTGGGCGACGAGCGCCGGCACCGCAACCGCCGATGTCGACTACGTCGAGTCCACGGGCACGCTGCACTGGGGAGATGGCCAGTCCGGCTCGAAGACCTTCACCATCGCGCTCCTCGACGACGCGACCTACGAGGGCGACGAGACGTTTACGGTGACGCTGTCGAACCCGAGCAACGGAATCTCGATCGGGGCCACTGCCGCGGCGACGGTCACGATCAAGGACGACGAGCTTGCGCCCGTCGCCAACGGCACCGTCAGCTTCGGGCTGACGTCTTTCGTCGTGCATGAGAACGACACCGTCGTGCAGATCCCCGTCTCGCGTCTCGGCGGCAGCACCGGCGCCATCACGGTCAAGTGCACCGCCGTCGCTGCAACCGCCACGTCGCCGGCCGACTTCGCCGCCACCAACGCGACGCTTTCGTGGGCCAACGGCGACACCGCCGACAAGCTGTGCACGATCCCGATCGCCAACGACCTCGTCGCCGAAGCGGGCGAGGCATTCACCGTCACGCTCAACAACCCTACAGGCGGCGCCACGGTCGGGGTGGGGCTCGCCACGGTGAGCATCGTCGACGACGACACGGGCGGCGTGATCGGCTTCGCCCTCGCTGACTACGTCGTCGGAGAGGAGGACGGCAGCATCACGATCGAGCTGGTGCGCACCGGCGGCTCCGAGGGTGCGGTCGACGTCGAGTACACCACCCAGTATCGCGCCGCCAAGGCAGGCGACTTCACGAAGGCCGCGGGCACCCTGCACTGGGATGATGGCGACGCGGCGCCCAAGAGCTTCGTCGTCACCATTACTCCGGACTTCGTCTACGAGGGCGACGAAGACTTCAACATCCGCCTGCTCGGCATCACCGGCAGCGCGCGCCTCGGCAAGCCGAACCAGTCGGTCGTGATTGTCGATGATGATCCCCCGGCCGGGTGGATCGGCCTCACCAAGGTGGTGACCACGGCGACGGAGATCGATCCAAGCGTCACTCTGCAAGTAACACGCAAGGGTTCGCTCACCGGCGCCGTCTCCGTGAGCTACACGACATCGAACCAGAGCGCCACGGCGGGCGCTGACTACACCTTGACCGCTGGCACGCTCAACTGGGCCGACGGGGTGGGCGGGGCGCAGTCGATCGTCGTGCCGATCCTCGATGACAACGCGGTCGAGGGCGACGAGTCGTTTCTTCTCAAGCTGTCCAACGCGACCGGCGGCGCGGCGATCGATCGCGCCGTGGAGAAGGTGACGATCTCGGACGTCGAGACTGCAGGTCTCGTCAGCCTGAGCAGCGCCACTTACTCGATTGGCGAATCGTCAGGTACCTTGACCATCACCGCGACCCGCACCGTGTCCTTCGGTGGCGCGGTCTCGGTCGCCTACGCGACGAGCAGCGGCAGCGCGACGGAGGGAGGCGACTACACGGGCGCGTCGGGCACCCTGTCGTGGGCCAACGGAGAGAGTGGCAGCAAGACCTTCAACGTCTCGATCAGCCCCGATGGCACGCCTGAAGGGGACGAGACTTTCTCCATCACGCTCAGCAACCCCACCGGCGGCGTCGGCATCGGCAACAGCCCCGCGACGGCGACGATCGTCGATGACGATCCCTTCCCCGATCTCGCGTCGCCGGATCTGGTCGCGCCGGTCGATCTCAAGCCGAGCGCCGACTTGGTGAGCGCCAACGACCTTGCGACCAGCGCCGACCTGGCGATGCCGGTGGACCTCGCGCGCAGCGCCGACCTCACCGGCTCCAGCGCCGACCTCACCGGTTCCAGCGCCGACCTCACCGGCTCCA
>CAZPEY010000317.1:3358-6239 GCA_964585665.1 uncultured Polyangiaceae bacterium | reverse complement strand
GCGTCGCTGCCGTCGTTGCCGTCGCCCATCACGGCGCGGACGTAGCGCGTCCCCAGGACCGCCGGCACCATCACGTCCCAGGTGAGGGTTGTCGAACCATTGACCGCCTCGTGCGCCGCAGTGGCCTGGATCGTCAGCGTCTTGCCCACCCCAGTCGGCCAGCTGGTGACGTAGGCCAAGGTGATGGACGAGACCGTCCCAGTCGCCGGCGCATACGTGATGCCGCTCGCCGTCAGCGTGCCCGAGAGGTTGATCGTCGAAGCAAGCACGGGCCGGCTGAACGTGACGAAGATTCCCGAGTTCTGCGGCAGCGCGCCGCCATTGGGGAAGGTCGTCGAGATCACCGTCGGAGGTCCGTTGGCTTCGCAGTTGATATCGATGTTGCTGACCGGGCCACCGCTGACCGTGCCGCTCGCGGACGCAGGAGTGACGAAGTAGCAAAAGCGATCCGAAGGCTGCGTCTGGATCGACAGGCTGTACGGCTGCAGATCGTTGATCGGGCCGACGTCGTACGAGCCGTTGAGGGAAACGATCGTGCTGGTCGCATTGTTGAGCAGCGTGAGCGATCCGGAACCGAGCCCAGCGACGGTGCCGCCGACCGCGTAGGCGTTGGCGACGCAGTTGACCACCGTGCCGTTGTCGTCGCTGCCGTCGATCGTGGGCGCCCCCGACGGCACGACGTTGCAGCTCTTGCCAGGAGGCTGGGCGTCGACCGAAACGGAGAAGGCCTGGCCATCGGCCACCTTGGTGGGAAACTGGAAGAAGCCGTCGGCGATGCGCACCGTCGGATCGAGCGCGTTGTGCGACAAGGTCACGGTGTCGCCAGCGGACAGCCCGTTGACGGTGACGCCGACGCTGTACGTCTTGACCGTGCAGTTGATGTTTACGATCTTGTCCGCCCCGTCGAAGCTGCCGCTCAGCGGGTCGCTCGTGGTGCAGTCCTGCCTCGGCGCGACGGTGTCGGGTTGCGAGTCGAAGCTGATGGTGTAGCTCGATCCGTCCGGGAAGCCGGTGAAGGTATAGGGACCAGGCATGTTGATCGGTACCACCTTGCTGGCAGCGTTCGCGGAGAGCTGAAACGACTTGCCGCCGAGCAGCCCGGTCACCGTGCCCTTGACGACGAAGGTCAGCGTGACGCAGTCGACGATCACGTCGCTGACGGCCGCGCCGTTCAAGATCCCGCCAGCGTTGTAGACGCTGCAGAGCTGGCGCGGTGCCACGTTCGACGGCTGGCTCGAGACCGTGACGTTGTAGAGCGTTCCGTCCGGCAGTGGATTGAAGTTGAAGCTCGTGTTGCTGTTCAAGGTCATCGTGTCGGTGCCGTTGACCTGCACGTCGACGCTCTTGCCCGAGCCCAGTCCCTGCACCGTCCCACCGACGGTGTAGCCGATCGTCGAGCACTGCACGTCGATGTCCGTGATGTCGGCCGTGCTCACCGAGCCGGTCGCGTTGTTGACGACACAGGTCTGGCGAGGCGGTGCGGTGTCAGGCTGGGTATCGACGACGACGTTGTAGCCTGCGCCGCTGGCTACCAGCGTCGGCAGCTCGAAGCTGCCATCGTTCATGCGGGTCAGGGTCGCGTTGCTCACCGTGTCGCGCAGCACCAGCGTCTTGCCTGAGAGGAGGCCCGTGACCGTGCCGCCGATCCCGTAGCGATCGCTACACACGACGGTGATGCCGTTGAAGTCTGCGCCGGTGATCATCCCCGACGCGCCCGCCGTGAGGATGCAGTTCTGCCGACTCGGCTGAGCGCTGACGCTCACCGTGAAGGACTCGGCGTTGGCGAGCGGCGTCGGAAACACGAACGATCCGTCCATCGTGACGGTGCTGGTGTCATTCGTGCCGGTCTTGAGGGTGACCGACTTGCCGCTGCCCAGCCCCGCGACGCTCCCACCGAGGGAGTACGTCCCCGCCGCGATCGTCCAGGCGTACGTGAGCGGAGTCGGATCGAGGTTCCCCGCCGGATCCTTGCCGGTGACCTGCAGGGAGTAAGTGCCAAGCGCGAGCCCCGTGGCGACGATCGGCATCGTCGCGGGGACGTCGTTGACCACCGCGATCACCTCCGGCGAGTCGGTTCGCAGCAGCGTGTACGAATAGCTTCCGGTCGTCGCGCCGTCGACCTGCACCGAGACGTTGAGGTTGGTCGACGAGGTGACCGCGGAGGGCAGGCCGGTGACCATGGTGTCGGCGGGCGACGTATCGATCGTCCACGTGTAGGTCGTCGGCGACAGGCTATCCTGCTCGATGCCGAGCGCGTTCCTTCCGAGCACCTGGAGCGTATGGGAACCGTCCGAGAGGCCCACCCTGGCGATCGGCGTCGTGGTCGAGGTGTCGGCTGAGTAGGCCTCGCTGTCGAGCCGATAGCGATAGCTGACCACGCCGCTCCCGCCGACGGTGACGTTGAGGTCGCTCTGATTGTGGAGGATGGGCGGCAGGTTGGACAGAAGCGCCGTCGGAGCGGGGCTGTTGTTCACCAGCGTCACGGTGCGGGTCTGCATGGCGACGTTGCCCGCCGCGTCGCGCGCCGTGACCGTCAGGGAAACCATCCCAGCCGCCATCCCCTGCGTGGGGATGGCGCGCGAGAAGCTCGACCCGCTGGGCAGCACGAGCGAGTAGAGGTTCCCCTCCGGCGTACGCACCCGCAGCGACAGGCTCACGACCCCGAGGTTATCGGTGACCATGCCGGAGAGCATGATCGCGTTCCCGCGCAGCTCGGTCGCGCCGTCGAGAGGACCGACGATGGTGATGACCGGTGCCTCGCTGTCACTGCCGCCGTCCGCGGCGGCACCGCCATCGACGCCCCCGTCCCCCGCCGCTCCGTCTAGAGCGCCGCCCCCAAGATCGGGCTGCGAGGACGGCGCGGTGAGATCGAGGTTGCCGC
>CAZPEY010000317.1:0-3258 GCA_964585665.1 uncultured Polyangiaceae bacterium | reverse complement strand
GCGCCGCCCCCAAGATCGGGCTGCGAGGACGGCGCGGTGAGATCGAGGTTGCCGCTCGTCGACGGGACCGGGCAGCCCGCGCCGAGCAAGGAGAGAACGAAGAGGGTCAGCGGCGCCGGGCCGCAAGCAAGGGTGCGCATCAAAGCTCCGCGATAGGCAGGGTCCGCCCTACCTTACCACGGGGCTGGGGCGGCTCGGCTAGCCGCGGACCTGCTGGGCCAGGTAGTTGGCCTCGCCGATCTGCCGGATCTGCTCGAGCTGCGCTTCGAGCCAGTCGATGTGCTGCTCCTCCGAGACGAGGATGCGCTCGAGGAGCTCGCGGCTCCCGTTGTCACCGAGCGACCGACACACCTCGATGCCATCGTTGAGCCGCTTCCACGCCACGCGCTCCACCTCGAGATCGAGCTCGAGCATCTCCTTGACGGTCTGCCCGATGTTGATCTTGTAGAGGCGCTGCACGTTGGGCAGCCCCTCGAGGTAGAGGACGCGCGCGATCAGCTCATCGGCGTGCTTCATCTCATCGATGGACTCGGCGCGGATCTTCGAGTGCAGGCGATCGTAGCCCCAGTTCTGGCACATCTTGCCATGCAGGAAGTACTGGTTGATCGCCGTAAGCTCGGCGGAGAGCACGTCGTTGAGGACTTCGATGATCTGCTCGTGACCCTTCATGATGGGGGGACCTTACCGCGAGCGCGCAGGCGCGTCGTCAGAGAAATGGGTGCGGGTGGTGAAAGGCGGTGCCGGAGGGGCTACGAGGCGAGCTGGACGACCGGCAGGTGACGACGCTCCTCGTCGATGAGGTCGTCGATCATGTCCTGGCAGTTGCCGCAGTCGGTGCCAGCACGGCAGGCGCGCCCGACCTCGGCGACGGTCTCGGCGCCGTCGCGAATGCACTGGCGGATCGTCTTATCGGAAACTCGGCGACAGATGCAGACGTACATGCGATTGGGCCTTGTTGAAATTGATAATGATATTCAATTCGCCGCTTGTCAACCTGTTTGCGCGAGCGGCCGCCAGCCCCGGCTCTTTCGCTCGTTCCCCGGGGCATGCTACACACACGCGGTGAGCGCACCGACCTGGGCCCCGACGCTGATCACCTCCGAGCACCGCACCAGACTCGCCAAGATCCGCCTGCTCTGCCTCGACGTCGACGGCGTGCTCTCCGATGGCCACCTCTACTGGTCGGAGAGCGGTTGGTGGCAGCGCTTTTCGGTGCGCGATGGCATCGGCCTCAAGCTGTTGCGCGAGGCAGGGGTCGAGGTCGCGATCATCTCGGCCGGCGAGATCCGCTCGGCCCGGGCGCGCGCCGAGTCGCTGCAGATCCAGCACGCCTTCTTTGGCGTCAAGGACAAGCTCGGGATCTTCGAGACGCTGGCGACGCAGCTCGGCCTCGAGCCGACCGAGGCCGCGTACATCGGGGACGAGCTCGAGGATCTGCCGCTCCTCCGCCACGTTGGGTTCTCGGCGACAGTGCCGGAGGCAGTCGACGAGGTGCGCAGCGCCGTTCACTACGTCACGCGGCGTCCCGGCGGCAGCGGCGCCGTGCGCGAGCTCGCCGATCTCATCCGCCTGATTCGCGCCAACCGCAAGGGAGCGGATGCATCCGATCGTCAAGCTACTTGACCAACCTACCCTGCGTATCGTCGGGCTGATGTCGGGCACCTCGCTCGACGGCATCGACGCGGCGCTGGTCGAGATCGATCGCGAGCCGTTCGCGGTGCGGCTGCGCGCCTTCGAGACGCGCGCCTACACCGACGAGGAGCGCCAGCGCATCGCCGGCCTCCTCGGCACGAACACCGCGACGCTGTGCCAGGGCAACTTCTGGCTCGGCGAGCTCTTCGCTGCGGCTGCGACGAGTGTGCTGGCCAAGGCAAAGGTGGCGCCCGCGGCGATCGATCTGGTCGGCTCGCATGGTCAGACGGTGTGGCACCAGCCGCCCTCCCGCAGTCGTGAGGGACAGACGCCGAGCACGCTGCAGCTCGGCGAGCCAGCGGTCATCGCCGCGCGCCTGGGCTGCGTCACCGTCGGTGACTTTCGTGTCGCCGACGTCGCGGTCGGCGGTGAGGGCGCACCGCTGGTGCCGTTTCTCGATGCCCTGCTCTACGGGCACTCGGAGCGTCGCCGCGCGCTCCTCAACCTGGGTGGCATCGGCAACGTCACCTTCCTGCTGCCCGGGCAAGCCCCGGTCGCGTTCGACAGCGGCCCCGGGAACATGGTGATCGACGCCCTGGTCACCTCGCTGACCGGCGGCCGCGCGCGCTTCGATCGGGACGGGCAGTGGGCCGCCACCGGGCGGGTCGACGAGGCGCTCCTCGCCGAGCTTCTCGCCGAAGACGCCGACTATCTCGGGGCGCCACCCCCGAAGTCGACGGGGCGCGAACGCTACGGATCGCAGTTCAGCGAGCAGCTCCTGGCGCGCAGCGCCGCCCTCGGCCAGCGCGACGAAGACCTGCTGCGAACCGCCGTCGCCTTCACGGCACAGACCGTCGCCAGGGCGCTCTCGTTCGCGGCCGGTCCCATCGAGGAGGTGCTCGTCTCGGGAGGAGGCGTGCACAACCGAACGCTGCTGGGCGAGCTGGCGAGGCGCTGCCCCGGCGCGAGCTTCCGATCGCTCGGCGACGAGGGCCTCGATCCGGACGCCAAGGAGGCGGTCGCGTTCGCCGTCCTCGCAGCCCACACGCTCTGGGGCAAGCCCAGCAACCTGCCCACGGTGACGGGGGCCAGGCGCGCCGCCATCCTCGGCAAGCTGTGCCTGCCGTGAGCCGACGATGCTGAGCCGCCCGCCTCTCGCCGCCGCTCTGCTCTCGACGCTCGTCGCGCTCGCCGCCGGCTGCGCAACGTCGCTCCAGCCCGATCCGCGCCGCGGCGGCTATGCGCTCGAGGCGCGCGGCCGCCGCCTCGAGCTGTCGGTCCTGCCGGGGACGCGCGGCCGCCGCTTCCAGGGCACGATCACCGCCCACAAGGGGCACCTGCTGGGCGCGATCGTCTCGCGCGTCGAGCTCAAGGATCGGGTCGCGGTCGAAGGAGACGTCGTACAGTTCGATCTCGAGCCAGCCGCTGGTGTCCCGGATCGCATCGAGCTCGCCGTCAGCGGCGGTTGCGTCAAGCTAGAGCTGCTCATCGATGGACGAATGATCGATCACGGTGTGCGCCGCGCTGGTGTACGCTTGGATCGCCGCTCGGGAGCACTGGTGGCCTGTGGAGGGGGTGAGCAATGAAGCGCGTGGTGCCCGAGCCGTCGACGAACGACCCTTCACT
>CAZPEY010000316.1:0-6254 GCA_964585665.1 uncultured Polyangiaceae bacterium | reverse complement strand
AGCAGGGCGCCACGCACGACGGCGCATGTTATCCGCCAGCGAACCAGCGTCAATCCGGCGAACGCATGGGCAGGACGCGCCTGCCGGCGAGATCTCCGATGGACCCCTCGCGACCAGGGAGCGGCAGTGATCGAACGACCGATTCGGTTTCGCCGGAAGAACGCCCTTGTCGTCGCTCACACTGGGGTGCAGTAATGACCGGGCTACCCAAGGAGCGAGGAGAATGGCCTACGACAGACTCATCGACACCTCGGCCGTGCTGGGGATCAAGGTCTTCTGCTCGGACGCTACGGCCGTCAACCTGCTCGATCGACCGATCACGGTCGAGGAGGAGCTGGCGCCGGGCGCGCACACGGCGGTTCACGTCCACCCAAGTCAAGAAGACAGCTACGAGGTTCTCTCTGGCACCCTCGACGTCTTCCTGGACGGACGGTGGCGAGGCCTTGGGCCGGGCGATTCGGTGCGCATTCCAAAGGGAACGGCCCACGCCATTCGCAATTCGTCAGGGGGGCCGACCCGCGTGCTGAACACGTATGATCCGGGCCAGCGCTTTCTCGAGTCGCAGGAGTGCCTGGAGCGACTCATCCGGGGAGGCAAGCTGACCGGGAGGTCCGGCCTGAAGAACGGGATCTACCTGAGCTTGCACGCGATGGAGTTTCGCGGCGACTTCGTCGTCGTGAGTCCGCCCGATTGGTTCCTGCGCGCGTTTGCGAGGCTTGGAGGCGCCCTCGGGTTCGGCCTCGACTAGCCCCGTTCACCGAACCAGACGTAGCGCGCGCCGCTAGCTCTGGGGAGGATCCGGATCGACGTCCTCGGGGTTGGAGCTGCCGACGCTGGGGACGCAGACCCGCACTTCCTGGGCGCTCTCGCTACGGCGCTCCAGCTTGCATTCCCAGCCGCCGCAGTCGCGCTGGCGGGCGCAGACGAAGGCGCACACATTGCGATGGACGTAGCTCATGGGCGCCGGAACCTCCGGCACCGACGGGCAGCCCTCGGCGGTCTGACACGCGATCGTGCAGCTCCCCTCCCAGCAGAGGCTCTCCTAGTCCCCGCTCGAGGTGCAGACCGCTCCGACGCGACGGTTGGTGGTTCCCTTCGAGTAGCAGGCGCTCCCCAAGATGGCAGTCAGCAGAAGCAGGGCGCTGCGCACGACGGCGCATGTCTTCTGCCAGCGAGCTCACGTCAATCTGGCGATGCCTCCGCTTCATCGGCGGTGGCGGCCGCACCAGGAGCCCTTTCTCGAGGGAGCAGGAGGCGGCCGAGTGCGATCGACATGACCGCGGCTGCGCCACTGGCCATCAGTACCCCGAGCTTGGCCGCCGCCAAGAGGCGGAGGTCGCTGAACGCGAGCTGCGCGATGAACAGGGCCATTGTGAAGCCAACCCCAGCGACGCTCCCGAGCACCAGGAGGTGCCTCAACGTCAAGCCGATCGGGAGCACGGCAACGCGCAGACGTAGCGCGACCCAGCACGCGACCAGGATGCCCAGCGGCTTGCCGAGAACGAGGCCAGCCGCGACGGCGGCTACGACCCCGCGCGACGCTCCGTCGAGGGCTCCTCCGGAGATGGGGACACCTGCGTTGGCGAGGGCAAAGACCGGCATGATACCGAACGCAACCCAGGGGTGGAGCGCCTCGATCAAGCTCTCGGCCGGAGACATGGCCTCGCGGCGAGCGACGTCGATGTTTCGCAGCGTCCCGGCGAGCTCGTGAGAGGACAGCTTGCTCGGGGTCGTGCCGACGAGGAGGTCGATCTCCCGTCGGATCCCGGTGACGAATCCGTCGGGACCCAGCCAAGCCCGGACGGGCGTGAGGAGCCCCACCAGGACTCCTGCGATTGTAGGATGAATGCCCGCGGCATAGATCCCGGCCCACGCGGCGAGTGAAGGGGGAATGTAGGCGACCTTTGACCGCACTCCGGAGCGCTGCATGACCAGGATCGCCGAGAGTGCGAGCGCGGCGACGAGAAGGCCCGCCAGCACGACGCCGGAGGAGTAGAAGACGGCGATGACGAGGATCGCACCGAGATCATCGATGACGGCCAGCGCGAGAAGCAGCACCCGCAGGGCGGCAGGAACACGCTTGCCGAGCAACGTGAGGATGCCGACAGCGAAGGCGATGTCGGTCGCCATCGGGACGCCCCAACCTGACCGCGTCGCTGCACCGCCGGCGAGAACCAGGTAGAGGGAGGCAGGGGCGATCATGCCACCCAGCGCGGCGGCAGCGGGAAGCGCGGCCCTTCGCCACTCCGACAGCTCGCCGTGGTGGATCTCGCGACGAATCTCCATCCCGACGACGAAGAAGAAGATCACCATCAGGCCGTCGTTGACGACCCACTCGAGCGGCCGCTCGAACGTGAAGGCACCGATGCGGATGCCGAGCGGCGTATGCCAGAGGGTCCGGTAGCTCTCCGCCCACGGGGAGTTTGCCCAGACGAGCGCCGCGGCGGCTGCGACGAGCAGGAGGAGGCCGCTGGCCGCCTCGATCCGGAGGAACCGCTCCAAGGGGCGACCCGCCAGGCGCGCGAAGCGTAGCAGGGGCTCCCAGGCTTCGGGAGGAGACGAGGGCAGCTCGGACCTGGCGGAGGACGGTCCGTCGCTCAAGTCCCGAAGTCTCCCCAGCGCGGCGACGCGGCGAAGGCCGCGTGGATGAGCCCGACGTGTGAGTACGCCTGCGGGAAGTTGCCCCACATCGCGAAGGAGATCGGGTCGAGATCTTCCGAGAGGAGACCGAGCGGCGACTTCACCTCGTGGATGCGATCCATCAACGCCCGCGCTTCGTCGGTGCGCCCGAGCCTGGCGAGGGCCTCGACCTCCCAGAACGTGCACAGCATGAAGGCCACGGCAGGGACGCCGAATCCGTCGTTGGTCCGATAGCGCCTGAGCCAACCATTGTGTGCGAGATCGAGGCGTAACGCGTCCACCGTCGCGTGGAGGCGCTTGTCGTCCGACGGCAAGAGGCGGAGCGTGATGGCTTGCAGGAGCGCGGCGTCGACCTCGGTGCCGCCATAGTCGGCGACGAGGCATCCGCGCGACGGATCGACCGCCTGGCTCAGGATCTGCTCTCGAATCCGGCTCGCTGCGCTCGCGAACTCGTCGGTATCCGAGGAGCGATGCAGCTTGGCGATGCGTGACATGCGATCGGCCGCCGCCCAGCACATCAGAGAGCTGAAGGTCTGCGGGCGCCACTCGGCGCGGAACTCCCAGATCCCCGCATCCGGCTGACCAGCGACGGACACCGCCTTCCGGGCGAGGCGCGTCACCAGGTCGAGGACCGGTCGGGTCACCTGGTCACGAAACCTCGCATCGAGAAACAAGGGGGTGAGCGCCAGCACCATCTCTCCGAAGACGTCGTTCTGCCGATGCGTCGCGGCGCCGTTGCCGATTCGGACCGGCTTCTCGTCGCGATAGCCTGGCCAGTCGACGAGCACTTGCTCGGCGAGGTTGCTCTTGCCGTCGATCCGGTAGAGCGGCGCCAGCTCGAGGTCGGGGGCGGAGGTCGCGACGTTGAGCAAGAAGTGGAGGAACTGCTCGCGCTCCTCGAAGTGACCAAGCAGGCGGAAGGCGCCGAGGGCGTAGTAGGCATCGCGGAGCCAGCAATAGCGGTAGTCCCACGTGCGGCCCGAACCGGGTGCCTCAGGGAGCGAGGTCGTCATCGCCGCGACGATGGCGCCGGTGTCCTCGAAGCAGTGCAGCTTGAGGCTGAGCGCGGAGCGAATGACCTCCTCCTGGTAGATCGGCGGGATGTCGCAGTGCTTCACCCACTGCTGCCAGTACTTCACCGTCTCCCGCAAGAAGCGTTCGCACAGCGGTTCCAGGGCCTCCTCGACGGGCGCGCCCCAGGCGAGCACGAAGTGCTTGCGCTCCGAGAGCGCAAACGGCTCTCCATCGAGATACGACAGCGGCGCGTCGGTCGTCAGCCGGAGCTCGGAGTCGTAGCCATGGAACGCGATGTGATGAGAGCCAAACTCCCGACGAGGGCGGGTGCGCGTCCAGCCGAGCACCGGGTCGCAGGTGACGCGAATGCGTGGAGTCCCGGCAAGTGGCTCGACGGTGCGGAGCAGCTTCGTCGGTCGGAAGCTGCGCTCGTACTGGGTAAAGCGCGGGGCGAAATCGAGGACGCGAAAGGATCCGTCTGGTCCGTCGAAGCGAGTCTCGAGAACATTGGTGTTCGGAAGGTAGCGCTGCACGCCTGGCTGACCGTCCGCCGGGCGGATCGAGAACGAGCCGCCGTACTTCTCGTCGAGCAGCTGCGCGAAGACGGGGGGCGAGTCGAAGCGCGGCATGCAGGCCCAGACGATGGCGCCATCCCGTCGAACAAGCGCTGAGAGCTGGCAGTTGCCGATGAGACCGAGGTCCGCGAGCGTCATGGGGATCGAGTAGCACATCTTGTTTGGATATCCAAATGATCTGTGCTAAACACTCCCCATGAGTCGCGCCGCTCGCTTTCTGCTCGTCCTCCTCGCTGGCCTGGCGCTGCTTGCGGTCGTCGGCTACCTCGTGCTCGTCCACACGACCAGCGACTGGTTCGAAGCGGACCTGGCGCTGCGGTCTCGGTTGGCCGTGTCCTCGGCTCGCCAGAGCCTGGAGAACAACTGGGGCGGGGGTCGCGCGAGGCTCACCGAGACGCTCGCCGACATCACGCGGGACGAGCGCATCATGAGCGCTGCGGCGTGCTCGACCGGCGGGGAGCTGCTGGCCGCGACGGACTCCTATCCGTCTGCGTTCTCGTGTCGGTCTGTGCTCGAGAGGATGCGCTCCGAGGCGACGCGCGACGCAGTGTCGTGGTCGATGACGCCAGAGCTCCCCTCCGGTCGCGTCCACCTCAGCGTGACGTACCTCGGCGACGTGGCGCAGCCGCGAGGGGCCGTCGTGCTCGTGCACGACCTCAGCTACTTGAGTCGCCGCGCCGAGACGACCCGAAACTTCCTGATCATCGCCTTCTTCGTGCTGTCGCTGGGGGCGTCTATCGTCACGCTGGTCGCTGCCAGGCTGGCGTGGACGAGCTGGACGCGCGAGCTTCGACGCGCCTTGACGGGCAATGCGACGACGGAGTTTCAGCCGCTCGTTCGAGACGTGCGCTCCCTCGCTGCTCGCCTCGCCAACGAGCGCGAACGCGAAGCCCGCGGGGGAATCTGGAGCCCCGCCCGGCTGCGTTCGACCTTGACGCAGTATCTCCAGGGCGAGCGCGTCGTGATCCTCGCCAACCGAGAGCCGTACATTCACGAGAGAACGCCTGAGGGCGTCAACGTCTTGCACCCTGCCAGCGGGCTCGTGACCGCGCTCGAGCCGGTGATGCGCGCTTGCTCCGGTGTCTGGGTTGCGCACGGCAGCGGTAGCGCCGACCGCGACACGGTCGACGCCCACGATCGAGTCCTCGTCCCGCCGGGAGAGGAGTCCTATTCGGTACGTCGGGTCTGGCTGAAGGAGGAAGAAGAGAACGGGTACTACTATGGCTTCTCCAACGAGGGTTTGTGGCCACTCTGCCACGTCGCTCACGCGCGCCCGATGTTTCGCGCCGAAGACTACGAACACTACGTCAACGTGAACCGGAAGTTCGCGGAAGCGGTGTGCGAGGAGGTCGACTCCGATGACCCGATCGTCCTCGTCCAAGATTACCACTTCGCGCTGGCGCCGAAGATGATCCGCGAACGGTTACCGCGCGCCACGATCATCACCTTCTGGCACATCCCGTGGCCGAACGCCGAGCGCATCGGCATCTGCCCCTGGCGCGACGAGCTCATCTCAGGGCTCCTCGGCTCGAGCATCGTGGGGTTCCACACTCAGCAGCACTGCAACAACTTCATCGACTCCGTCGATGCGTTCATGGAGAGCCGCATCGATCGCGAGTCGAACGCGGTGATCCAGGGTTCCCGACGAACCCTCGTTCGTCCCTATCCCATCTCGATCGAGTGGCCGGTGCACTGGCTCGAGAAGGTGCCGCCGGTGGCTGAGGCGCGAATCTCGGTTCGTCAGGAGCTCGGGCTCGCGGAGGATGCGCTGCTCGGAGTCGGAATCGATCGCCTGGACTACACCAAGGGCATCGAAGAGCGGCTCGCCGCCGTGGACCTACTGCTGGCGCGGCACCCGGAGTTTCGCGGCCGCTTCACGTTCGTCCAGCTCGCGGCACCCAGTCGCACCAAGATCCCTCGCTACCGGGAGCTCAACGAGCGGGTCGAGGCGCTGGCCGCCGAGATCAACGCGAAGTGGTCCGCAGGCACCTATCGGCCCATCGTGCTGCAACGGTCGCACCACGA
>CAZPEY010000315.1:3392-6258 GCA_964585665.1 uncultured Polyangiaceae bacterium | reverse complement strand
CAAGGTCCGCGGCGTCCGGCCATCCGAACTGTCAGGGATGTCTTGATACCGGACCAAGCAAGCGCGCCACAGCGCCACGTAAAGGCACGCTCGCCCGCTCCACCACGACCGCCCCAACAAGCCCGCGCGAGAAACGCGCGGTGGGGGGAGGCTCTGTCGAGCTCCGCTCGACGGAGGGGGGACGGGAACGTCCCCCTACAAACGTCAGAGCCGATGGCCAGGATTGAACTGGCGACCTACGGTTTACGAAACCGTTGCTCTACCACTGAGCTACATCGGCAAGAAGCGAACCGCTACAACCGTCGCGACGCGGATGTATGCCGCGTGGTCAGGTGCCAAGTCAAGAAGCTTCGCACTCCTGCACCGTGCGCGAAAGCGGGGGCGCCATCAACCGCGGCGACTTGATGCCGCTCAAGAGACGGACCGGCTGGTCCATATAGGGAGTCAAGGCGTCCCATACGTCTGTCTTGGGGGGGTGGAACATGCAGTCAGGCGCAGCTCTTGTTCAGGGTGGTCTTGTCAGAAGGATCTGGTTCACGCTCCTCGGTACCGGTGCCATTTGTGCGGTCGCGTTCACTGCGTCGAGCTGCGACAAGGCGAACAAGCTCGCATTGGTCAGCGGGTCAGCGACCATCGGTCCCGCAGGAGGGACGGTACACGCGGGAGACGTTCAGCTCGAGGTTCCAGCGGGCGCACTGTCGGCGCCGATCGAGTTGCGGATCCAGGAGACAGACGACGCGCCGCCGTCGGCGTTCGATCTTGCCACACGGATCGTTCGCTTCGAGCCGCACGGAACCGCGTTCGCAGTTCCGGTGACCGTCTCCTACGCACGCCCCGACGCCGGTCGTCCGCACATCTACTGGTCACGCGGCTACAAGAGCCCGTACCTGCCACTGCTCACACGCGTCGAAGGCGATCGCGTGCTCGCCGAGGTCGATCACCTGAGCTGGGGCGCATTTGTCGACGACGCGACGAACAGCGCCCAGAGCGGCGCCAGTGGCTTTACCAACAACATTCAGCCTCAGTGCTCGTCGACGATTCCATGCCCGCCCGAGACGGACTGCCAGAACGGCAAGTGCGAGCCACGCCCGTTGCCCGCTGCCCCCGAGCCCTGCACGAACAGCGCCGAGTGCGGCGCGGGCCTGGTGTGCATCAACCTGCTCTGCGTGGAGCCCGTTTGCGGCAACGGCGTCGGCTGCCCGTGGGGGTTCGAATGCGACGACGGCGCCTGCAGGTCGGTTCTGGTCGGCCACGAGTGCGGCGCCACCTGCACGAGCGACGGCGACTGTAAGCCTGGCCTGAGTTGCTTCGGCGGACGGTGCTTGGTAGCAGAGAGCCGCGCCTTCACCACCGACCTGGCCCCCCTCCCCATGTACGTCAGCGAAGGCCGGTCCATCTGCTGGCTCGGGCCGCTGTTCGGAGCGCTGCCCAGGCAAGGCCAAGCCTCCTTTGCACGCAGCGGCGGCGGTGTGGTGCGCTCGGAGTCGCACTGGTTCGTCGAGGCCCCGTACAGCCAAGAGTGTCTCGAGGTCAGGGTGCCGGTGGGCGCGGTCTCCGGGTACGTCTTCTTCGGCCCGGCGGCCAGCCCCGACTTCGAGACGTATGGCTGCGCCGTCTACAGCGCGTTTCCGATCTACATGGTGCCTTATGCCGTCGATGCTCAACCCAAGCTCGTCTCGCCGGGGACGATCGTCGAGGTCAAGGGCTTCACGCTCGAGGGCACCGCGGTCGCCATCGAGACTGCTCCTGGGGTCTACGTGAACGCCGAGGTGGTCACCCGAACCTACGACCGCCTCACGTTTCGTTTCCCTGCAGCGGCCACGACCGGGGCGCTCCGTCTACATGGTCCGCCCGCTCCGGACTATCCAAGTGGCGTCGGCAAGACCTACTACGAGCACACCTTCACCGTCGCGCCCTCGATCGCCAGTGTGACCCCCGCTGGTGCCCCGGTCGGGACCCGCGTTACCATCGCGGGCACGCGGCTGTTCGAAGCCGGAGGGTCGTCCACGACGGTCCACATCGGCCAGGTAGAGGCCGCCGTCGTCGAGACGAGCAGCGCAGCGGGCCAGCAACAGCTCGTCATCGTCGTACCAGAGGGCGCGGTGACCGGAGCGCTCGTCGTAGACGCTCCGGCTGCGTCGCTCACCTGGCGTGAGCCCTTCTACGTCCTGCCGACCTTCGACGCCTTCGCCCCGACGGAGGCCGCGCCGGGCGCGACCTTGATCATCGTCGGCAAGGGGTTGCACGACGTGCGCTCGGTGTTCTTCGGTCTCGCGACGCCCGCGAGCTTTTCGCTGTTCGACGACACTCGGCTGGTGGTCACGGTTCCCGCGCTTGCCGACGGCGACTATGCCCTCTTCCTGGCCACCGACCACGGCACGGTCGCGGGCCCGACGACCTTCAAGGTGCACAGCGGCCCGAGCTCGACGACGGCCCCCACCATCACTCGTCTCGATCCGTCGCAGGGTCGCGCCGGTGACGTCATCGCCATCCTCGGGCAGGGGCTTGCTGCCACGACCGACGTCAGCTTCGCCGGCGAGAGTCCAAGCCCACGCCGCAAGGCCGACTTCCACGTCGTCGACGACACCCGACTCCTCGTCACCGTCCCGAGCGAGGTCGACACGGGCAGTCTGGAGATCGTCGCGCCGATGGGCACGGCGGCCGCCCAGTTCGAGGTGCTGCAACCCAACACGACCCCGCCGTTCATCGCGGGCTTCGATCCGACCCGCGGCGCCCGTGGCTCCTACGTCTCGATCCGCGGCGCCGGGTTCCTCGGCACCAGCGACGTCCGCTTCGGAGTCGTTGTGAACGACGACGGGCAACCGTCTCCGACCTGGCGTGCGGTTCGCGACGACCTCATCGTGGC
>CAZPEY010000315.1:1662-3292 GCA_964585665.1 uncultured Polyangiaceae bacterium | reverse complement strand
TCGAGTTCATCGTGCCTCAGGGGGCAGCCACCGGCCCGATCCTCGTCCAAACCGCACAAGGCACCGGGGTCTCGCCCGTGCCCTTCGTCGTCACAGGTGGCGCAACTGCCTCCGATGCGCCGCCCCAGATCCTCGAGACCACGCCAGCCCCGGTCACCGTCGGAGGCACGTTGGTCGCGCGCGGCCTCCACCTGGGCGCCATCACGCACGTGACCATCGGCGCCACACCTGTGCCCTTCGCCATCTACTCCGACGACGAGCTGGCCGTGACCGTCCCGATCGGCATCCCCGTCGACGGGTCCGCTGGCCTGCTTACCGCCAGCAATGCCCGCGGCGAGCTGGCGACCATCTCGCTCGAGATCTTGGGCCGCGCCACCCCGAGCGTGACGTCGATCGATCCATCCAGCGGCGTGCCGGGTACCGTGGTGCGCGTCAGAGGGAGCGGGTTTCTCGGCCTCAGCGCCGTGGCCTTCACCAGTAGTGGGGGACCCGCGACCGTCCCCGCTGCCTTCCAGCTCATCGATGACGCCACGTTTCAGACCATCGTGCCCCCCGCTGCGATCACGGGTTCGATTCAGTTCCTCGCGTCCGACGTAGGAGCCCTCTTCCCGCGCATCGGCGAGACCTCGATCTTCACCGTGATCACCGCGACCAGCAGCGGTACGGCACCTCGCATCGATTCGTTCACTCCTGGATCGGGCGCCCCTCAGTCGAGCGTCGTCATCTCCGGCGCGGGCTTCGACGGCACTTCTCGCGTCGCCTTCCGCGGCATTCCTGCGGCGTTCGCCATCAACGGCTCGACGCAGATCACCGCGACCGTCCCCTTCGGGGCCAGCACGGGGCCAATCACGGTCACCAATGCCGTCGACACCGCGACCAGCGCGACGGACTTCGCGGTTCTGCCAGCGACGCAACCCAGCCTGTCCGGGGTGACGCCGCCAAACGCGCCGGCCGGGGCGGTGGTCACGCTCACGGGCACCAACCTCGCTGGCCTCAGCTTGGTTGCGTTCGGAAGCGCCCCTGCGCTCGTCCTCTCGGCGAGCGACACGCAGGTGGAGGTTCAGGTGCCGTACGACGCAGCCCAGGGGAGCCTCACTCTCTACGTCACCACGGCCACCGGCGTGGCGAGCACCGCCTTTACGGTCGATCCGCAGCCCCCGCCGGCGATCACCGACACGACCCCCGACGCTGCGCAGCGCGGCCAGACCCTCGCTGTCGCCGGAACGGGGTTCCTCGGTGCCACGGGCGTCTTCTTCGACAGCACGCCCGCGGCATTCGTCCTGAACGGCGACACCGGGCTCGAGGTCGTCGTGCCCGCGGGCCTCTCCACCACGACGCACACGATCACCGTCCTCACCCCACGAGGGATCGCCACCAGCCCCGAGCTGTTCACCCTGCTCCCTTCGCCGCCGACCATTACCAACCTGAGCACGAACAGCGGCTCTCCTGGATCTCAGGTCACCGTCACCGGCACCGACTTCGTTGGGGTCTCCAGCGTCGCGTTCGAGCTTCCGGGGCCCGCGTCCATTCCAGCGACCTTCGCGGCGCTCTCCGCGACGAGCCTCGTGGTCACCGTTCCAAGCACCGCTGGAGGAGC
This sequence comes from uncultured Polyangiaceae bacterium, assembly GCA_964585665.1. Classification (GTDB taxonomy): domain Bacteria; phylum Myxococcota_A; class Polyangia; order Palsa-1104; family Palsa-1104; genus CAZPEY01. The sequence continues at coordinate 1,695 of CAZPEY010000315.1, read as the reverse complement.
GGCAGAGCTCGTGGTCACGACGCCCGACGGCAC
>CAZPEY010000315.1:0-1562 GCA_964585665.1 uncultured Polyangiaceae bacterium | reverse complement strand
GCTCGCAACGTCACCGCGACGTTCACCGCCAACACCGGATCGCTCCAGGTGATCGTCGGCGGGACTGGGACCGGAACCGTCACCTCGGCGCCCGTCGGAATCAACTGCTGGAACGCCGACGGCAGCGACTGCCAACAGTCGTATCCCGTGGGGACCTCGGTCACGCTGACGGCCACCCCAGACCCAGGATCGATCGTCGGTGGCTGGTCCCTTCCAACCTGCTCGGGAGCAACCTGCACGGGCTCGATGCAAGCGGGGACGATGCAGATCGAAGCCACGTTCCTGCCCTCCGCCACTGACGCGACCAAGACAATGACGATTACGGCCCTCGGATCTCCGCCGGGCTCCGGGGCCATCGTCGCGACCCCGCACTCCTACGTTGCGGCTGTGGGGATGGGGGCGCGCAACTGGCTCTTCGAGACGGACCTGACCGTCACCTTGAACGCCTTCAACGCTGCGAAGCAACCGGTCGCGGTGCAATGGGCCAACGACTGCGCCAGCGCCGGGACAGCGACGAGCTGCACGATCGTCATGTCGCAAGCGAGGACCGTCTCGGCGACTTTTCCTCCGCCGCTCTGAGTCTCGTCTCCGCGAGGGCTGCTACTCGTACGTAACCACGAGCGGGGCGCAAACCGGCGCGATCGCGTCGAGCCAGCTGCCGGTCCGGTAGTCATAGCCCACAAGCACCGCTCCGGCAGGGCAGGTCTCGACGGTGGCAGTGCCTGAGACATAGTACCAGCCGGTGTAGGTTCCGGTCGCGGTAAACGAGATCGTCAGCTGGTTGTCACTGCCCAGCGTGACCGTGCCGGCGCCACAGCGCGTCTTCAGGCCGTCGACATACCCGCTCCCGGTGCCGTCGGCGCCGAGGATGCTGTGCACGAGCACCGTCCCGAGCACGCCGCCGGCGACACAGTTCTCGCTCTCGTCGAAGTAGTCCTCGCCGGTCCCGTAGAAATTCACCGGCGTGACGCCAGTGGCGATGTCGTTGACGACGATGCTGTAGCTGCTCACCCCTTTCTGCAGCGTCGGTGTCGTGCAGAACATGCCCATGCCTGCCATGTGCTGGTCGTAGTCGTCGTAGAAGTAGCGCACGGCGCCAGCGAACATGCCGGTCGGGCAGCGCGTCGAGCCGCTGCCGCCGCCCGCACCACCGACGGTGGGAAGCGCGACACCGGTGCCGACCGTAACGCTCACCGGGCAACCGTTGTTGACCTTGCCATCGCAGTCGTCGTCCGAGTCGTTGAAGCAGTTCTCGACGGCGGCGCAGTTGAGGAGATCGGCGGCAACCAGCAGATCTGGCGCGACGGCGAGGTCGAGCGCCGCGGCGAGATCGGGCGACTTCGCGAGGTCCGCCTGGGCGCCTTCGGCCAGATCGAGCACGGCGCGCAGATCGACGCCACCGTCGCTGCCATCGCCCCCATCCTTGCCGCCTCCTCCGTCCCCTGCGGCGCGCAGATCGAGCGCACCGCCATGAGAACCATCGCGCGTCGTCGGCGGCAACGACTGAGCGCACCCGAGAAGCAGGAGAGGCAGCAGCCAGCGCATCGGCCCGCCAATCATAG
>CAZPEY010000314.1:0-6275 GCA_964585665.1 uncultured Polyangiaceae bacterium | reverse complement strand
GACGTCTCGCCGGGGAACATCCTGGTCGGCTATGAAGGCGAGGTCAAAGTCCTCGACTTCGGCATCGCCAAGGCGGAGTCGCGCGTCACCTCGACGGAGATCGGCACCGTCAAGGGCAAGGTGCTCTACATGTCGCCCGAGCAGGGACGCGCCGATCCGATCGATCGACGCGCCGACGTCTACTCGCTCGGCGTGACGCTGTACGAGATCCTGACGTCGGTCCGGCCCTTCGCGCGGGACTCGAGCCAGGGCATCCTCGAAGCGGTGCTGCGCGGCGACTTCAAGCCGCTGCGCCATCGTCGCCCCGAGCTCCCCGAAGAGCTCGAGCGCATCGTGCACAAGGCGATGGCCGCGGACGTCGCGGCGCGCTACCCGAGCTGCGGTGAGCTCGCCGCGGATCTCGAGAAGCTCATCGAGTCCGCAACGCCAAGCAGCGCGGCGGCCGTATCACGCTTCGTGCGATCCCTGTTCAGCGCGGACGAGGTCGCGCAGAAGACCAAGATTCCCACCCTCGCCTCCCTCGAGCGCGCGCGGCTCCACGAAACGCTCCCCTCCGCACCTCCCACCTCCGAGACGAAGCGCGCACCACGACGCGGGAGCCGGCTTGCGCAGGTTGGCGTCGCCGCGCTGCTCGCCGTGACAACGCTGGGCGGGCTGCTGTTCTGGTGGAACCGCAGCCCCGAAGGCTGCGCCGTCCGCTACGGCTCGAAAGCGGCCGACGCCATCGTCCTTGGCGCGACCCTGCCGCTGACGATCAGTCGACTTCCAGACGACGGAGAGCGCCAGCTACTGAACGCCATGCTGCTGGCGCTCGACGAGATCAACCAGCGTGACGGCGTCGGCGGACGACCGTTCGCTCTTCTGACCTGTGACAACAGCGGAGACCCGGCCCTGACCAAGCGGCAAGCGGCCTGGCTCGCCGACGAGATCAAGGTGCCGGTCGTCTTCACGTCGTGGAGCTCGCTGACCCTGGCCGCCGCGAACGTCACGGTGCCGCGCCACGTGCTGACGGTGACGGGGGACTCGACGAGCCCGGAGCTGACCGCCGTGCCGGCGAGCGTCGATGGGGTGCGGCTGCTCTGGCAGACGGCGCCCTCGGACGCGCGAATGGCGCGCGTGCTCGCGCAGCTGCTCGCGCGCGATCCCGCGTTCGCGGGTCTGCAGCGAATCGCAATTCTCTATCAGAACGATCCGTACGGGCAGGGGCTGGCGGGGGGCGTCGCCTCGCACCTTGCGCGGCTGGCGCCGGCGACGACCGTGCTCTCGATCCAGTATCCGGTGTTTGGCGACGTGACCAAGCAGGTGAGGCAGCTCGCCGAGGCCAGCCCGCAGCTGACCCTGGTCATCGGCTGGAGCAACGATGTGAGGCGGATCCTCGAGCTGGCCGCCAAGCACCCCGCGCTGACCCGCGCCGCCGGCCACCGCTGGTTCTTCAGCGACTCCGTCAAGGAGTCGGTCCTGTTCGAGGGGCTCGCCTATCCGAGTGAGATCGACGGCGCGTTCGGCCTCGGGGCAGCGGACGGCGGCGGCGATGAAGCCGCGTCCTTTCAAGCACGCTACTTGGCCGAGTTTGGTCGCAACGCGCTCGATCAAACCTACGCGGCCAACAGCTACGATGCGATGTATCTGGTCGCGCTGGCCGCCGCTCACGCGCTAGGCAACGATGCCAAAGGCGCGCTGACCGGGCTTCGACTGGCCGAGGGGATGATGCACCTGTCGTCGGGCGCAAGCGTCGGCTTGGTCCCCGAACAGTTCACCGCAGCGCGCGCGACGCTGCAGCGCGGCGGCTCGATCAACGTGACAGGCGCCAGCGGCCAGCTCGACTTCGACAATCAAACCGGCGAGGCGCCCGCGGCCTTCCAGCTCTGGAGCATCCGCAACAAGAAGTTCGTCAAGGAGCGGCGCATCGTCCTTGACGACACGATTGCCCCGTAGCGACTGCCGTTCCAACCAGGTCAGTCGTCAGAACCAGGGCTCAAGCCCGTGCCCTTTGTCTGCCCAAGAACGGCACCACCTCGCTGCCCAGAAAAGAATGTGGGCGCGCGAAGCTGGAGAGCCCTCCGCGAAGTCAGAAGCGCGGCTCGCTTCTCTTCATCCGCGCTGCCGAGCTCTCGGAACAGTCGTGCGAACTCCTCCTCCTGCCCAGGACGTGGCCGACCCATCGGATTCCAATCCAGACCCATTACCGCACCTCCAAGCGCGAGGATCGCGCTGAGGTCACAGCCAGCACGAGCCCGAACGTCTCTGTGGTAGCGGCCGGCAATCAAGTGCAAGAAGGCCGCATCCCTGGGGGTGTCTTTTGACAGCGAACTCTGCTAAGCGGACCTTCATGGGGCGCTGGAAACTCTTCCGAAACATTGCGCGTCTGATGTTCGGCGCGACGAAGAACATGGAGCTGTTGCCGCTCCTCATGCCGTCGACCTGGCAGCCGACGCAGGCTGCCGTTCGTCGACTCTTTGGCTCCAGGGATCCGAACGCGCCGGATCCATGGGTCACGCTCATCGGCGTTTGGCCCGACTCCGACGACGTCGTGCCGCTCACCGTCGCTGATCTCAAGCCCGACTCGGAAGCGAAGGCGGTCGCCACCCTGCGCCAGCGCTTCGAGAAGTCAGACACCAAGATCGAGCACGGCAACGGCTTCATCACGATGCAGGGCGACGCTCACTTGGCGGCGATGCTCCTCGCGCCCGACTTCTGTCTCGCGTTCCACAACTATCTCGAGAGTGAGCAGGTCGTGGTGGCGATCCCGACGCGCAACGCGCTCTACGCGACAACCGTCGACCGGATCGAGACGCTCGCTGAGGTCGTCGACGTCTTCAAGAAGGATCTCGGCAACGACGGCCTCCTCACCGACGCGTTCTTCATCCTCGAAGCGGGCGAGATCGTCGCCATGTCCCGCCGCGACCACCCGCTGGTCGGCAAGGCCCTGAAGATCATCAGCAACGAAAACGGCGTACTGACGGTGGAAGCGCCCGACGACACGGTCTGACCAATCGGCCCCCTAATGCAGCGGTGGGCTTACTTCACCTGCGCGACAGGACGGCAGAACTATTCTTCAGCCGGCGGCTGCGGCCCCGGCACGATCCCCGCGATATCGGGGTCCTCCCCGTCGGCACTCTGCAACGCCCGAGACTGTTTGTTTGCGCTGCGCTGCACCTTGCGGTCGGCTTTTTCTTGCGCCTTCTCGCGCTTGGCCTGCTCGCGAGAGCGCTTGAGGATCGACGGACGGATGGTCATCGCAATTACGTAGCTCCTGTAACGTGGAGGTGAATCATACGGGAGGAACCATGGAATGCTAGAGGTCGCTTAGCGATCCCGACCGGAGGTCGTTGTCACTCGGAGAAAACTCTCTCGCCGATGCGCGACTTTGTCGTTCGCGTCCACTCGCGACAGGATCTCGAAGGGTTCGCGACGTGATCGTGACCCCAGCCGACCGACGTCGTGGCTCCTCGCTCCTGAAAAGGCAGCAGCCCTGAGAGTCGCCACGTCGGCTCAGGGACCGACTGGCGAGCAGGTCTCAAAGGCGAGGTTGAGGCCGTACGGAACCGAGGTCTCCTTGACGCCGTAGTGCGAGAAGCCCTGGGAGTGTCCTTCGGCCTCGTGGATCAGGTTGTCTGCGACCATGTACGCCGTGTCGACGAAGTACCGATTCGCATGCACGACGCCGGGCTCGTTCTCGTACCCGACGGTGTGCGTGACGTGGTTGTCGTACCAGGAGCCGGTGTACATCTCGAGGTCGACGGTGACGGGATTACTGCACAGAAGATCCCAGATCTGCGCCTGCGTCAGTCCGTTCGTCTCGGTCCAGCTCGCCGCCAAGACAAAGCTCCGGAAGCAGTCCGTGGCCATCGTCTGGTTGGCGAGGCTGACGCCGTCCGCGATCATGAGGAGCTCGTCCGGGGTGGCGCCCGTGATCTGGTTAACCGCGAGGACGGGTGTGGTGCCGCTCGAAACCGCTCCGTCGCTGGCCGCTGCCGCGTCGCTGGCGGAGGCGTCGGTTGCGACAGCGGCGTCGCCCGATAGCGCGCCCGCATCCAGCAGGACGCCCGGCGCTCCGTCGTGCGGGGCCGGTCCTGGGTCGTGCGACGGCAGGTCAGCTGGGCCCGCGCCGCTTGACGTGCATCCGACGATCAGCCCCGAAGCGGCGAGCACGAACGTCGACGCGCAGAGCACCACGGAGACCGCACGGCAAGACATCGCCGACCTAGCGTAGCAAGCGGCGTTCCCGGAGGAGCGCGCCGGCTCCTCGACGGGAAGCGAGCGCGCTGGGGCCAGCCCGCCTCAGCGCGCCTGAGGTCCGCGCACCCTGTCGGCGACGAAGCCGCGAACGACGACATCCGTCGGCGAAGACGGCAGCGCCTGCATCGTGCTCACGTAGATCACGCCATCAGATACGCCTCGTTGCAGATGACCGACATCGGTCAGCGCGATCGTCTCACAGGCCGACGCAGCGGAGCTCGCCTGTCGAGTCACTGCACTGGCCGGTGGCTAAGCCCGTCTGCGCGCACGCCGCAGCGCCGCCGCCATGGGCTTCGAGGCAGGCGCACGAGCGATCACACTGACACGCGCTCGGGATCGGCATGCAGAAGAGGTACGTCTGCGGGCCCAGGTCGGCCATTGGTGCCATGCCGAATTGATAGCGCGCGCAGGCTTGGTCAGTGGTGCACGTCATCGATCCGCACGCCGCCATCGACGTGCCCAGATCGCATACGGCTTTTGCGCTGCCGTCGCCGCAGCCGACCATTGCTACGATCAACAAAGACGAGATCACGCCAATCGCGCTTCGAATCCTCCGCCTTCGGGGACCCGATGCGGACGTGCTGCCGTGCAAAATAAAAAACCCGCGGTCCGGATCTGGACCGCGGGTCGGTGGTAGCGGGGGCCGGCAACTGGAATTGCCTACGACAAGGATCCGCATCGGCGGCGTCGTCCGTCGCCTGGGCGTCCATGTCTGCTGACCGACCTCAGCCCCCCGAGGCTCCACACATGCATTTTTCTCTTATCTAGCTTACTTCGTTTCAAGGAGCGCTGAGTCTTCCAGAGGCTCGACTTGCTGCGCGAGCTCATCCCGCAGCGTCTTGTACTTCTTCCGATCCTCGCCCTTGCGATGGTCGAGTCCTTCGATCCCGCAGTGGCCATCCCCGCCAGGGGCGTTTCGAAGTTCTTCGAGCGGGTCCTCAACTACCCGCAGTCGTGGATGCTCGAGTCTCTCTCGAAGAGCGACGACCTTGTCGACGCCGACTCCAAATGCCAGCATCGGGACATCAGACGCGCGGATCTCTGCCGCTTGGGCGACGCTTGTTCGCGAGCGGTCCCAAACGGAGACGCGCACCGGCAGGCCCGTGCTCTCGGAGTCGGATCTCTCCTCTGATGACGGACTGAAGGCCTCCCCATTCGGAAACCTTGCGCCGTCTGGCAGAAACAGCGGCTTCCGCTTGATCAGTCGGAATACCGTCCGCTCCGCGGGCAGCTCGATCGCGGGCTTCATCGCTATTTGAGGAGGAGCACGAGCCGCTGAATCAGATCAGGCGGCATTCCTCGTACGCGATCGTCGTCGGTTCCGTCCACTTCGTTCGTGGTTCGATTGCGATAGTACCAGTGCAGCGTACCGTCGGAAAACACATCGACATCGACGTACTCGTTGCCCGTGTCCCAGGCGAGCTGCAGTGCTCCTTCATGCGTTGGCTGCGTGACAGGAAGCGGCAGCCTGTCGCCAAGTGCCTTCTTGATCCGGTCGTAGACGCGCCGCACTTCGGAGATGTGGTGCGGCTGGAACTGGCGGCCCTTCGCGAGGTCGTCGATGTAGCGACGCCATGGACGATCCGGATCGAGCGAGACAGCAGACTCTTGGGACTGATACGCCTGCACCAACACGATGTGTGGTGCATCGGACACGCTGGCGTTGTCGTAGCTAGCCACGAGCCCCAACATCATTCGTTCTCCCATCCCAGATGTTCACGGCAGCGTTCGGTGATCGCCCGCTCGAATGCCCGCTTGATCGCTTCGTGCGCCTGATCCTGCCACACCTTCATTGCTTCCCACTCGAAGGCGATCGTTGGATCGTCGTGAGTACGTGCATACAGCTCCAAAAGGTAGCGTGGTTTCTGGGCGGCGTCGAATCCTCTGAAGACGAGCGATAGCACTGTCTGTCCTTGGATCAGTTGCTCCACCTGGAGCTGTACCGCGACGGGGGGATGGCGTGTGTCTTGTCCGGGGATCCTCGGATAGGGCGCAAAGTAGTCGCCCGGATCGGCCTCCACGTCGGGAAGGAGAAC
>CAZPEY010000313.1:0-6411 GCA_964585665.1 uncultured Polyangiaceae bacterium | reverse complement strand
GCGCGACCAGCTCGTCTGCCGCGGTGGCGACGAGCGCGACGGTGTGGTTGCCTGCCAGCGCCGCTGCGGCATGGTACCGAGGGAGCTGCTCGGCGACGAGGCGCAGCGGCACTCCATCAAGATGCTTGACTATCTGCTCGGCGACCGCGATCGCCGCCGCGTCGCCCTCGACGCCGAACACCGTGCCGGCGAAGCTCTCCACCGGCCCGCGCAGCGCGCGCAGCGGATGGCACAAGCCGACCGCCGGAGAGAGCCCCGCCATGATCTTGCCCGACAGCCCGCCCGCGGTGTGCAGCAGCACCGGCGCCGCGGCCGCGTCGGCGACTCGCCGCGCCACCTGGACGATCGCGTGATCGTTGACCGCCAGGATCGCCGCATCGCACGAGGGGATCCCGCCCGCGGTGCGCCGATGCCAGTGCAGCACGTCGTCGGGCAGCGCCGCCTTGAGCGCCCGCGCGACCGCGCCATCCCCGACGACGAGCAGGCGCGACCAGTCGACCGCCCTCACGGCGCGCCCCGGTAGAGGCCACGCGCCTGGACATGCTCGAGGACGCGCGCGTCCATCCAGCGCGAGCAGTCCTCTCCGCGCCCCAGACGCGCCCGCAGCTCCGTCGACGAGATGCCCGGTAGCTCCGGGCGGTCGTCGAACTTCTCGGCGCACCCGGCGCGCCCGACGACGAAGAAGTCGAGGAGCTGCTGCAGCTCCGGCCAGCGATGCCAGCGCTCTCGCTCCGCCACCAGGTCGGCGCCGATCACCATCGAGAACTGGGTCTGCGGATGGCGGCGCCGCAGCTCGAGCACCGTGTCGATCGTGTACGTCGCCGCCGCGCCTCCCGACGCCAGGCCGAGCTCCTCCTCGATGCGCGACACCTCGACGCGCCCGCCGAACGGCCGCGCCATCGCGACGCACATCGCCAGCCGATCGGCGAACGGCGCGAGCTGCTTGTCGAAGGCATGCTTGTACGTCGGCACCACCCACAGCCGGTCGAAGGCCGGGCGCGCCGACGCCAGCGCGTACAAGATCGCGAACTGATGCGCGATGTGCGGCGGGTTGAAGCTGCCGCCATACAGCGCGATGCGCTGGCCGTCGTAGCTGCCCTCAGGGCTCACGGTCGGATTCATTTTCGCCTCGCATGATACACTGAGGCCCGCATGTTGTTCCTCTCTCCCGCCGCGCTTCAGAAGACGCAGCGGCTCGCCCGCCTCGCGACCGATCGCGCCCTGCTCCGCTTCGTCAACGGCCTGTCGCTGGTCATGGACGGCGCGATGACGCCGATCGGCAACACGCCGCGCGAGCTCCTCAAGAAGCAGGGCAAGCTCGAGATCTACCGGTACCTCCACGAGCACGAGGACACGAGCGAGCCGGATCAGGATCTGCCGACGGAGACGCGCCTCTTCCCGGTGCCGATCCTGCTCGTCCCGCCGCTGATGGTCCGGCCGTACATCTACGACCTCCGCCCCGAGCACTCGCTGGTGCGCTTCCTGCGCCGCGCCGGCTTCACGGTCTACCTGGTCGACTTCGGCGTGCCCGACGACGACGATCGCAGCACCCGCCTCGACGACTACGTCCTCGACTACCTGCCGCTCGCGGTTGAGACAGTGCGGCAAGCGCACGGCACACAGGACCTCACGCTCGTCGGCTACTGCATGGGCGCGATCTTCAGCCTGCTCTACACCGCGGCGTGGCGCGACGCGGGCGTGCGCAACCTGGTCAGCATCGCCGCGCCGATCGACTTCGCCAAGATGGGCCTCCTCACCGTGCTGGCGCGCGCCGGCCACTCGCAGGTCCAGTTCCTCGCGGACCGCATCGGCAACGTGCCCGGCTTCCTCAACTCCGAGGCGCTCAAGCTGCTGGCGCCGATCAAGCGCCTGACCCGCTACGCCGACCTCTTCATCAACCTCTACGACGAGGAGTGGGTCAAAGGCTTCGACGCGATGTCGAAGTGGTCCAACGACTTCATCGCCTACCCGCAGCAGGCCTTCAAGCAGTTCATGCGGGAGATCATGGTCGGCAACAAGCTGATGGAGGGCCTCGACCTCGGCGACAAGCGCGCCGACCTCAAGAACGTCTCTTGCTCGCTCCTCGCGTTCGCCGGCCTCGACGATCAGATCGCCACGCCCGCCTCCGCGCGCGCCATCTTGGAGGCCACCTCGCCGCGCGAGCACGCCTACCACGAGGTGCCCGGCGGCCACATCGGCGTCGTCGTCGGCGGCAAGGCCCCCAAGGAGGTCTGGACTCCGATCGCCGAGTGGCTCCGCCCGCGCTCGCTTGCCACCCCCCACCCCGTCCCCTAGGAGATCGCGATGCTCTTTTTGGCGCAGTATCAGGTCGAGCTCGATCAGGTCGAGACCGCGATGGCCAAGCGCCTCGAGTTCGAAGAGTTCAAGCCCGACGATCTCAAGATCGTCTGCGAGTACAACTGGCACGGCACGTCGACCGCGCTCGGCGGCTTCTTCGTCTTCGAGGCCGAGGACGTCTCGGCGCTCAACTTCCTGGTGCTCTACTACGGCAAGACGCTGCGCCTCGACATCCGCCCCTGCTCGGACGTGCTGTCGGCGATCGCGACGACGCGCGCCTCGCTCGCAAAGATGGGGTGAGGGCGCCGCGCCGGTGGCGGCGACGCGTGATCAGTTGATGGGGACGGGCTTGAGCGTCGTCTGGCCGTTCTTGACCAGCACCTTGAAGCGCACGGCCTTGCAGCTGTACTTCTTCTTGAGCTGCGCCTCGTTGGTGCGCAGCTTCTGCACGAAGCTCTCGTAGGTCAGGCTCGGCTCGACGCCCTCGCCCGACTTGGTGCGCGAGTCGACGTACTCCTGGAACACCCGCCGCAGGTACTGCTCCTCGGGCTCGACCGCCAGCGCGGCGTTCTCCGGCGAGGTGTGCTGTCCCGTCACCACCGGATCGACCGCGACGTCGACGGCGCGGGAGCCGCCGCCGCCGTCCTCGGAGGGCACGTCATCGTCGCTCGGATCGGGTCGACCGAGGAGGCGCGCCATCATGACGTTGAGCCCGTTGGCGAGCCCCTCGAAGTCCTGGCTCGGCGACTCGAACGTGATGTCGCGGCTGCCGTTGATCACGTCAGCGACGCCGCGCTCGATCGTGTCGAGCGGCCCCAAGAAGCGCAGCGACGACAGCACCGCCGCGACGACGGACATCAGCGCGCCGAACAGGCCGACCAGCACGACCCACGTCGCCAGGTTGGCGTACGGTTCCTCGGCCGCCGAGATCGACGACAGGACGACGAAGCCCGACTTCGACTTGGTCGAGTTGCCCGCCAGCGGACCCGCCGCGGCCAGGAAGCGCTCCCCGTCGACGACGAGCTCGAACGGCTTGGTGAGGTTGCCCTCGAGCGCCGGATCCGCGAGCTTCTTGCCCTCGAAGAGCTGGCGAGCGACCGCCGTCTCCTTGGCGCTCTCGCCGCCGCCCTTGCGCATCGACGAGGCGTGCACCTTGCCGTCGAGGAAATACAGCACCTCGGCGCCGACGCTCGACGCGTCGTTGGCTGCGTCGGTCACCGAAGTCGCCCGCCCCATCACCAGCACGCCGACCACCTGCTGCTGGCGCGAGCGGATGGGCGCGAGCGCGATCTGCGTCATGCGACCGTCGAAGTCCCACACATCCTTGACCGCCGCTCCGGCGAGGGCCTTGGCGACCACCGGGTGCTTGGCCTTCCAGTCCTCGTCGTACAGCGCGTTGATGTTGAGATCGCGCGACACCACCTTGCCTTGCGGGCCGAGCACCGCGAGCAGGTCGGCCTTGCGCCCCTGCGTCTCGAGCCGCGCGTTGCGTGCCTGCAGCGCCACGAACGCCGCCTGCCGCGTCGCATCGACGGTGGGCTTGGTGAAGATGTCGCTGAACTCGTCCTCATGAGCGAGCCGGTTGGCCTCGCTCGTCAGGTCGATGCCCCGGAACAGGTCGAGCGACGGGAACGCCTTGAGCGCTCGCTCGACGTTGGCGCGAGTCTGCGACTCGACGGTGTTCGTGATCTTCGAGCGAACCATCGAGGCGGCGAGCGCCGTCACGACGAGCACCATGACTCCGGTCAGAAGCGGAATGCGGATCCGATAAAACATGAGTCTCACCCCAGTGAGTGCCGAGCCTACCGCGGCGCCGCACTATCGCACCTTGGCGATCTGGCGTCAACGAAACCACACGTGGGAGATCGCTTCCGCGGAGTGCGCGCTGCGCAGTGTAAAATCCCGTACGGGATACCGGCGGGTCCCGTTCAGCAAGCGATGAAAATCCTTGGCAGGACGAGATTCCAAACAGGTTATCCACAGGTCGCCAGACCGCATGCCTACACCGGCCTACGGACCGCCCCACTCGCCCACAAGGCAACTCAACCATCTGAATACATGGAACAATCCAGAGAATCTTCAACTCCATTCAGCGTACTTCTCAAACTTCGACACACTGCGGCTCAGCGACGGAGGTTCCAAGCTGTGGAGAAGTCTGGGACGGCTGGGGAAAACTTGCGAAGCTCCATGAATTCCGTTTATCCTACATGTAGGGAATAAGGAGCCAACCGCATGATCGAGCTTCGCCAGCAGCGCCGCCGCCCCGTCAACCTGCTCGTCAACAAGTACGTCGACGGGGTCCCGCACCTCTGCCGGGCCGTCAACCTCTCGGCCTCGGGCATGTTGCTCTACAAGATCGGCGAGCCGGCGTTTGCGCCCGGGCCCGTCGAGCTCGAGTTCTTGATGCCGGACGTCGAGCTGGTCGTGCGCCTCCGCGGCCAGGTCCTCGCGGAGACGACGACGGCCCGCGCGCACGCGGTGCGCTTCACGCACGTCCCCGCCGAGGTCGCCGAGCTCCTCGCCGAGGTGCTCAGCGACGAACAGCCACGCCGCGCCGCGCTCTAGCCGCAGCCCGCGACGCCGAGCTCAGGGCCCTAGGCCTGGGCGCTCGACAGCGCGCCCGCCTCGGCCTCGGCGACGACGCGCTCGATCTCCGCCGCCACCTCGTCCGGAAACTCGACCGGCGTGTAGTGGGTGCCGCCGTGCAGGATCCGCAAGCGCCCGTGCGGCACCTGGTCGATGATCCGGTGCGCCGTCTTGAGCGGCGTCATCACGTCGCGATCGCCCGCCACGACGGTGAACGGACACTTGATCCGCCCGAGCACGTCGTGCGCGTCGTGCTCGCCGAGCGCCGCCAGCGTCTGCCCGTACAGATCGAAGTCGAGCGACGCGAAGCCGCGCGCGAACTCGGTGAACATCGCGACGTCAACGGAGCCAACCAGGCCGAGCCGCGCCATGGCGGGGAACAGCCCCGGGATGCGGAGCCCGAAGTGGGTCAGCGGCCCGATGAGCGGCGAGTACTTGCGCATCAGTGTGATCGCGCCCGGGATCGCGCGGCGCAAGAGCCCACAGGGCAGCGCGGTCCGGAACGGTCGCCCCGCGACGCCGTTGATCGCGACCAACCCCGCCACCTTGCGCGGCATCCGGCGCACCGCCTCGAAGTTGACCTGCACGCCCATGCTCCAGCCGATGAACACCGCGCGCTCGATGCCCTCCTGCTCGAGGAGCAGCTCGAGATCGCGGACCTGCTCGGCCGGGCCGAGCGTGCCGTGGCCGATCGGGCGCCGCGACCCATAGAGGCCGCGGTAGTCCCACGTGATGACCCGCCGGGGCTGCGACAGCCGCTCGAGCATCGGCAGCCAGGTCGAGTGGTTGCCGCCGAGGCCATTGGCGAGGACGAGCGGCATACCGGTGGCGTTCTGGGGACCGACGGTCTGGTAGGCGATCTCGGTGCCGTCGAACGAGCGAAAGTGCTTCTGGGTGAATTGAGCGATCACGAGCGCCAGCATAGCGCCGCAAGAGGAGTGAGTCGAGTAAGGCGATGGTCAGGATTCTTGACTAGTTAGTCAAGCATATTGACTAGTACCGAGACGCCCTAGAAGTAGACCTGCACGCCGAGCCGGAACTGCCCGCCCATCTGGTTCCCGAGCGGGCCAACCGGCTGACCGTTGATGTACTTGAGCGCCAGCGTCTCCTTCTCCGCCTGATCGAGGCGATAGCGGCCGACGAAGCGCGCGTCGCCGGTCAGCGCGACGTGTTGCCCGAGGCGCACCTCGAGGCCACCGCCGACCTGCCCCTCGAAGAAGTAGGCCTTCTCCTCGAAGACCTTGAGGTCCTGGCGCGCGATGTCGACGCCGAGCGCGCCGACCAGGTACGGCTGCAGCTTCCACGTCGGCTTGGCCAGGTGGATGCGCAGGCCGAAGGTCACCGGGATGTCGAGGCGCGGGTTCGGCCCCGCCGTGCTGCGCTGATACTCGGCGGCCAGCTCGGTGGTGAGGTGCGGCGAGGCGCGGATCAAGAGCTCACCGCCGACGCCGAGGCCGTGGAACTTGTCGTTCTGCACGACGCCCGCGCCGCGCACGCCGAGGCCGACCTGGCTGCGGAACGGCGGCC
>CAZPEY010000312.1:0-6490 GCA_964585665.1 uncultured Polyangiaceae bacterium | reverse complement strand
TGATCCGCGTCGACAACATCAACGCGTCGCTCGAGCGGCGCGTCGCCAAGCTGCTACCGCGGCGGTTGCAGCTCGGCGGCGGGTTTCGCTTCTCGCCGGGGACGATGCGGCTCGATGATCTGTCGGCGAGCGCTGAGGGTCTGCGCGTCGCGGTGCTCGGAGAGTTCAGCACCACGACGCTGGCGGTCGAGGCGCGGACGCGCATCGATGGCGCGACGGACGGCGCCTGGGTGCGACGGCTGTGGGGCGATCGCAACCTCAAGCCGGGCACGCTGTCCTCGAGCGGACGCCTGTCGGGGCGGCTCGATCGTCCGCAGCTCGAGCTCGACGTCGAGCTCGGCGACTGGATCTACGCCGGCCGGAGGCTCGACGCCCTGTCGGCGCGGCTGCGCCTCGTCGACGGCACGCTGCTCATCGATCAGGTGCGCGGGCGACTGCACGGCGGCCTCGTCTCGGGCGAGCTCGACGTCAAGCTGTTCACCGACGGGCTGCTCAAGAAGCCGATCGCCGTGCCGACGCTGCGAGTCGGCGTCGGCCTCACCGGTGGCGAGGCGCGCGCGCTGCTCGGCAGCCGCGCGTTCGACGGGCACGTCGATCTCGATCTGCGCCTCTTTGGCTCGCTCCAGCAACCCGAGGGCGCCGCCGAGGCGGCGATCCGCGGCCTCTCGATCTTCGGCGATCCCTACACGCGGGCGCAGGTCCGCGCCGAGCTCGGCGGGGGCGTCGTGCGCATCCGCGAGCTCGACGTGGAGCGCAAGGAGGGGGGCGCGCTCTCCGGCTCGGCCGACGTGGGACCGCACGACAGGCTCGACGGATCGCTCAAGCTCGAGCCGACGCCGCTGCAGGCGATCCCCGGCCTCGGCAAGCTGCCGTTCCAGCTCCTCGGCCTCGTCTCGGCAGCGGTCACCCTCGGTGGATCGACCAGCGATCCGCAGATCGGCGGCACGATCACGATCGGCGAGACGACGCTGCGCAAGGTCGGGCTGGGCAAGGGCAAGCTCGTGCTGACTCCGTCGCCGAGCAAGATCGGCGTCAAGGGCCGCCTGTTCGATCGACTCGACATCGACGGCGAGGTGCGGCTCCAGCCGCTGCTCGGCGCGCACTTCGCGATCTCGTTCGCCGATCTGGCGCTCGAGGGCGTGGTGCCGGAGCTGCAAGAGCTGGCGAGCACCCACGGCGTCGTCTCCGGCAGGCTCACCATCGACTACGAGGCGCAGACACCGACGCTCGCCATGCAGCTCGAGCTCAACAAGGTCGATCTCGTCGTCGAAGGGCAGATCGAGGAGGGCCCGAGCCGCGTCCTCCTCGTGCGCAACCAGGGCGACATCCGGCTGCGCTCCGACGGCGCCCGACTGTTCATCGATCAGGCCGAGTTGAAGAGCCTCCTCGGCTCGGTCAAGCTCGCTGGCGTCATCGACGAAGAGGCGTCCCGGCTCGTGGTGCGTGGGCGCCTCGGGCTCGAGCTGGTCCAGTACTTCGTCCGCGGCCTGTTCAACCACGTCAGCGGCGACGCGGACGTCGATCTTCGCCTCGAAGGCCCGATTCGTCGCCCACGCCTCTATGGCGCCCTCGACCTTGCCCACGTCGCGGTCGAGCCGCGCGGTCTCGAGCAGTTCATCAAGATCCCGGCCGGCCACGCCCAGTTCACCGGCGAACGGGTGCGGCTCGACGAGCTGCGCGTCGCCATCGATCGTGACGAGGCCAACGTCACCGGGGCGGTGCAGCTGACCGGGCTCGACATCAAGGAGCTCGGCCTGCGCGTCGTCGGTCGGCTGTCCGGAAAGTTCCTGACCTGGGCGCTACCCGAGCAGGTCGGCGACGCGCGCGGGGCGCTGGCGGTCGACGTGCAGGTCACCGGTACGCCCAAGCAGCCGCAGTTCCGCGGCCGCGCGGAGTTCTCCGAGCTCGTCCTCGATCTGCGCAAGCTCGATCGCGAGCTGCGCATCAAAGAGGGCAGCGCCGTCCTCACTCCCGACGGGCAGGTGGTGCTCGGCTGCCCGCGCAGCGGCGCGACGCCCGATCGCTGCAAGCAGGTCAGCGGCCTGTTCGACGGCGAGAGCCCGCTCGTGGCCGACGGGCGCTTCTTCTGGGATGGCACCGACATCAGCCGCGTCGACGCGACGCTCGAGTTGGTCGGCTACAACCACGCGACCCAGGAGTACCAGGTCGCCTTCTCGCCGCGCGTCCGCTTGCGCTCGGTCGGGCGCGGCCTCGAGCTGTCCGGCCGCATCGACGTGATCGAGGGGCGCTACTACCGCCAGTACGAGATCCTGCGCGACGCGGTCATCCGGCCGCGCGTCGTCGAGAAGAGCGTGCCGTTCTGGACCGGCATCCCGCTGCTCGAGGAGATGCGCCTCCAGCTCGCGGTGCAGTCGACGCCGGGGACGCTGATCGTCAAGAACAACCTCGCCGAGCTGGCGCTGTCCGCCTACCTCGACATCACTGGCACGCTCGGCGAGCCGCGCATCGACGGCGCGATCCAGCTCGATGAGGGCGGGACGTTCAAGCTGCCGACCTTGCGGGCCGAGTTCGTCACCAACCGCGGGCAGGTGACCTTCGACGGCAACAAGCGCTTCCCCGACGAGACGCCGCGCATCGATCTGTCGGCGACGGCAGAGATGCTGGATCGCTCCGACGTCGCGCACACCATCCTCGCCAAGCTCACCGGCACGGTGAACAAGCCCGAGCTGCAGTTCATCCCCCAGGAAGGCTGGGACCCGTCGACGACGCTGGCGTTCCTCCTCACAGGGCGCACCCCGGACGACATCCGCCGCACGCTCACCGGCGCCGAGCCGACGGTGCGTGTCTCGGGGGCGGCCTCCGCATCGGGCGCCGACGGGCTGACCAAGTCGGCCTCCGGCGTCGTCCTGTCCAACGTGATCGCCGATCCGCTCAAGCGCACCATCGGCCTCGACATCGCGTCGATCGAGGTCGGCACGCGCTCGGTCGACATCCGGCTGTGCAAGCGCTTCGGCCGCTGGATCAAGATGTGTGGGACGGGCGAAATCGGCTTCATCGGCTCGAGCCGCCTCGACGCGCGCGGCGAGCTGCGGTTGACCGACTCGCTGCTGCTCATGCTGCGCGTCGAGTACCTCACGCGCGGCGTCGAGACGCTGCAAGAGGTGCAGAGCCGGCTCAAGTTCGAGCTCAACTCTCGCATCCCGCTGGGGTACTAACCGTTGGCGCCCGTGGCCTCCTTCCGATCGCTCCGCCTGACGCTGCTGTGCACCTGGTTGACGGGGTGCCTCGGCGTGGCGCGCGCCGACTCGCCTGTGGCCGCACCGCCCGCCGCGTCTCCGACCGCCTCTCCGGCCGAGAGCGTCGAGGATGCGCAGGCGAGCGATGCGACGGAGAGCGACGCCGAAGGGGACACCGCCGAGCACGACGCTCCGACGCTGACCAGCGTCGAGATCACCGGCAAGCTGCGCGAGAAGCCCGAGCGCTTGTCGCGCTTCATCGGCCTGCAGGTCGGCCAGCCGTTCACGCGCAAGGCGGCGGCGCGCACCCGCGCGCTGCTGCGGCAGCTCGGCTACCGCGTCACCAAGCTCGAGCTCGACGGGACGGGCCGGCTGCGCATCGAGCTCGATCTGATTCGCGTCGTGTTCGTGGTGCGAGTCGTTGGCCAGTTTCCCTACTTCTCCGATGAGATCCTGCGTCACCTGAGCCTCCGCCAGGGCTCGGAGATCGACGACGAGAAGGCGCTGCCGCAGCGCCTCGCCGACGAGGCGAAGAACATCGAGCGCTTCCTCGATCGCGACGGCTACTTCGGCAGCAAGGTGACCGTGGAGGAGCAGCCGACCAAGATGCCGGGCCGCATCGATCTGCTCGTCCGGGTCAAGCTCGGCTCCTGGTATCGCCTCGGATCCGTCGAGGTGCGCGGCAGCAACGTGCTCAAGCCGAGCGAGCTGTTCGACTCGTTCGATCACTGCTGCTTCGCGCTCGGACGCTTCCGGCCGTTGCAGCTCCGCAACGACGCCCGCGCCGCCGAGAAGAAGCTGCGCGAGCGCGGCTATCCCGGCGCCCGCGTCGAGCCCGACTTCTCGATCGAGCGCGACGTCGATCCGTCCGCCGCCAAGGTGCGCCTGCCGCTCGACGTCAACGAGAAGCGCCGCGTCGAGGTCGTGCTGATCGGCAATCGCCGCATCCCGACCCGTGATCTGCGCTCG
Source organism: uncultured Polyangiaceae bacterium (assembly GCA_964585665.1). GTDB lineage: Bacteria > Myxococcota_A > Polyangia > Palsa-1104 > Palsa-1104 > CAZPEY01. Next base: position 2,324 of record CAZPEY010000312.1, on the reverse strand, counting down.
GAGCTGACCCTGTTCTCCGGCGTCGGCTACAGCCGGCGCGACGTCGAGGAGAACGCTGAGCTCCTGCAACGCGCGGCGCAGCGTCGCGGCTTCTTCGAGGCCAAGGTCGAGTACCGCATCAAGCGCCGCCCCGACGACAGCGACCTCGTCGAGTTCCTGATCGAGGAGGGCCAGGAGCTGCGCGTCCGCGCCATCGACTTCCAGACCCAGGATGGCAGCGAGCTGCCGATCGGCCCCGAGCTGATCCGCAAGGAGTCGGGGATCGAGACCAAGGTCTTCCCGCGCCTCGGCGTGATCGGCCTCGGCGAGGGCGGCTACGTCACGACGCTGCAGCTCCGCCAGGACGAGGAGCGCATCGCCGAGTACCTGCGCCAGCATGGCTATCCGGAGGTCAAGGTGCGCGGCGAGGTGGCGCGCGATCCGTCGACCTTCGGCGCGCTCGGCGCGCTCGGCGCCGAGGTCGCCAAGACGACGGTCGGCAACAACCTCTACGTGCGCTTCTTCATCGAGCCTGGCCGCCACGAGGTGATCGACAACGTCGACATCGTCTTCGTCGGCGAGCACCAGAAGGACGAGGCGACGATTCGCTCCATGCTCAAGGAGCTGTTGCCCGGACGCTCGTTCACCGAGGCACAGCTCGACGCCGATCAGGTCCGCATCCTCGAGCTCTACAAGGCGGCCGGCCGCCCCTACGTCGTGATCTCGTCGAACCTCGACTGGAACCCGACCCACGACCGCCTTCGCCTCAAGATGAGCATCGACGAGGGCACGGCGGTCAAGTTCGGCGAGATCCTGGTGCGCGGCAACTTCCGGACGTCCGAGCGAGTCATCTTGAAGGACCTGCCCTTCAAGCGCGGCGACACCTTCGATCTGCGCAAGATCGAGGAGGGCGAGCGCAACCTGCAGAACCACCTCATCTTCAACTCCGCCAAGGTCACGCCGGTCGGCCTCGACGGGAACCCCGGCGAGGTGCCGATCCTGGTCCAGGTGCAGGAGCGCTTCCTCGAGCGCTTCGGCACGCTCGGCGGCTTTCTCGGCGTGCAGACCGATCGCTTGCCGTACTACGCGTACGTGGGGGCGTCGTATCAGTGGAACAACTTCGCCGGCCTCGGATCTCAGCTCGAGGTGCGCGGCGACTTCGGCTGGATCAACTCCTTTGGCGTCAGCGGCCGCTACTCGGATCTGTACGCCTTCGGACCTGGATGGCGCTTCGACCTGACGCTGTTCTACCGTCGAGAAGTGACCAGGCGCCTCGGGCCCATCGAGGCGTTCGGCGGCTCGATCGGCATCACCCGCGCCATCAGCCGCGCGCTGCGGGTGTTCACGCGGCTCGACGTGATCCGATCGCAGCTCTCGGTCACGTTCCTGCGCCTCAACGGCCCGGGCGACACGCCGACGCTGCAGGACAACACCCTGACCACCAAGCTGGTGTTCGGCGTGATGTGGGATCGACGCACCGATCTCGACGGCGTCTTCAATCCGCTGATGCCGCAGAAGGGGTGGCTGCTGGCCGCGACGGCGGCCTGGGCGCCGCCGTACGTCGGCGACAACCACTTCGTCTCGCTCTCCGGCCAGGCGATGGGCCTCCTGCCGATGCGCCTGCGCGGCGAGGTGTTCACGCTCATCGGCAACCTGCGCTACGACCACGGCATCCCGATCAACGCCGCCGCGCTGCCGGCCGTCGAGCGGTTCTTCGCCGGCGGCGACACGACGACGCGCGGCTATGGCACCGATCAGTTGAAGACCGAGATCGTCACCGCCGAGGTGCCACCGCTCGGCGACTCGAGCGGCTTCCGCGTCATCCCGCAGGGCGGCAACGTGCGCTTCCTCTCGACGGTGGAGCTGCAGTTCCCGATCGCCAAGAGCTTCCTCGGGCTGCCGGTGCAGTGGGTCGGCGCCGTGTTCTGGGACGTCGGCGCGATCCTGTCGGACTGGCGACTGGTGCAGAGGAACGACTTCAAGCAGTCGGTCGGCATCTCGCTCTTGCGTCTGCTGACGCCCTTCGGGCCGCTGTCGCTCGAGTACGCCTACCCGCTCAACCAGTCGCTCGCCGAGCAGACCTGGAAGACGAGCCCCTGGTACTCACACTTCCCGGGGCGCATCCACTTCAACTGGCAGATCCCGCTGACCCGCTTCTGATCCCAGCGTACCGGGCGGTCTCACGAGCCTGCACAAGTTGCGTACCGGGAGAACGACGGCGACAGCCCGTGCGCCGGGCGGGGGTGGGAACCCGCTCCTCGCTGCGTCACCCGACGACGGGTGTGCCACAGGCAGGTTCGATCGTGCTCCTGACAAAGTAACTCCGCGAGGAGAGGGATCCCTTC
>CAZPEY010000311.1:0-6523 GCA_964585665.1 uncultured Polyangiaceae bacterium | reverse complement strand
GCGGCCGCGCGGCCCGAGCGTGACCTTGACGGTGTTGGCGAGAGTGTTGAGGCCGTGCGCGATCTGGGCGCGGGCCTTGGCACTGAAAAGAATCTCTTTGGCTGCCATGTTCTTGGCTCCTTACTCGAGTACGGCGAGGACGTCGTCCTCGCGCAGGATGAGGTGCTCTTCCCCGTTCAGCTTGACCTCGGTGCCCGAGTACTTGCCGATGAGGACCCGGTCGCCGGCCTTGAGGTCGAGGGCGCGCAGCTTGCCGTCCTCGAGCAGCTTGCCGTTGCCCACCGCGATCACTTCGGCCTGGAGGGGCTTCTCTTTGGCAGTGTCCGGAATGTAGAGGCCGCCCGAGGTCTTCTCCTCGGAAGCAAGCCGCCGAGCGAGGATGCGGTCGTGCAGGGGTCGAATCGTCATTGCTCTGTTCCTCCCAACTGGATAATCGGTCCGACTTACTCGGACTTCTTGATGGCGTCGGCGATCTTGTCGCCGTTTTCCTTGGCGGAGCTGCTGGTGCTGCTCTTGGCGAGACTGACGCTGCTGCCGCTGCTCGCGGAGCCGGCGGACGAGTAGGCGTCCTTGTACCAGCCGCCGCCCTTGAGCGCGAACGACGTGCGGCTGATGAGCCGCTCGAGCGCCGGCTTGGTGCATTGCGGGCAGTCCTTGAGCGGATCGGCGGTGATCCGCTGTTCGGTTTCGAATTCGTGGCCACAGGAGCTACAGCGATATTCGTAGAGCGGCATGGGTCTCCGAGGGCGTACAGTAAGCACGCTGCGCGGCTTGTCAATGGCGCAATGCGAGTGCTAAAAAATCTTTTATTATTGTTTTGTTTTAGGAGGTTACCGAATCGCGTTCAGGCGGTCTTGTCGGCCAGCGTGGCGCGATTCTCAGGGACGTTTTCAAGGAAGGTCTGGCGCAGGATCGGATCGACGATACGGTCCGCCCGCTCGAACAGGCGTCGCCGCGCCTCGGCGAGCGTCGCCGCCGCCGCGTCGTGCCGCCCGAGCGCCCGCTGCGCCTCGGCGAGGGCCAGGCGCAGCACCGACTCGCCCTCGTCGATGCCGCCGAGCTCCTCGAGCAGGCGCAGCGCCTCCTCGGCGAGGCGCAGCGCCTCCTCGGCCCGCCCCTCGAGGACGCGGACGCGCGCCAGCTGGCCAAGGGCGTAGGCGCGCACCGGGTGCTTCTCCGGCGTCCCCTGCTCGACGTACTCCATGTGGCGCGCCGCTGCGCCGAGATCGCCTGCGGCGAGCAGGATCTCCCCGAGATAGATACGGCTGGCGCGCTCCAGGCGGACGTCGCCCTGGGCGCGGAAGATCGCCACCGCCTCGGACTCCATCCGTTCTGCTTCGACGTGTGCGCCGGTGCGCGACAGCGCCAGGCCGAGGTTGTGCTTGGCCAGTGCGACCGCCTGGTGCAGGCCCATCTGCTCGGCGTCGGCGAGCGCCGACTGCAGCTCACGCACGGCGCGCGGATAGTCGCCGATCTCGAGGCAGGCGTAGCCGAGGCGGACGCGCTGGATCACCTCGGTGCGCGTCTGGCCCGCGCGCCCGAACGCGCGCACGACCTCCTCCTTGGCCGTCAGGTAGCCGCCGAGGTCCCCGGTGTACAGCGCCTTGACCGCGAAGGCGTCGGCGACCCAGCCGACGACCGCGGGCTGCTTGGCGAAGGTCACCTCGACGCCGTGTAGCCGACCGGTCAGATCGTCGGCGAGCTTGGTCTTGCCCTGCAGGTAGCACTGCGACGCGGCCCGCGCCATCGCCACCGCCTGCTCGGCGATCAGGCCCGGCGTCTCGGCGTAGTCGCGGAGATCCTCGCCCAGCACCTCGAGGCGCTCGGAGTGGCCGAGCTTGCTGGCCGCCTCGCAGTTGAGCGCCATCGCCATGAACCAGTCGGGCGAGCTGCGCTCGAGGAAGCGCACCGCCTCGGCGCCGGCCTGCTCGGCCTGCGACCACTCGCCGCGCCAGCCGAGGGCCTCCATCTCGATCAGCCGGATCTGGCCCCGCAGCTCGTCGGTGGCGCCGCAGTCGAGGCCGCGCTGGCAGCGGAGCAGCGCCGCCTCGAGGTCGTTTCCTTCGAACGCCTGCAGCGCGGCGCGCCGATAGAAGGCGACCGCGCGACCCGGCTCGTGTCCGCGCTCGAAGTGCTCGGCGAGCGTCATCGCGTCAAGCTCGCCGTGCTCCTGCAGCCACTCGCCGCAGAGCCGGTGCCCGAGCACCCGATCGGCGTCGGTCAGCGTCGCGTACGCCGCCTCCCGGACGAGCGCGTGGCGGAAGGTGAACTCGACCTCGCCGGGGAACTTGCGATCGGCGCGGGTCGAGATGAGCTCGCGCCGCGACAGCTCGGCGAGCCACTCCCCGAGCTGGACGGTGTCCTCGCCCTTGAGCAGCGCCTCGACGCCGCCCTTCCAGAACAGCTCGCCGAAGATCGCGCCGGCGCGCAGCACCCGCCGCGCCTCGGGCTCGAGGCGCTCGAGGCGCGCCTGCACCATCGCGATGACCGTGTCGGGCAGCGCCTCATCGGTGCTCTCGCGCGCGGCGCGGATCAGCTCCTCGAGAAACAGCGCGTTGCCGTCGGCCTGCTGCACGAGGCGCTCGACGGTCGCCGGGGGCACTCCCTCGCCGAGCACCTGACGAACCAGCTTCTCGGCGGCACGCCGCGACAGCGGCCCGAGGCGGATCTCCTCGAGCGCGCGATCCTTCCACAGCGACGGAAAGGCATCGTGCACCTCGGGTCGCGCCATCGCCAGCACGAGCAGCGGCTGCTCGGCCAGGTGGCGGAGTACATGGTCAACAATCTTGACCGTCGGTAGATCGCCCCAGTGCAGATCCTCGAGCACCAGCACGAGCGGTCGCGCCTTGGTCTCGGCGAGCAGCCACTCGGTGAAGGCCTGCCGCATGTGGTCGCCCATCACCATCGGCTCACGGCGAGCGCTCGGCAGCTCGGGGTGCGCGTCGTCGGGCAGCGGCACGCCCGCCAGCTCGGCGACGAAGGCGGTGACGTAGGCGGCGCGCTCGCCCTGCAGGTGGCGACCGACGCGGGCGCGCATCTTCTGTTGCTGGACGATGGTCGGCTCGCCGTCGAGGATCGCCGCTGCGCGCCGCAGCGCCGGAGCGATCAGGCCGAATGGCGAGCCGGCCCGCAGCGGATCCCCGCGCGCGATCCAGATCTCGGGCGCCTCGTCGAGCGCGGTCAGGCGACGGATGACCTCGTAGCGCAGGCGCGACTTGCCGGTGCCGGGGGGCGCGGTGACGAGCACCGGGCGGGCGCGCGGCTCCTCGACGCACTCGCGGAAGAACGCTTCGAGCGCCAGGAGCTCGCGATCGCGCCCCACGCAGTGGGTCGGGCGACCGAGCAGGGTCCGGGTCATCTCGACGATCTCGCGCTCGGCGCGGAGGGCGAGCCCGTCCTCGTTGCCGCCGATCTCGAAGCGGTTGTCGAGCAGGCCCGCGGTCACCTCGTCGATGCGCACGCCGCGCACCGCGCCCTCTTCGTGGGGGCGCGACGGGGTCAGCGTGAACAGGAGCCGGGCGGCCCGATCGATGACCTCGCCCATCGACCACTGGGCGTGCACCTCGCCGCGCCCGGTCGCGATCGCCATCGGCGCGACGGGCAGGGCGCGGCGCAGCGCCAGGGCGCAGCGCGCCGCCTGCGCCGCCTGATCGGTCGCGACGCCGGTGCCCATCAAGATCCAGACGATCGAGCCGTCCGCCAGCATCTCGAGCCGCCCGCCGAACGGCTCGATGATGGCGCGCAGCGACGCCAGCTCCTCGCTGGCGCGGAGGGTGTCCATCGAGCTGGCGCGCAGCCCCTTCCAGTGGCGGTGGCCGGCCGGCGGGGTCGGGCGCTCGTCGGTGCTCGGACCGGCGTCGCCCCCGAGGGTTGGGTTGGTGTCCCGCTTGCGCTCGTCGCCGGCCAGGACGACCGAGAGCAGACGCTGCTCGCTGCGTCCGAGAGACTGCGGCGCCGGCGTGTCGGGGCTGCGGCTGTCGTCCGCCAGGTCGATCTGCCGCAGCTCCTCGATCACCGCCTCGGCGCTCGCCGGGCGATCCTTCGGATCCTTGCTCAGCATCCGCGCGCACAGGTCGTCGAGCGCGGGCGGCACGTACTTGGTCAGCTGCGACGGGCGCGGTGCCTCCTGCAGCAGGATCTTGGCGAGCAGCGCCATGGGGTGCTCGCCGGCAAACGCCGGCTGTCCGGTGATCCCCTCGAACAGCACGCAGCCGAGGGCGAACACGTCGGTGCGGACGTCGATCGCGCGATCGCCGCGCGCCTGCTCCGGGGACATGTAGCCGGGCGTGCCGAGCATCATGCCGGTGCGCGTCGCGGCGCGGGTCATGTTGTGGAGACGGGCGATGCCGAAGTCGAGGAGCTTGGGGCGCTCGGTCGCGCCGCCGAGCAGGAAGATGTTGCTGGGTTTGAGGTCGCGGTGGATGACGCCGCGGGCGTGTGCAGACGCCAGCGCCTCGGCCACGATGCGGACTAGAGTCACCACCTCGGAGATGGACGGCCGCCGGCGCCGCAGGTGCTCGGCCAGCGACTCACCCTCCAGCCACTCCATCGCCAGGTAGCACTGTCCCGTCGGTGAGATGCCGTGGGCCACGTAGCGCACGATGCTCGGGTGCGACAGGCTGCCGAGGACGCGTGCCTCCTGGAGGAAGCGCGAGTTGTCCTTGGTATCCCCGACGGAGACGATCTTTAGCGCTACGATCTCGCCGGTTTGGCGATCTTCGGCGCGGTACACGATCGACATTCCGCCTTGCCCAGCCACCTCCTGCGTCACGAAGCGATCGGCGAGCAAAGACCCGGGTAGCATCGCTGTCAGCATAGCAGGTCAGCGGGCATCAATTGTGCTAGTTTCGCGGGCAATGACGCGTTGGAACCCAGCAATTTTTTCCTCGGCGATTCTCGCTCTCGCGGTGGGCTGCGGCCCGCAGAAGATCAAGGACGAAGGCGATCCCGTCGACGGGGGCTTCCAGCCCATCGAGTCACAGGGAGACCTGGGCGATGGTGCCGCGCTGACCGTCGGCGGCAAGGCGCGGGTCACGGCGAGCTGGCTCAACCTACGACAGGCTGCCGGCACGGACGCGGCGGTGCTCGTCGCCATGCCCTGCGGCTCGACGGTGAGCGTCGTCGGCGGTCCGTCGACGATGCCGACCGGTTGGTGGAACGTCACCTACGAACAGAACTCGGGCTGGGCCTCCGGCAAGTACCTCGTCGCCGAGGCGGACTTCGACGCGTCGATCTGTCCGACCGACCAGCCGACCCCGATGCCCGACGGCGGCGCCGTGATCAGCGATGACGCCGTGACGGCGATCTTCGATCGCGCCAAGCTCGCGGTCGGCTATTCGTACTACTGGGGGCACGGCTCCTGGCGCACCGACGGCGCGACGCGTGGCTCGTGCAACGGCTACTGCCCGGACTGCGTGCACACCGGTCAATATGGTGCCGACTGCTCGGGCTTCGTCGCCAAGGCGTGGCAGGTGCCGAATCCGACCCCCCTCGAGAAGGACACCCACCCGTACTCGACCTACAATTTCTTCTTCGAGACCAACCGCGAGTGGCGGCAGGTGCCGCGCAGCGAGCTCAAGCCGGGCGACGCGCTGGTCCGCCGCAGCGGGGGCTCGGGCCACATCGTCCTCGTCGAGGACGGCAGCGATCCGTTCGGCGACCTGTGGCTCTACGAGGCGCGCGCCTGCATGATCGGCATCGTCCACAACCTCCGCTCCGTCGACAGCTCGTATATCGCCATCCGCCGCAACGATCTGCCCTGAGCAGAGCGTCGAGGAGGGGGCCGCGACCTCGGGCAGGACGGGGGCGTTTCGCGCCGTCTGCCTTGGCGGACGCGCTTAGGGTCAGCGGCGCTTGAGCGCCGCCTCGACGTCGCGCTTGGCCTGCTTCTCCTTGGCGTCCTGACGCTTGTCGTGGAGCTGCTTGCCCTTGCAGACGCCGAGCAGCACCTTGATGGTGCCGCCGCGCAGGTAGAGCTCGAGCGGCAGGATCGTGTAGCCCTTCTGCGCCGTCGCCGCGTCGAGCTTCTCGATCTCACGACGATGGAGCAGCAGCTTGCGGTCGCGGCGCGGCGCGTGGTTCCACCGGTTCGCCCACGGATACTCGCTGATGTTGAGGTTGACCAGCCACGCCTCGCCGTTGCGCACCATCGCGTACGCATCGGCCATCTGGGCGCGCGCGTCGCGCAGGCTCTTGACCTCGGAGCCTTGCAGCACGAGGCCAGCCTCGAGGGTGTCCTCGACGAAGTAGTCGTGGCGCGCCCGGCGATTCTCGACGAGCACCTTCTTGTCGGGGACCTTGTCCGCCATGGAGCCGGTCACTATGGCACTGCGCGCGCTGCAGTCAACACGTCGACGCGACGGGCGCCTGCGGCCTGCAGCGCCTCGGTGCAGGCGCGCGCGGTGGCGCCGGTGGTGAGCACGTCGTCGACCAGCACGACGGCGCGCCCCGTGACCTGCCGCGGATCGGCGACGAAGACGTCGGCGACGTTGCGCTGCCTGGCGAGCGACGGGAGCTTGGCCTG
>CAZPEY010000310.1:0-6578 GCA_964585665.1 uncultured Polyangiaceae bacterium | reverse complement strand
CCCGCTCCCGTCGCTGCGCCGCCCGCTCCCGTCGCTGCGCCGCCCGCTCCCGTCGAGCCGCAGGGGCCGCCTACCGAGGAGGCCGCCTCGCCACCCGCTCTCACAGCGCCCGAACCGCCACCGGCGCCAGCCGCAGCGCCCGTCGAGAACCGCGCGCCGATGCAGACCGCCTTCCTCGTGCCGCGCTCACACCTCCAGCGCTCGCTCGACGACGGCTTCGGCCCTGGGCGAGACGTCGTTGCGAGCTTCGAGGCCGAGCGCGGGCTGCGCCTCGCGACGGTCAAGCCCGGCTCCTTCGTGTCGAAGGTCGGCCTGCGCTCGGGCGATCTCATCCGCTCGGTCGACGGCCGCCCGCTCCGCTCGCCCGAGGACGGCCTCGCCGCGGTCGCCTGGCTCCGGGTCGCTGATCAGGTCCGCGTCGAGCTGGTCCGCAACGGCCAGCCGGTCACCTTCCAGTACGTGCTCGCCTCGAACTGATCGGAACTCGCCGCCGCGCTACTTGAGCGCGCACTTCCCCGCAACGCAGGCCGCCTTCTTCAGACAGCTCGCGTCACCCGAGATTCCCTGCGCGCACATCGTATCGCCACACTCCTTGCTGCGCGCTGCCGGGGTCTTGCGATCCGCCCTGTGCACCGCGTGCTGGGCTCCCATCGCGTTGCAGCCGCAGCAGTCGGCGTTCTCGAGCACGCAGTCCGCATCGACCTTGCACACGGTCGCTGCCTTGGCGGCCTTCGACGGCGCGGCCGTCGTCGCGCCGAGGTCCGCTGGCTTGCCCGCGGGTGCAGAGGAAGCCAGATCCCTGGCCGGCGCAGCGACGGGTGGCTGCCCTGCCGCGTCGATCGGCTCGAAGCGGATGATGATCGGCGGTTCGCGGTGGCAGCTCTCGCAACCACCGACGAACAGGACCGCTAGTGTGAGGAGGAGGTTGGTCGCTCGCACGGTCGAGAAGTAGAGCCGGGAGCGGACGGCAAGTAAAGCAGATTGACTACTTGGTCTTCTTCTTCGACGAGGACGAGCTCGAGGAGGAAGACGAGCTCGACTTGGCCGCGTCCTTCTTGCGGGGCAGCTTGCCAGGCTTGTCGCCCGCCTTCGGCTCGGCGGGCTTGGCGGCCTCGGCGGGCTTGGCAGCCTCGGCGGGCTTGGCAGCCTCGGCATTCGCGTCCGCGGCGGCGGCGGCGGCGGGCGCCGACTCGACCCTGACGCCCGGCGCCTCGAGGATCTGGAACTCGACGCGGCGATTGACCGCGCGCCCCTTCTCCGTCGTGTTCGGCTCGATCGGGCGATCCTGCCCGTAGCCCTTCGAGGTCAGCCGCTCGGCGCCGATCCCCTGACCGACGAGGTACTTGACCACCGAGGCTGCGCGACGCTGCGACAGATCCTGGTTCTTCGCCGGCGTGCCCTTGTTGTCGGTGTGGCCCTGGACCTCGATCTTCTTGATCTCGGGCTGCGCCTTGAGCGCATCGGCGACGGCCTGCAGGACCGGGAAGCTCTTGGGCAGGATCACGTCCTTGTTGGTCGCAAAGAAGACCGGGGTCAGGATGGCGATCTTGCCGTTCTTGACCTCGACGAGGCCAGGGCAGCCGTTCTTCTTCGGATCGGGGCTGGGCGCGCCGGGCTTGTCCGGGCAGGCGTCCTGATAGTCGGGCACCGTGTCCTTGTCGGTGTCGGCGGCCGGGCAGCCGGGCTTGGCCGGATCGGGCTTGGGACCCGCGGGCTCGGTCGGGCACTGGTCCTCGTGATCGAACACGCCATCGCCGTCCTGATCTTTGGCCGGGCAGCCCTTCTTGGTCGGATCGGGCTTGTCGCCCATGGGCTCGAACGGGCACTGATCTTCCGGATCGAGCAGCCCGTCACCGTCGGTGTCCGGGATCGGGCAGCCCGGGCGACGCTCGTCGGGGAACTTGCCAGCCGGCACATCCGGGCACGCATCGAGCTTGTCGACGACGCCGTCCTTGTCCTTGTCGGGGCAGCCGTTGGTCTTCGGATCGTTGGTCTTGGCGCCCGCATCGTCGGGGCACGCGTCGTCGGCGTCGAGGATGCCGTCCTTGTCGCGATCGGGGGGCGGCGGTGCTTCCTTCTTCTCGTCCTCCGGTCCACGGATCGGCGCGAACGCGAGGCGGAATAGGAAGCGGCCGTCCGGCGTGCCCGGCGTGCGCAGCGCGCCGATACCGCCGGCGACACCAACCTGCACCCACTTGGCGATGTTGTAGTTGAAGCCGATGAGGGCCTCGAGGCTGGTGAAGCTCTGCTTGAACGCGTGGCCGCCAGTCACGACCGAGCTGGCGACGAGCTCCGGTCCGATGGAGAAGCGCTTCTCCATGTCGGCGTAGGCGAGCGCGGCGCCGAACTGCACCTCGCTGCCCACCTGATTCCCGTTGCCGGGCGGGATGCTGCCGATCGACTGATCCTTGCGGTAGAGGAAGCCGAAGGTGAACGACCAGAGGAGCTTGTGGGTGAGGCCGCCCGCGACCAGCTTGGGCTGGAAGCGCATGCGCTGATCGCCGGCTTGGTGGGTATTGCCACCGATCGGAACCCAGACGGTCGCGCCGAGAGACAGCGAGAACGGGCTCGAGTAGGGCTGCCCGAACAGCCGCAGCAAGAAGCCGACGCGCGGATCGCCCACCGTCGCGCCTGACGGCTTGACGCCGAGCGCCTCGCGGCCGCTCTCGACGAAGGTAAAGGGCACGCTGAAGTGCACCGACAGCCGATCGAGGAACGACCCCGCCAGGTCGAGGTGACCGAGGAACTGATGCTGGATCAGCCGCTCCTCGGAGACCTTGTCCCCGTTGGAGTCACGGAGCACGAGCACCAGCGGGTCGTGACCGTAGTTGAAGGTCATGCCCGCAGCGAAGTAGCGCGTGTTCGAGTACCACGGGTGGTCGACGTAGAACGAGTACTCGCCGGCCATCGTTGGCTCGTATCGATTGAGCTGGAAGCCGCGCTCCTGTGCGTCGGCGCGGCTCGTCGCCATCAGGCTCAGTGCCGTCGCTGCCGCGACCGATAGCCCCCACTTCGTCAGGGTCTTTGGGCTCGTCATAGGTTTGCTCGTCCTTGGCTAGACTGCTGGTTCAACCTGCCTTCGTGCATCTCGTGGCGCGCTATCATTGCACCAAGCGACGGCGATTGGAAGGGCGGCCGCACGCTATCGCTCCGGGCCGTGCCGCAGCGTCTCGACGACGAGGCCCGACAGCCCGAGGCGCTCGATGACCACGACGAACAGCGCCACGGTGCCGAGCAGCAGCCCCACGCCGAGCAGCGTCACGGCCAGCCGGCGACGGCGCCACGACAGACGCGCGAGGCCGGCGAACAGCGTCACTTCGACGAGACCACCCACCGAGAGGAGCAGCGTCGCCCAGGCGACGAGCCGATTCTCCGTGAGGCCGGCGAGCGAGAAGACGACGCCGATCGGGAGGAAGAAGAGCGTCTCGAGCGGCGGCTCGCGAAAGAGCCCCAGCAGGCCGGACCGGCCAAGTCGCCACAGGGAGAGGAGCAGGAAAGCGACGAGCAGGCCGCTCGAGCCGAGGACCAGGCGGCGGCGCCACATCGCACCCCGCAGCTTCTTCTCGAAGGCGGCGCCCCCTTCGATCGCGCCCGCTTCTGCGAGCCGGCCGCTCTCGAGGAGCAGCTCGGCGCGCGCGAGGCGCGCGTTGGCGCGCAGCGCCTCGGTGCGCCCGTCGCGCTCGAGCCGCCCCAGCTCGTCGAGGGCGACGTCGAGCTGGCCCGCACGCGCCGCCGCCGTCGCGAGCTGCATCCGGACGTCGTCGCGGAGTGAAAAGTCAGGGTACTTGACCAACAGGGCACGCAGCCGCTCGGCCTGCGCACGCGGCGTCAGCTTGGGCAGCTCGCTGAGCGTCGCCTGGTACTGCGTCAGCGCCTCGCTGCCGCTCTGCAGCCCGAATCGCAGGCGATCGAGGCGCGACTGCGCTCGCCGTGCCAGGCGACTCTGCGGATATCGTTCGACGAGGCGCTGCAGCAAGCTCGCTGCCCGCTCTGGATCGCGCAGGGTCTGTTCGTAAAGCAGCGCCGCTTCGGAGAGCGCATCGTCCGCGAACGGATCGTCTGGCTGCTCGTCGGCGAGCCGCACCAGGGCCTCGGCCGCGGCCTGCGGCTGTCCGCGCTGCGCCAGCTCGATCGCGGCGTCGAAGCGCTGGTTGGCGGACTCCGCCCGCGCCACCGCCCCCCCGACAACGCCACCGGCGAGGAGCCAGAGTCCGACGAGGACTCCGAGCCCGGGGAGCGCGCTACGCGGCCGCAGCCAGCGCCTGCTTGACCAGCTCACGGGCCTTGGGATGATCGCCCGAGTAGCGGCTGCGGTACTCGAACAGCACCTCGCCCCCGGGACGAATGACGAAGGTGCCGCCCTGCTGCTGCGCGTCGCCCTGCACCGCGAGGCTCGGCTTCGAGCAGGCGAACAGCGCGCGCACCAGCGCCAGGCCGGCGCCGGGGTGGATCATCGAGCCGAAGCTGCGCACCAGCGAGGCCGCCGCGTAGGCGGTGCGCTTCTCGTCGCAGTAGACGGGTACGGCGCCAGCGCCGGGCTCGGCGAGCCCGAGGTCAGCGACGAACGCGCGCCCGAAGTGCGGGCTGCCCGAGCCGATGATCACCACGTCGAGGCCGGCCTGCTTGAGCGCGGCAAAATGCGGCTTGAGCTCGTTGACCTGCTCGCGGCAGAACAGGCAGGCGAAGTGGCGCACGAACAGCAAGAGCACCGGACGCTCGGCCCAGAAGCTCTCGACGCGATGCGGATTGCCGTCGAGATCCAGCACTTCGGCCGCGGCGAGCTCGGCGGAGACCTTGCCTGGCGCGGTCATCGCGCGTCCTCCTTCTTGGCATTGTGATCGACGGCGTCGAGGGGGACCACGCCGACCTCTTCCCCGACCCGGAGCCCGAGCAGCTCGACGGTCTCCTGGGGCAGCTCGACTTCGTCCCCCGCGATGCGCGCCGTCGAGCCGGTGGCGCGGAACAGCGGATCCAGGGCGCGCTCCGTCGCCCGCTCTGACGAGATCATGAAGATCGGGCTGTCCGCTGGACCTGGTCTCTCGGAGACGCGTAGCTTGCGGGTCGCCTTGACCAGCGAGATCTCGTCGGTGCGCGCGACGAAGTGCGGTCCGCCGTCGAAGGGATCGATGCGATCGACGAAGCGGAAGCCGATGCGCGTCAGCATCTTCTCGACGCCCTTCGAGCCTGGGCCGACCTGCCCGACCTCTTGCTGCACCGACTCGGGGAAGAGCGAGAGGTAGATCGGATCGGCGGGGAACAACGTGCGGATGAACTCCTTGTTGGTCTGCGAGATCCGATCCGCCTCCTGGTACGACATGCCCGTGAAGCGGCGGCCGATCGACTCCCACATGATCGACGATCCGTCGGGGAGGAGCGGCGGTAGGAGCTCGCTCAGCACCTCGTCACGGAACCAGCCGCGATGGGTGCCGATGTACAGGAAGCGGACGTACGACAGCCAGCGCCCGAGCGCGTGCTTGTGACGGCGATACTCGGGCAGCACGACGAGGCCGCCGATCTCCGTGGGTCCGTTGTAGTTGTAGCCGATGCGCAGCACCTTGTGGACGAAGTGCCGGTCGAGCGTCTCGGAGTAGCGCTCATCGTCGAGGAGATCGAAGAAGATGTGCGGCGTCTTGCGGGTACCGTGCTGGGCATGAATCATCGAGGTGCCGACGATCCGCTCCTGCTCGAGGTCGAGCAGCACGAACAGGTACTCGCGCTCGAACGGCGGCAGCGCGCCGGAGAACGAGCGCATCGAGTGCTCGATCAGCTTGTGCAGCACCGCCCGATCGTTGGGCAGGTTGACGGTATCGAGATGCTTGGCAACGCCGAGTAGGCCGTCGAGGTCGTCCGTTTGGACGTCGCGCAGCAGGAACATTGAGCTCTCCGGGGGACTCGGCAACCTACAACGGCCGACGGTGGGCGGCAAGCTGCCGTCGGTGACAGCCGTCAGTTGGCGGCCTTGGGCGCCGGCGTGAGGAGCACGCTCGGATCGAGGATCTGGATCTCGGGCGTGCCGGCCTTCCGTCGCTGCTGGTTCTCGTGATCGAGCCAGGCCAGGATCTTCGGCAGCGCCTCGACGGTGCCAGCCTGAATATCGTGCAGCAGCAGGATGTTCTTGCCGCGCATCGAGCGCAGCTGCGAGATGACGCGATCCTCGATCTTCTTGCCGTTCTTGAGCTTCCAGTCCTCGGGATCGAGATCCCAGCCGGTCGACTGGACGCCCAGCTTGTCGTGCACCGCGGACAGCGCCGCGCAGTGGGCCCCAAAGGGAGTGCGGTACAGCGGCGGGCGCTTGCCGACGACCTCCTCGATGAGCTTGGCGTTGTCCTCGATCTCGGCGGCGGCGTTCTTCGAGTAGACCTTGCCGCACAGGAAGTAGTGGTGAACGGTGTGGTTACCGATGATGTGGCCCCGCTTGGCGGTCTCGCGCACCACGGCCTTCTCGCGCTCCGCGGCCTTGTTGGTGCCCTGGAAGTGCCAGCCGTTGACGAAGAACACCGCCTTGATCTTGTACTGATCGAGAAGGTCAAGAACCTTGACCGTTCGTTCGCCCGCCGGTCCGTCGTCGAAGGTGAAGA
>CAZPEY010000309.1:2827-6593 GCA_964585665.1 uncultured Polyangiaceae bacterium | reverse complement strand
GTCGTCTACTGGATGCAGCGGGCGCAGCGCGCCGTCGACAACCCGGCGCTCGACGCAGCGATCGAGTCGGCCAATCTGCTCGGGCTGCCGTGCGTCGTCCACCTCGGGCTGGTGCCGTTCTACCCGGGCGCCAACCTGCGCCACCTGACCTTCCTGCTCGACGGCGTTGGCGAGCTGGCCGCGGCGATCGAGGCGCGCGGCGCCGCCTTCGTGCTTCGACCCTATCCCGATCATCGGCTCGCGCCGTTCGTCGAGGAGGTTGGTGCGGCGCTGGTGATCGGCGACGAGAACCCACTGCGCGCGCCCGAGGGGTGGCGGCGCACGCTCGGCGAGACGCTCAAGGTGCCGCTCGTGACCGTCGACGCCGACGTGATCGTGCCCAGCGCGCTGTTCCCCAAGGAGGAGTTCGCCGCGCGGACGCTGCGCCCGAAGATCCAGCGCGAGCTCGGTGCGTACCTGCGACCCAGCCGGGAGCCGCACGCCCAGTATCGCCTCGCCGGGACGGCGCGGCCGCGCTCGGCGCCGATCGAGGCGGACGCCCTGCTGGAGCGCTGGCCGGTCGATCGCAGCGTGCCGCCGGTCGCGACGGCGCGCGGCGGAACCCTCGCAGGAGCGGCAGCGCTCGCGGCGTTCGTCGATGATGGCCTCGCCACGTACGCCGATCGGCGAAACCAGCCGCACGTCGCGGAGGGCACGAGCCGCCTGTCGGCGTACCTGCACTTCGGTCACCTCGGGCCGCGTCAGATCGCGCTGGCCGCGACGGAGGCTCCGTTGCCGCCGAGCGCCGAGCCGTCTCGCGCCGCGTTCCTCGAAGAGCTGATCGTCCGCCGCGAGCTGGCGATCAACTTCGTCGCGCGCAATCCCCACTACGACTCGTTCGCGGGGCTGCATCCCTGGGCGCGCGCGACGCTCGATCAGCGCCGCGGCGATCCTCGCCCGCACCTCTACGACGCGGCGACGCTCGAGGCGGCGCGGACCCACGACGAGCTGTGGAACGCCGGCCAGCACGAACTGGTGTCGACCGGGCGCATGCACGGCTACGTGCGCATGTACTGGGCCAAGAAGATCCTCGAGTGGAGCGCCACTCCGGAGCAGGCGATCGCCACCGCGATCCACCTCAACGACAAGTACCTCCTCGACGGGCGCGACCCCAACGGCTACACCGGCATCGCCTGGGCAATCGGCGGCAAGCACGATCGCCCTTGGGCGCCGGCGCGGCCGATCTTCGGCACGATCCGCTACATGAGCTTCGCGTCGACCTCGAAGAAGTTCGATTGGAAGGCGTATCGGGCGCGCGTCGCAGGCGAGTCGCAGCGATCGCTGTTTGATCGCTGAGCCCATCGACGGCAAGATGCGCGCATGAAGGCGATGGGACAACGCACGTGGAAGATCGGCAGCCCGCTCGAGCTGCTCGACCTGCCGGATCCGGAGCCCAAGCCGCGCGAGGTGCGCGTCAAGGTCGCGGCCATCGGCGTCAACCCCGTCGACTGGAAGATGCGCCAAGGAGGCGTGCTCCGCATCGGCTATCGGTTGATTGGTCCGCCGTTGCCGTTCGTCCCCGGCGTCGACTTCGCGGGGACGGTGGATCAGGTCGGCGCGCGCGTGACGGAGCTCCAGATCGGGGATCGCGTCGTCGGTGGGACGGACTTCTCGCGCGGCCAGCGCGGCTCCTACGCCGAGCTCGTCACCGCGCGCCCGGATCAGCTCTGCAAGCTCCCCGACGCGGTCGGCTTCGAGGAAGCGGGCGCCATGCCCGTCGCAGGCGTGACCGCCTGGATGACGCTGATGGAGATCGGCGGCCTCGGCACGAGGCACCCGGCCGGCGCTTCGGTGCTGGTGCTCGGCGCGGCGGGGGGCGTCGGTCAGATCGTCGTCCAGCTGGCGCGCCGCGCGGGCGCCAAGGTCGTCGCGGTGTGCTCGGGGCGCAACCGCGCGCACGTCGAGTCGCTCGGTGCGGCGGTGGTCCTCGACTACAACGAGGGCGATCCGCTCGTCGCCGCACAGGCCCACGCGCCGTTCGCGATCGTCGTCGACTGCGTCGGCAGCTACGCCGCGGCACCGTGTCGCAAGCTGCTCGGCCGACGTGGCAAGCACATCATGGTGGCCGGCGATCAGGTCGGCGCCTTTTTGCAGACGCTGGTGCCGCCCTTCTCGTCGAAGATCATGCTTGGACGTTCGACCACGCCGCGTCTGTCGGCGGTCGCCGCAGCGATGGCCGAGGGGCAGCTCAAGATCTCGATCGCGGCGCGCTACCCGCTCGCCGAGGCGGAGGCGGCGCATGAGCAGAGCCGCAGCGCGCGCACCAACGGCAAGATCATCCTCCTGCCCTAACCGAAGGATCCTCCCATGTCGCAAGTCCTCGACGAGCTCGTCGCCCAGCTTCGGCTGGAGCCGATCGAGAAGAACCTGTTTCGCGGTCAGAGCCAAGATCTCGGTTGGGGAACGGTGTTCGGTGGTCAGGTGCTCGGGCAGGCGCTGTCGGCCGCCGTGCAGACGGTGCCTGCCGATCGCCACGTCCACTCGCTCAACGCCTATTTCCTCCGTCCCGGCGACGTCAGCCGACCGATCGTCTACGACGTCGATCGCATCCGCGATGGTGGCTCCTTCACCACCCGGCGCGTCGTCGCGATCCAGAACGGCCACGCGATCTTCAACCTGGCCGCGTCGTTCCAGATCGAGGAGCCGGGGCTCGAGCACCAGGACGCCATGCCCGAGGTGCCGCCGCCGGAGGCGCTGCCGACCGAGCAGGAGCGCGCCAAGCGTCACCTCGATCGCTTGCCCGAGGGCCTGCGCGCCCGCGCCCTGGCGGAGCGGCCGTTCGAGATCCGCGTCGTCGACGGAGGCGAGCCGTCGAGCTTGCAGCGCCCCGCGCAGCGCAGCTTGTGGTTGAAGACGATCGGCACGCTACCGGACGATCCCGCGCTCCATCGCTATCTGCTCGCCTATGCGTCGGACTACAACTTCGTCACGACGTCGCTCTTGCCCCACGGCGTGACCTGGCTGACCCCCGGGATGCAGATCGCCAGCCTCGATCACGTCATGTGGTTCCATCGCGCCTTCCGCGTCGACGAGTGGCTGCTGCACGTCATCGACAGCCCCGCCGCCCACGGGGGGCGCGGCCTGGTGCGCGGCCGCATCTTCACGCGCGACGGCAAGCTCGTCGCATCGACCGCGCAGGAGGGCTTGATCCGACGCCGCTCGGTGTGATCGAGGTCCTTGCCGCCGCGCCGCATCTCGCCGAGCATGGACCGATGACCACCAAGATCCTGGCTGTTGGGCTCGGGCTGCTGGCCGCGGGCTGCGTCGACAACCGTCCGTCCACCGGCCGCTGCACCGGCACGATCGCGAGCGTCGCCATCGACGAGCCGATCGTGCCAGCGCAGAGCTACTTCTACCGCGACGACGACATCCTCGGCGACGAGGACGCGCCGATCGCGATGGCGTACGGTACGCGCGTCGTCGTCGACGCTGAGCTCGCCGACATGCCGGACAAGACGCTGATCGGGACGTTCCCCTCGACCGACGCCAAGTTCCACCGCTGGGCGCACACCGAGGACGGCGGCAGCACGAGCGCCGAGGCGGTCACGTTCACGACGGCGCATCGCGAGCGCCTCGTTGGACAGTTCGTGTCCGGGGCGATGACGTGCACGTTCGATCTGCGGCGCGCCTACGAGAAGGACACGCACGACTGAGCGGGGTTGGACGGGAGGCGAAGAGAAGAGAAGAGGACTAGAGGCGTGCGGAGGCTTCGACGAGCTCTTTGACC
>CAZPEY010000309.1:0-2727 GCA_964585665.1 uncultured Polyangiaceae bacterium | reverse complement strand
GAAGAGAAGAGAAGAGGACTAGAGGCGTGCGGAGGCTTCGACGAGCTCTTTGACCGCGGCGGCGGACTTGTCGAGCGACGCCTTCTCTTCGGCGGTGAGCTGGATCTCGACGATCTTCTCGACACCAGCCGCGCCGATCACCACCGGCACACCGATGTAGAGGTCGCGGTAGCCGTACTCGCCCTGGCACATCGCGGCGCAGGGCAACAGGCGCTTCTCGTCGTGGAGATAGGCGCGCGCCATCAAGATCGCGCCCGACGCCGGCGCGTAGAAGGCGCTGGTGCCCATCAGCTTGACGATCTCGCCGCCGCCCTCGGCGGCGCGCGCGACGATGGCGGCGAGCTTGTCGGCCGCGATCAGCTGCTTGATCGGCACGCCGTTGACCGTGCAGTACGAGGTGACTGGCACCATCGTGTCGCCGTGACCGCCGAGAACCATCGCGCGGACGTCCTTGACCGACACCCCGAGCTCCTGCGCGAGGAAGAGCTGCATGCGGCCCGAGTCGAGCACGCCCGCCATGCCGACGACCTTGCTCTTGTCAAAGCCGGTCACGCGGCGCAGCTCGTACACCATCGCGTCGAGCGGGTTCGAGATCACGACGACGAAGGCGTTCGGGCAGTGCTGCTTGAGGCCCTCGCCGACGGAGCGGATGATCTTCAGGTTGATCGACAGGAGGTCGTCGCGCGACATGCCGGGCTTGCGCGGCACGCCCGCGGTGACGATCGCGACGTCGGCGCCAGCGACGTCCTCCCACTTCGAGGTGCCGCTGATCTTGGCATCGTAGCCGAGCAGCGTACCGTTCTGCTCGAGGTCGAGCGCCTTGCCCTTGGCGACGCCCTCCTTGTCGGGAATGTCGAATAGAACGATGTCGCCGAGCTCTTCACGCGCGGCCATCGCCGCAAGCTCTCCGCCGATGTTCCCCGCACCAATGAGCGCAATCTTGGGACGCCGTGGCATGGTCTGCTCCTTCGCTGAGGTCCGAAAACGCGACGGAGTATAGGAGCGCGCCGCGGAATGTAAACGGCGTCTTTGCCGTCCGTGGCTTCGCCCGCGAGTGAATGAAATGGCAGGGCCCTTCGTCTGTGCTACGTTGGATGCCGTTTTTCGCGGGCTCGCCGGAGCCCGGATCGGCCCACTTACTCTCTGCGCTCTGGAGGATCGGATGCTGCGTCGCCTGCTGCTCGCTCTTGCCCCCTCGGTCGTGCTGCTCGCGGCCGCGCCGTTGCTCGCCCAAGCACCCGCTTCGCCCACCAAGGTCTCGGGCAAGCCCGTCGAGAAGCCGAGCGGGCTCAAGTACTACGAGCTCAAGAAGGGCACGGGAACGCCGGCCAAGAAGGGCGAGCGCGTCCACGTCCACTACACGGGCTGGCTCACCTCGGGGAAGAAGTTCGACAGCTCGCTCGACCGCGGCGAGCCGCTCGCGTTCGAGGTCGGCAAGGGGCAGGTGATCAAGGGGTGGGACGAGGGCATCGAGGGCATGGCGGTGGGGGAGAAGCGCCAGCTCCAGATTCCGTCGAAGCTCGCCTATGGCGAGCGCGGCGCTGGTGGCACCATTCCGCCCAACGCCGATCTGATCTTCGACGTCGAGCTCGTGAGCATCGGCGACAAGTAGCCGGTCAGAGCCCCGCCCCCCCTCGAGGGGCGGCGTCGCGGTCGCTGGCTAGCGCGGCTGGGGCGCTCTGCTCTTGGCCCACTGACGGACCCACAACCCTATCAACACGCCGCCTGACAAGAGGCGCAGCGCCGCCGACCGCGCGATCTGCCCCTCGGCGCGCAGCGTGCGGGCGTCATCGTCGACGAGCCGAACGGAGATCGTGCTGCCCACCTTGAACGAGGAGAGCAGCGAGTTGCGGAGCAGCGCCTCTCGGCTCGGGCTCCCCTTGGCCTCGACGGTCCGCGCGCGACAGCTCTGACCGCTGTCGCTGTTGCAGTCGACGATCGTCGCCTCGAGGCGCGTGCCGAAGAACGCCAGGCGGACGAGCAGCGGCAGATCGAGGAGCGCGGAGTACGCCCACAAGGCAGTCAGCAAGATCAGCCCGAGGAGCGGCTTGCTCTCGAGCGGTGGTGCCGAGGCGTCTGGCTTGGGCGTCATGGTCATCGCCAGCTATCGAGGATCTGTTCCATCTGTTGGTAGCCGCTCTGCAGGAGGAAGGTGCGGGAGCGGCCGTAGCTCTTCTGGCCGATGATCGCGAAGCCGGGCTCGCCGCTGTCGAGGTCGGCGGGCTGCAGCTTGGGCGCGTGCAGGCAGTCGCTGACGCTGGCCAGCGCGTGCATGAGGCGCGGCGCGCCCTCGGTGGCCGGGTCGACACCGAGGCCCAGCTCGGAGAGCAGCGAGCGATCGGGGCGGTAGCCGACGGCGCCGAAGACGAGATCGACGCGGTGGGTGCGCCCCTCGACGAGCTGCACCTCGATCCGTTGGTCAGGGAGCTTGACGAACTCGCCGATCGCCGCGCGCCGCTCGACGACGAGGCCGGGCGGCGGGGTCGCCGCGAGGTCGTTGACGGTCCGCACCAGCCGCTCGCGCTCGACGAGCGGATCGTCGGCGACCTCGGGGAGCGGGCGGCTGTGAGCGCGCCGAACTGCCCACACGACCTCGACCTCTTCGCGCAAGAGCAGCGCCACCGCGTGCGCGGCGCTGTGGCCCGCTCCGACGACCAGGACCCGCCGCTCGCGCAGCGACGGCAGCCTGGCCTCGAGATCGCCGAGGTGGTGGACGAGCGCCGCACC
>CAZPEY010000308.1:0-6610 GCA_964585665.1 uncultured Polyangiaceae bacterium | reverse complement strand
GACGGCTTTGCCGGCGGGGCGGGGCGGCACGCCCCGTCAAGACAGACGAAACAGGAACGCTCCGACGGATCTGCATCCATGCGTTCCTGTCTAGAGGCGATCCATCTCGTCGTCGATGCGGTCGTTCATCTCCTCGCCGACCGGCTCCTCGGCGGCGACCGCCTCGGTGCGCTGCGCCGTCGTCACGCGGCGGGCGCGGCGGACGAGGACGGTGATGCCGAAGAGCACGGCGAAGCCGAACGGCCAGAGCCCCATCCAGCCGAGCGAGAAGCCGCGCGGGATGGCGCGCACCTCGGGGCCGAAGCGGCGCACCATGTCCGCCTCGATGGCGTCGACCGAGTCACCCCGGCCGAGGCGCTCCCGGATCTCACGCCGCAGCTCACTGGCCTTGGGCGACTCGTGGATCTGGAGCGTCTGCTTGTAGCAGCACGGGGCGAGCAGACGCTCCTCGAGCTTCCAGATGTTCTCTTCGAGCGTCCCGGCGAGCGCGAGCGCACAGCCGAGCAGGAGGATCGAAAGAATGACGACAGCGCGTTGCATCGTTGCAGAGGGTAGCCGACTGGCGCGCTCGCGGCTACCGGCTCCCACCGAGGAGCTCTTCGGCCGTGACGAAGCGTGGCGCGATGTCGACGGGCAGCGCCGCGAGCTTGTCGAGCATCTTCTGCACCGAAGGGCGGATCACCGCCTGCTTGGTGAGCAGCGCCTCGGCCGCCGCCTTGTCGCCGCGCGCCTGCAGCTCCATCAGCGTCTGGGTGAGCGAGCGCACCGCCGCCTTGACCTTGCTCGGCTCGACGGCAAAACGGCCGTCGCGCTCGACCACCGCGCCGCGATCGAGGAGGTGGTTGAGCTGGAGCGCGATGCCCTTGCCATGCGCCTCGTTGATTCCGAAGCGGATGGAGCGAAAGGCCGACGCCAGGAAGGTCACGTACATCGTCTTCTCGTACGCCTTGTCGAGCACCCCCTTGTCGATGAGGTACTGCATGGCGAAGAGGCCGGAGACGTCGGCCTTGGCCTCCTCGATGGCGCTCGACGTGTTCTCGAGAGCCTGGCGGACGGTCGTCGGCTTGCCTGCGACGGTGATGTTGTGCGGACCGAGGCCGTGCATCAGCTCGTGCATCAAGATGTGGGTGAAGAACACGTCGAAGTGCACCGCCTGCTGATCGGTCGGCGACAGCGCGATCTTGGCGATCGGCACCAGGACCTTCTCGAACTTGGCCTCCTGCACGTTCTTGAGCATGACGCGCTTGGTGCCCTTCTCCTTGGCGACGCGCTCGTCGTTGGGCAGGTTGAAGGCCGCGGTCGCGACGCCGCGCGCCGCGTCGCCCGAAGCGTAGATCTGGTTGACGACGCGGATCGGGGCCAGCGCGCCGAGCTTCTTGTTACGGAGCGCCGGGGCGATCGGCAGGTGGTCCTCGATGTCCTGGAGCTGCGACGAGAACTTCGCCAGCTTCTGCGTCTCGGCGTCGTCGCGCAAGCCGATGAAGGCCTCGAAGGCCGCCTTCCAGTTGAACCACTCGTCCTCGTAGACCTCGTACGGTCCGAGCGTCGGTTCGATCGACGC
Source organism: uncultured Polyangiaceae bacterium (assembly GCA_964585665.1). Classification (GTDB taxonomy): domain Bacteria; phylum Myxococcota_A; class Polyangia; order Palsa-1104; family Palsa-1104; genus CAZPEY01. The sequence continues at coordinate 5,049 of CAZPEY010000308.1, read as the reverse complement.
GTCGAGCTCCATCCAGGCGACGTCGCTCGGGTAGTAGTCGTTCGACGCGAGTGCGGCGGCACGCTTCTCGAGGAAGCTCTTGAGCGTCGGCTGCAGCGTCGCGGCCGCGGCCTTGCGCAGGTGCGCTGCGACGACCGACAGCTCCGCCTGGTACTCGGCGCTGTAGGGCACCGCCACCAGCTTGCCCGCGGCGTCGCGTCGGATCGTCGTGAAGAAGCCACGCGCCGCCTCGCTGGCCGCGCCGGTCAGGGACTTGGCCCAGGCGTCGACCTCGGCGCGCGTCGCGTCGCTCGGATAGAAGCTGCCGGCAAGCGGCTTCTCGGGCACGCCCGGCACGAAGGCCTTGGCGTGATCGAGGCGATCCCATGGCCCCTTGTGCAGCAAGAAGAGCTGCAGGCGCGCCTGGCCGAGCGGCGTGCGGTCCGCGGCGAGCTCGACGAGCCAGCGCTGGTTGTCCGTCGCGACCTGGCGCAGGAAGAGCGGGTCCATGAAGCGCGCCGCTCGGAGGATCTCCACCAGCGCCTGTCGCTCGCTGGGCGGCAGCTTGCTGACGTCGACTCGCATGTCGAAGCGGGTGAGCTTGCTCGCCTGGGCTTCGAGGGCGGCGACCTCCCCGTCGGTGGAGGCGGGGATCTTCTTCGGGCCCTTGTCGCTCGGCTTCTCGATCTGCTTCTCGGGCGCCGCCAGGAGGCGCCCCGCGTTGCCGAGCAATCCCGAGATCACGACGAGCGCACCTGTCCATTTCAAGAATCGCATGACGGCCGCATAGCGCGGACCGCCAACCCTCCGCAACCCCGAACGCCCTGGACACCGAGGCCTCCCCGAACCGTTCGCAGCCGTGTAGTCTCCGGGCGTGACCGAATCGCATCGCCCCGCCGCAGGATTCCGGATGCTGCTCGAGCTCGAGCGCGAGCCCGTCGAAGGCGCCATCTATCGGGCCACCGTCTACTCACCGACCGCCGACCACCCGTATCGCGCCACCATCACGCTCCCCAAGGGCGAGGTCGTCGTCGAGGCGATCGGCCCGCCAGCGCGCGAGGAGCACGAGGAGGCGCTGGTGACCCAGCTCCGCATCGTCGCCCGCGCCAAGATCAAGGCGCCTGACCAGCCGTGGCCGCGCCGCGTCCTCCGCTGGCGGCCCGAGAAGGACTGAGTCCCAGCCCCAGGACCGCGGCGGGGAGGCCTTGACGAAAGGCAAACCTAATACATATTAGTTTTATGCCTCGGCTGGCCTCTCCGCGTGGCGCCTCGCTGGCTCGCATCTGCGAAGTCGCCGAGCAGCATTTCTCGGCGCGCGGCTACGCGGGCGTGACCCTCAAGGAGATCGCCGACGCGCTGTCGATCCGTCAACCGTCGCTCTATCACCACGTCCCAGGGGGCAAGGAGGCCCTCTACGTCGAGGTGATGTTGCGCGCCTGCGAGCGCCACCGGATCGCGCTCTTCGCCGTCGCTGGCGACCAAGCGTCTCCGCTGGCCGAGCGGCTCGGCCGCATGGCCGCTTGGGTGCTGCGCCAGCCAGCGATGGACATCAACCGCATGATGCTCGCCGACATGCCGCAGCTGGCGCCCCGCCACCAGCGCCGCCTCGAAGAGGCCATCCGGTCGAGCCTGCTCGCCCCCGTGGAGCAGGTTCTCCGAGATGCCAGGTCGCCGCTCCGTCAGCCCCTGCGCGCCTGCGCCGGCGCCTACTGGGCACTCATTCAGTCCCTCGCCGCGGTCAAGCGCGTCGCGCCGATCCCGGACGAGATCCTGATCGCGCAGACCATCGATCTCGCGCTCCACGGCATCCTAGGAGAGTCTAATGACCACTAGGTTTAGACCCAAGCCGTGGCAGATCGTGGTGCTGCTCGGACTCCTCGCGAGCAGCGCCTGGCTCGCCTCGCGACTGCGCCCGACGCGCGTCGCCACCGTTCACGCGGAGCGGCGCGAGATCGTCGAGTCCATCGTCGCCAGCGGCCGCGTCCTGGCGCCCGCCAAGGTGAGCATCGGGGCGCAGCTGTCCGGCGTCGCGCGGCGCATCGGCGCGCGCGAGGGCGAAGCGGTCAAGGCAGGGCAGGTCCTCGTCGAGCTCGACGATCGCGAGCTGCGCGCGCAGGCGGCGCAGGCCGAGGCCGCGCTGCAGCAGGCGCGTGCGACCTCGCGCCGGCTCGACAGCCTCACCGGCTCGGTGGCGCGCGAGGAGCTGACCCAGGCGCAGCTTGCCGTCGAGCGCGCCCGCGAAGAGCTGGGGCGTCAGCAGCGCCTGGCCGCCTCTTCCGCCAACACCCAGAAGGAGCTCGAGGACGCCAAGCGGGCCCTGCAGCAGGCCGAGAGCCAGCGGCGCAGCGCCGAGGAGCGACTCGCCGACACGTCGCCCGCCGGGGCGGAGCGCCAGCGCGCCGCCGCCCAGGTCGCCCAGGCGCAGGCGGCGCTCGAGCTGGCCAGGACGCGTCTCGATCAGGCGAGGCTGCTCGCCCCCTCGGACGGCATCGTGCTCGAGCGCCACGTCGAGCCCGGGAGCTTCGTCCAGGTCGGCAAGACGCTGTTCGTGCTGGCCCCTCAGGGCGAGACGCGGCTGGTGGTCCAGCTCGACGAAAAGGAGCTGGCGCGGGTGCGCCCCGGCCAGCACGCGCTGGCGGCCGCCGAGGCGGCGCGCGATCAGAAGCTCGACGCCGAGGTGCAGTGGATCGCGCCCGCCGTCGACCCGCAGCGCGCGACGATCGAGGTGCGCCTCGTGGTGCGCAACGCGCCTCCCTTCCTTCGCCCGGACATGACCGTCTCGGTCGATCTCGAGGTCGGCAGGAAGTCGGGTGCGCTCGTCGTCCCCCTGGCGGCCGTACGCGACGCCGCGACCGATCGTCCCTGGGTCCTCGTGGCGCGGCAGGGACGCGCCGAGCGAGTGAGCGTTCGGCTCGGCCTGCGCGGCGGTGCCTTCGTGGAGGTCCGGGAGGGCGTCACTCCCGACGACGAGCTGATCCCGGTCAGCGAGCCCGTCTCGATCGGAGCACGGGTGTCGAGCCGAGGACGCTGATGCGACTCGCCTGGTTCCTCGCGGTGCGCTTCTTGCGCGAAGGGCGGACGCAGACGCTCCTGCTGATCGCTGGCGCCTCGACGGGCGTTCTGCTCGTCGTGTTCCTCTCGGCGCTCATCGATGGGCTGCAGCGCGATCTCATCGCCAAGACCCTCGGCTCTCAGGCCCACCTGGTCATCAAGCAGCCCGACGAGCTGCCGACCCCCATCCGCGGCCCCAGCCGCCCCGGGGAGCTGGTCGCGCCCCGCATCGAGCGCCCTGCCCAGCGACAGCGAACCTGGAGCAACTGGGAGCCGCTCGTCGAGCGCGTCCGCGTCGAGCCGGGTGTCCGCGCCGCCGCGCCGCTGGTCACGGGGCCGGCGCTGGCAACCCGCGGCGGCACGAGCTCGGCCGTCGCGCTGTTCGGAGTGCAGCCGAGCGACTTCCTCTCGGTCTACGACGTCGACAGGCGACTGATCAAGGGCGTCTTCGACACCGCGGCCGATCACGTCCTCATCGGCCGCGAGCTCGCCGACGAGCTTGGCGTCGGCGTCGGAGACAAGCTGCGGCTCGCGGGCGCCGCGCAGCGCGACGAGCTCTTCACCATCGCGGGCGTCTTCGACATGGGGGTGCGCGACGTCAATCGACGCTGGGTGATCCTCTCGCTGCGCTCCGCGCAGTCGCTGCTCGAGCTGCAGGGCGGGATCAGCCAGATCGATCTGCGACTCGTCGATCCGTTCGCGGCGCCCGCGGTCGCCGCGACGCTCGCGGCCCAGACCGGCCTGCTCGTCGAGAGCTGGACCGCGACCAACACGCAGCTGCTGGCCGGCCTCAAGGCGCAGGAGGGCTCCTCGCAGCTCATTCAGACCTTCGTCATCCTCGGGGTCGCGGTGGCGATCGCCTCGGTGCTCGTCATCTCGGTCGTGCAGAAGCAGCGCCAGATCGGCATCCTGCGCGCCATGGGCACCCCGCGACCGATGGTGCTGCGGATCTTTCTCATCCAGGGCGGCCTCATCGGCCTCGCTGGCTCGATCCTCGGCTCCCTGCTCGGCGCCTGGATGGTCTACCTCTTCTCGACCAAGAGCTCGGTGCAGTTTCCGATCACGCTCGACGCGCGGCTCTTTCTACGCGCCGCGAGCCTCGCGCTCGGCACCGGCCTGCTCGCCGCCGTCATGCCGGCGCGGCGCGCGGCGCGCCTCGAGCCGGCGGTGGCGATCCGTCATGAGTGAGTCGATCCTCAAGCTCACCGGCGTGCGCAAGTCCTACGGCGAGAAGGTCGTCACCGAGGTGCTCCACGGCATCGACCTCGAGATCCAGCGAGGCGAGCTGGTGGCGCTCATCGGTCCCTCGGGCTCTGGCAAGACGACGCTGCTCAATCTGCTCGGCCTCCTCGACCGTCCGACCGCAGGGCGGATCGAGGTGCTCGGCCAGGACATCGACCAGCTCGACGAGACCGCGCTCACACGGCTGCGCGGACAGACGCTCGGCTTCATCTTTCAGTTCCACCACCTGCTGCCCGCGCTCACTGCGGTCGAGAACGTCGCGCTGCCGCTGGCGATCGAGATCGGGCGCCTCACCGACGATCACCGCCGTCGCGCCAGGCAGCTGCTCGAGCAGGTCGGCCTGGGGGCTCGCGCCGACGCCTTCCCGAGCGAGCTATCGGGCGGACAGCAGCAGCGCGTCGCCGCGGCGCGCGCGCTCCTCCGCCGCCCTGCGCTCGTCCTGGCAGACGAGCCGACGGGCAACCTCGACACCAAGACGGCTGACGAGCTGTTCGAACAGATGCGCCGGTTTCACCGCGAGGAGGGCGTGGCCTTCCTGATCGTCACGCACGACCCGCGCCTCGCCGAGCGCTGTGATCGAAAGATCACGCTCGTCGACGGGCGAATCGAGCCGTAAGGCCCGGCTCCCACGATCCTACACAAGCGGCCCACCGGGAGAACGACGGCGAGAGTGCGTGCGCCGCGCAGGGGTGGGAACCCTCTCCTCGCTGCGTCACCCGACAACGGGTGTGCCACAGGCAGGGTCGATCGTGCTCCTGACAAAGTAACTCCGCGAGG
>CAZPEY010000307.1:0-6632 GCA_964585665.1 uncultured Polyangiaceae bacterium | reverse complement strand
TGCCCTTCTCGACGTTGCTGACCTCTTCGTAGTGGTTCTTGCCGACGTCGGCGACCCACAGCTTGCCGGTCAGTGAGTCGAAGGAGAAGCGCCACGGGTTGCGAAAGCCCCATGCCCACACCGCCTTGTGCGCGGTGCCGGTGGCGCTGGGCTTGGTGTCGCCGCCGTTGTTGCAGATGGTCCCGTTGGTCGTGTTGTAGAAGGGGTTGTCCGTCGGGATCGTGCCGTCCGGGTTGATGCGGAGGATCTTGCCGTTGAGCTTGTCGAGGCAGCTCGGCAGCCAGCTCCACGGGTTCCACGTGGCGACGCTGTTCGGGTCGTCATCGGGATTGCCGGCCGCATCGCCGACCGAGATGTAGAGCTTGCCGTCCGGGCCGATCCCGAGCCCGCCGCCGACGTGGTTCCACTCGCCGGCGATGCCGTCGAGCAGGACCGTCGGCGTGTTGCTGACGAGCGTGCCGCCGCTGCCGAGCGTGACGTAGCCGATCGATTGGCCGTTCGTGGTGTGCGTGAAGTAGACGATCAGGCGGCTGTTGGTCGCGAAGTCGGGGTGCGCGACCACGCCGAGCAAGCCGGACTCGCCGTTGGTGTTGACCGTGATCGTGCCCGCGGTCGAGAGCGAGCCATTCGAGGCGCGCAGGACCACGCGTCCGCCCTTCTCGACGATCACCATCCGCCCGTCGGGCAGAAACGTCAGGTCGGTGGCCTCTGACAGACCGGAGCCCACCACGTCACTGAGGCTGAGCAGCGAGCTCGGCGTGCCGCCTCCGAGCGAGTCGGCTGTCGCCGCACGTACCACGAGTAGCGCGAGTCCCAAGAATAGTCGTCGCAAAGAACGCCCCCCGGTGGCCATCGTATCACGCGGCGCGGCGGGGAGATGGCCGTAGACGAAATCGCCTCGGGTCGGGTTCAGGGTATTGTGGCGGCATGAGCCTGCCCTTCGATCCGCGCCTGCTCGAAACGCTCCGCACCGTCGTTCAGACCGGCTCGGTCTCGGCAGCCGCGCGGGTGCTGCATCGCACGCAGCCGGCGATCACCGCGCAGCTCCAGCTGCTCGAGAGTCAGCTCGGCACGGCGCTGCTGCTCCGCACGGCGCGAGGCGTCGTCCCGACCGAGGCGGGGCTCAAGCTGCTTCCCTACGCCGAGCGCCTGGTGCAGCTGGTCGAGGAGGCGCGCGCTCAGCTCGTCGAAGGGCCCACCAAGGGTGGCCAGCTCTCCATCGGCGCCTCGACCACGATCGCGACCTACCTGTTGCCGCGCCTCGTCGTCGAGTTCCTGCGCGAGGAGGGCGATCACACAGTACGAATCGACGTCGCCAACACCGATGAGATCGTCGACCGCGTCAACTCGGGCGAGCTGCCACTCGGTCTGGTCGAAGGGCTCGAGCGCGTCCCCCGCACACGGCTCGAGCGCTTCCTCCCCGATGAGCTGGTCGCGGTGGTTTCGACGCAGTCCGACGAGTGGACCCACGTACGCCGTGCCGCCGACCTGCTGCACGTACCGCTCGTGTTGCGCGAGCCCGGCTCGGGCACGCGCGCGGTCGTCGAGCAGGCGCTCAAGAAGGTGATCGGCAAGCGACCGCCTGGCCCGCGCGATCTGCAGGTCCGCTCGAACGACGCGGTCAAGGCGGCCGTGCTCGCCGGCCTGGGCGTTGGCTTCCTCTCGCGCTGGAGCCTCGCGCAGGAGATCCGCTTCGGCATGCTGCGGGTCCTCGAGCTGCGCGACCTCAAGATCAACCGCCACTTCTCGTGGGTCCTGCCGGCCGCCGAGGTCAGCGGAACGGCCGGGCGCTTCTTGCGCAAGAGCCGCCTCCTGGCCTCACGGCTACACCCGATGACCGTCGCTGGGCCGGTCCAGCCTTAGCGTCAGTAGTCGGTGCAGGCACCCTGACAGACGTCGAGGACCTGCGCGCTATCGAAGAAGGCCTTGGTCTGCGCGATGCCGAGCACGCTCGGCCAGATCGAGTTGTGCGCGATGTTGTCCATCGGCAGCGCTGTGTTGCCGAGCGGCGGCAGCGGCATCGCGTGCGCGTCCCACTGCGTGTAGCCCGACGGCAGCGGCGCCGCCTTCGTCTCGACGCCGAACACCGACTGGACGAGCGGCTGGAGCGCCGGGATACCGAGCATCCGCACCAGCGTGCGCGTCGCGGCGTTGGAGACCTGCGCGTCGCCGATCGCCTCCTGCACCAGGACCGGCTTGGTGAGCGTCTCGGCCCAGGTCGCCGCGTCGGTGTGGTCCCACTCGGTCTGCGACAACACGAACAGGATCTGCTGATCGATCGGATCGGGCAGCAGGTCCTTCATCAGCGCCTTGAACGGATAGAAGTCCGTCGAGCGCGACAGCATGAGCGACCACTTGCAGCCCGGCACGTTGAGCACGCCGCGCTGGATCTCGGAGCTCAGCGACAAGAGCGCCGGAGCCTGGATGCCGCCGTTCGAGATGCCGAAGTAGAAGTGGCGGCCTGGATCGAACGCGGCGTGATCTCCGACGACGAAGGCCGGATCGGCCGCGAGCTTGGTCGCGAGCAGACGGGCGAGCACGAGCTGGTTGACGTGCGCCTGCTGCAGCCGATCCGTGATCACGTAGAGCTTGTTGACGTCGTTGAGCGCCGCGTCGGCGGCGAGGCCGAGGTCGCTGCCCGACAGGCCCAGCCAGTCGGTGCCAACGTAGACGGCGCAGACCTCGTTGGCGACGCGCTGCCACGCCGTCGAGTCGAGCATCGTCTGCACGTTGAGGAACAGCCCGGCGCCGAACTGAACGATCGGGATCGGTCCCGTCGCTGCCGCGGCGCAGCGCGGCACTACCGCGAACCCCTGCACCTTGTCGATCCCGCGACGCTGTGGCGCCCCGGTGCCGTCGCTGAGGAGCGTCGAGCTGCCGCTCTCGTCGGCGAGAAACGACGGCACGTCGATGGTGAACGCGACGGTGCGCAGCAGCCGCGGATCGCCGCTCGCGGCCTGCTTGACCTCGTCGACCTGGTAGCCGAGCGAGGCCACCTCGGCGAGCGCGGTGTCGCGCATCGTCTCGAGGTGCGCGTGCGCGGCTGCTTTCGAGGCGGTGTGGAAATCCCACGCCAGCGTCACGTCGGCGCGCGTGACCCCGCGCGCCTGCAGGAAGGTCAGCGTCTCCTCGACGGCAGGCGCGAGAGCCGCCAGGGCGCTCGACAGCGCGCGCCCGTCGCGGAGCGCCGCGAAGGGGCGCGGCGCAGGACCGAGCCCGACCAGCGCGACGACGTAGCGAGCGTCGTTGCGCAGCCGGACCGCCGGGTGAATCAGCAGCGCCCGGCGGGCGTCCTCCTCCGCGTTGCCGTCGAGCTCCGCCCACAGCGGGACGCGCTCGGCGCGCTCGACATCGTAGAGCTGCACCGTCGCCCCGGCATCGAGGGAGCGCGCGAGGTCCGTCTCCGGCGGCAAGAGGCTGGCGGCAGGCGGCGTCGGCAGGTGCACGAGGATCGGCGTCGCTGGCGAGAAGCCATCGGCGCGGTTCATCCGTTCGACGGACAGGCGCGTGCCCGTCAGCTGCTGCGGCGCGACCTCGGCAGGCACACGCACCCGTCGCCCCGTCGGAGTCCCCGGATCTGCGATCTCGTAGAACGACGACGGGAAGGGGAGTAGACACGCCCCGCCGACGAGCGGGTTGCAGCCGGGCGCGACCTCGGGCGGCGCGCCGTCGCCGCAGCCGCACAGCGTGGCCAGGATCGTCACGGTCAGGAGCGCCGCAGCCCTCATCGGCCGCTCTCCCGAGCGGCGCGCGGCTCCCTCGGTCGGAGCTGGCAGCGCCCCTTGGCGCACTCGACCTTCGGCTTGTGTCCGACCTGGGCGCAGGCGGGGCAGCCCGTGCCCGGCGCGCAGACGAGGCGATGGAGCTTCGCGGCGGCGTCCGCCCGCACCGCGACCGAGTTGTTCCATGTGCAGGCGCAGCAGCGCGGCGTGGCCACGACACACTGCTCGTCCTTCGAACACGCGGTCATCGGCATGTGGTCAAGATTCTTGACCACACAGCGGTGCGCCTCGCACGCCGCGATGAGCTGCCCCTGCTGCTGCGGCGCCCAGTCCTCGGAGACGGCGCAGCGAGGGCAGCCTGCCCCGTCGCAGCCGGGCTGCCCATGCTCCTCGATCCAATCGCCGTTGTAGGCGCTCATCGGGACGGCCGCGTCGAGGTCGCAGGAGCCGCAGCAGCTCGTCGGGACCAGCACGCAGTCGTTCGGCGTCTGGCAGGCCGTCGCTGCCTTCGGGAGCTTCCGCGGTGCGGCCTCGGCCAGCGAGGCGCCCGCCAGCAGCGCCGCCAAGAAGATCCACCCCAGCTTCATTGGTGACCCCACCGTGACTCGAACACGGGACCTAGTGTTTAGGAAACACTCGCTCTATCCAGCTGAGCTATGGGGCCGCGGTCCACTCGTCCTATTCGTCCTTGTCCTCGGGAGGCGTGCGGTGCAAGCGGTGCAGCTTGCCCCCCGGCAGCGCCTCCATCATCGGCGCGGTCTCTCGCACCGCGATCATCCCCACATACTGGATGTTGACCGCGAAGTCGGCCTCCCCCGTCTTCGGATTGGCGAGGATCAGCCAGCCATCCTTGATCGCCAGGATCTTGCCCGAGGCCATCAGGCCATCGACCTCTTCGGTGTCGTGCGGGTTGAAGATATCGACCTCTTTCCCGACGAGAAAGTGCAGTGTCTCCATGCGGCGCGAAAGCTATCCTCCCGCCCCGAGCGCGTCAACCGGCGATCCGCTGCACGGCCGCCAGCGGCGGAGGCGCGCAAGGAAATGGCGTTGCGCCCCGAACCCCGCTATTCTTGGTAACAGTGCGGCGTCTCTTGCTTTCGCTTGGGCTCTTTGCCGGAGTTGCGGCCGGTGCGGCCATGGCCTTCGGGCCGCGGGCGCACGCCGATCATGTGCTCGCCGACGAGCCGGTGCCTCTCGCGCCGGCGGCTGTGCTGGCGCTGCCGGCGGCGATCCAGAGCGCTCCCGAGCCCCAGTTCCGTCGGGCCAAGCACGTCCTCATCATCAGCGAGGACGGAATGCCGGGCGGCGCGATCCAGCAGAAGCAGCTCAAGTGGCACGAGTACTTCAAGAAGCGCGGCTCGTTCACCTACCGCGCGCTGACGATTCGTGAGGCCTCGACGCTGCCGGCGCACGCCTCGATGCTCTCGGGCTATCACCCGACCGTGCACGGGCTGACCTGGAACAACTGGCGCCCCAAGAGGGGCTACATCAAGAGCAAGAGCATCTTCGACCACGCGCGCGAGAAGGGCATGACCACCGCCTTCTTCACCGGCAAGTCGAAGCTGCGGCACATCGTCCCGCCGGGCACCGTCGGGATCTACGAGCGCCCTGGCTACTTCTGCAAGAAGGTCGCCGAGGAAGCCTCCGAGTACCTGATCAGCGAGCGCCCAGAGCTCGCCTTCGTGCACTTCTCCGATCCCGACGAGCTCGGCCACAGCAAGGGCTGGTTCTCGAACCAGCAGTGGAAGGCGATCGAGGACGCGGACCGCTGCCTCGGCATCCTCTTCGAGGCGCTCGAGAAGGCGGGCATCGCGCAGGACACCCTGATCATCGTCAGCGCCGACCACGGCGGGCACAACCGCGTGCACTCCGGCGGCAAGCTCATCGATCGCGAGATCCCGTGGATGGCGATCGGCCCGGGCGTGCGCGAGGGCTTCCACATGACCGAGGCGGTCTCGACGCTCGACACCGCTGCGACGGCGCTCTACGCGCTCGGGCTGCCGCTGCCCCGCGATCTGGCCGGCCGGCCGCGCACCGAGATCTTCCTCGACGCTACGAAGAAGTAGCCCGATCCCGGCTCGCCGCGAGGCGCGCGCTCGGGATCGGTGCATCGTCGCCTGGCTCGGCCGCGCCCTTGGCCGCCAGCTGCCCGCACGCCGCGTCGATGTCGTCGCCTCGTGAGCGACGGACGAAGACCGCGACGTTGCCGGCGCGCACGCGATCGACGAACTCGGTGACGCGATCGTCACTCGGACGCTTGTAGGGCGCCGCTGGGTGCTCGTTCCACGGGATGATGTTGACCTTGCTCGGGATGCCGCGCAGCAGGCGCAGCAGGCGCTCGGCGTCGGCGTTCGAGTCGTTGACACCGGCGAGGAGGACGTACTCGAAGGTGACGCGCCGGCGCTTCTCGAGTGGGAAGGCGCGGATCGCCGCGAGCAGCCGGTCGAGGTTCCACTTGCGGTTGATCGGCATGATCTCGTCGCGCACCTCGTCGGTGGTCGCGTTGAGCGACAGGGCGAGGTTGGCGCGGACGTCTTGCTTTCCGAACTTCTCGATCTGTGGCACCAGCCCCGCGGTCGAGATCGTGATCCGGCGGCGCGACAGATCGGCGCCGCGCTGGTTCATCAGCAGGCGCGCCGCCCGCATCACGTTGTCGAAGTTGTGCAGCGGCTCGCCCATGCCCATGAACACGATGTTGGTGATCCGCCCGGCCCCGGCGCGGCGCATCGGATCGTCGTCGGGCAGCGACTGCAGCAGCGTCTGCGCATGGTACACTTGCTTGACGATCTCGCCCGAGGTCAGGTTGCGGCCGAAGCCGAGCGTCGCCGTCGCGCAGAAGCGGCAGTCGATGGCGCAGCCGACCTGCGACGAGATGCACTGGGTGAGCTTGGGCTTGCGCGGCAGCGCGAC
>CAZPEY010000306.1:0-6637 GCA_964585665.1 uncultured Polyangiaceae bacterium | reverse complement strand
AGCTCGCGACGAGCCACGTCTCGCTGCACGTCGACAACTACCTGTTCGACGCGGCCGCCGACGTACGCCTGCCGCTCGACTCGATCGGGTTCGTGGCTCGCCTCGGCGACGACGCCTTCGTGATCGATGAGCTGGTGCTCGGCCTCGGCACGATCAACGTCTCGCCTACGGCGATGCCGCCCGCGGGGCTGCGACTGCGACAGGTCGCCCTCTCGCTGATGCCGGCCGGTGGGCAGGCGAGCTTCCCGCTCCGCATGTTCGGACACAAGGCCGAGCGCGTCGACGCGACGGCGCGGATGCCGTTCGAGATCCGCTGGAAGCTCGAGCTTTCCGACGGCTCGCTGTTCGACCTCGGCCCTGGCACGATGGCGCCGCTCGACGTGATCTTGACCGTCACGACGACCCCTGGAGCGGAGCACCCCGCCAAGCTCACGCTCGCCGCGACGTGCAAGGGGACCTGCTGGGAGCTGCCGAACATGCTGGCGTTTGCCGACGGCGGGATCTCCGTCGAGGCGCCGCTGCTCGTCGAGACGCTGCCCGGCGGCGTGGGCGGCGACAAGCTGCCCCCCATCGTGACCGCCTCGCTGCCGCGCTAGACTCCTCGTATAGTGCCGCCATGGCTCCTGCTCCGATCCCCCTTACCCACCAGGTCTCCGCCGACGACGCCGTGGCGCAGGTCGCCTCCGGAGATCACCTCTTCGTCCAGGGTGGCGCCGCCGCCCCGACGGTGCTGCTCGAGGCGCTCTGCCGACGGGCGCCGCAGCTCAAGAATGTGCTGCTCTATCACCTCCACTGCGAGGGTTCGGCGCCGCACCTCCAGGCGGCGATGCGCGATCACCTGCACCACGTCGCGTTCTTCATCGGCGCGACGGCGCGCGCGGCGGTCGCCGAGGGGCGCGCTTCGTACATCCCGGTGTTCCTCTCGGACATCCCGCGCCTCATCACCCGCGGCCGGGTGCGCATCGACACGGCGCTCATCCACGTCAGCCCCCCGGACGAGCACGGCTTCTGCTCGCTGGGTGTCTCCGTCGACGTGACCCGCGCTGCTGTCGACGTCGCCAAGCGCATCATCGCGGTCATCAACCCACAGATGCCGCGGACCCTCGGGGACACGGCCCTGCACATCAGTCGCATCCACGCCGCGGTCTGGCACGACGCGCCGCTGCCCGAGATCGCGCCGCCCGAGCTCGGGCCGACCGAGCGCCGCATCGGCCAGTACGTCGCCGAGCTGGTGCCGGACGGCGCGACGCTCCAGCTCGGCATCGGCTCGATCCCCGCCGCGGTGGCGGGGGCGCTCAAGGGCAAGCGCAACCTCGGCGTCCACACCGAGATGTTCACCGACGCGATCGTCGATCTCGTCGAGGCAGGGGTGATCACCGGCACGGAGAAGGCGGTCAACCGCGGCAAGATCGTCTCGACGTTCTTGATGGGCACCAAGCGCCTGTACGATTTCGTGGACGACAATCCGATGGTCGAGATGCGACCGGCCGATTACACCAACGACACCGCGCTCATCCGTCGCTTCCGTCGGATGATCTCCATCAACTCGGCGATCGAGCTCGATCTGACCGGCCAGGTGTGCGCCGACTCGATCGGCCCGCGCCTCTACAGCGGAGTGGGTGGGCAGATGGACTTCGTGCGCGGCGCGGCGATGGCCGAGGAGGGCAGGGCGATCATCGCGATGCCCGCAACGGCGCTCGGCGGGACGCGTTCCAAGTTGGTTCCGATGTTGCAGACGGGGGCTGGTGTGGTGACGACGCGCGCGCATGTGGACACGGTGGTCACGGAGTACGGGATCGCCGAGCTGCACGGCCGCACCCTCGGGGAGCGTGCCGAGGCCCTCATCGCCATCGCGGCGCCGCAGTTTCGCGAGGAGCTGCGCCACGCCGCGAAACAATTTGGGTACGCCTAGGAGGCTGTCATGGTCACGACCACGCCCGCGCCGCTCGTCACCGCGTACATGTCCTCGCCCGTCGTGACCGTCTCCGCGTCCGATGCGGTGGCCACCGCGGAGGCAGCGCTCGCGCGGCACAACCTCTCCGCCGTGCTCGTCGTCGGACGCAGCGGGCAACCCGCCGGCGTCCTGTCGCGGCGCGATCTGCTGCGCGTCGGGCGCGTGCTCGCCCACGTGCAGGACGGTGCGCAGCGAGCGGTGCTGCAGCTCCCGTCGCTGTCTTGCGGCGATCTCATGTCGCATCCGGTGCTCTCGGTGTCCCCGACCGCGACCGTCGAGGACGCGTGCCGCGTGCTGGTCGAAGGCAAGGTGCACCGGGTCTTCGTCGTCGATCGCGACGAAGCGGTCGGGGTGTTCTCGACCAAGGAGGCGATGCGGGTCGTCGCGGACGCACGCCTCGCGACGCCGCTCGACGACGTCCGCAGCAAGGAGATCGTGGCGATCGACGTGCGCGAGCCGTGGGCCGAGGCGGCCAAGCTGCTCGACCGCGCCGGCGTGGGCGGCGTCGTCGTCACCGAGCTCGAGACGCCGGTCGGCCTGTTCACCGAGATCGAGGCGCTCGCCGCCAAGGAGCGGCCGCCGTCCACGCCGACCGAGGAGGTGATGTCGCAGGCGATGCTCTGCTTGCCGGGGCGCACCCCGCTGTACCGCGCCGCCGGGTTCTCGATCGCCACCCGCGCTCGGCGCATCCTCGTCACCCACGAGCATCACGCGCGCGGCGTCGTCTCGGGCGTCGACTTTGCGCGCGCCTACCTCGAGTCGCGGCCGGGGCCGAGCACGGGCATCGCCGCCGGGTGAGCCGACGAGCGCCATGACCATCGAGGATCGCCATCGCGCCGTCCGGCGGGTCCTGTGGATCACGCTGGTCCTCAACGTCGTGGTCGCCGCGTCGAAGTACATCATCGGGCACTACTTTCACCTGCTCAGCCTCGCAGCCGACGGACTGCACAGCTCGTTCGACGGCATCAACAACCTCGTCGGGTTGGTGGCCATGCGCATGGCCGCCAAGCCCCCAGACAACGCGCACCCCTACGGCTATCGCAAGTTCGAGACCTTCGCGGCCCTCGCGATCGGCGTCTCGCTCGGCGCGCTGGGCGCGGGCCTCGCGTGGGAGGCGGTGACGCGGCTGTCGTCGCAGGTCAAGCCCGAGACCCACGTGGCGACGTTCGCGGTCGCGATCGTGACGCTGTTCATCAACTTCGGCGTGGCCTCCTACGAGGGACGACGCGGGCGCGAGCTCGGCAGCGAGCTGCTGGTCGCGGACGCGCAGCACACGCGCGGCGACGTGCTCGTGACGCTCGCGGTGCTGCTGGCGCAGGTCGCGGTGGCGATGCACGCACCGCTGCTCGATCTGGCGGCCGCGCTGGCGATCGCCCTGTTCATCGGGTGGACCGCGTACCAGGTGATCTCGCGCAGCGTGCGAGTGCTGGCTGACGCCGCGTCGGTCGATCGCGAGGCGGTGGCGGAGCTCGCGCGCGCCGTCGAAGGAGTCCGGGCGGTCCACAACATCCGCTCGCGCGGCCCCGAAGGGCACATCTTCGTCGACCTGCACATCCACGTCGAAGCGAGCCTGCCCACGGGGGAGGCGCACCAGCTCGCCCATCGCGTCGCGGGCAAGGTCAAGGAGGCGCTGCCCGGCATCGTCGAGGTGCTGGTGCACATCGAGCCCGAGGGCGATCCGGAGGACTGAGGCGCCCGATCAGCCGCGCCAGCAGGACGCGTGCTGAAGCGCCCAGCCGTGCCGCGTTTCGTCGAGGGCGGCGCGAGCCTCGCGCGCCGCGGTGACCCACTCGGCGAGGCGGCGCAGGTGGCGGGTCGCCGCCTGCACGATGCGCACGCCGCTGGTCCGCACCGGGCGCGCGCCGCGCCAGAGCTGATCGAAGCAGATGGCGCCCTGCGCCCAGACGATCTCGTCGTCGCCGGGGAGCTCGAACTCGAGCTGCACGAGGCGCCCTTGCCGCGGGCCGGCGAGCGGTCGCTGGAGGCGCAGACCCTCCTCGGACAGGTCGACGATGAGCCCGAGCTGCTCCTGCTGCCCGGATAGCTCGGTACACAGAGTCTCGACGGGAATGCGCGGTAATCTCATCATGTAGGATATTTTACGACATGTACGTGTCGAAACGCAAAAACAGCTCGGGTCGAGGGAGCCGCTCTCGTCGGTGCCTCGCCCTGACGTGATCAGCGCGCTAGCGCTGCCAGACGAGCTGAAGCCCAGCGCTCGTTGGCGAGGCGAAGGGCGCGAGCGTGAAGGCAGGGGCTGGCCGCTGCTCTTTGCGCCAGACCGACATGCCGATCACCAGCATGGCCATGCCCGCCGCCTGAACGACGCCGTCGATGCCGAGGAGCGCCTTGGTCACGGTGTCGTTCTTGTAGTCGTGGTTGAACTGCAGCCACGGACCGGCGAGCGGGATGGCGGCCTGCTTGATGTCCTTGCTCGAGAAGATCCCCGTGATCGCCAGGTCGAACGAATAGCCCGCGAAGAACGCCACGCCGCCCGCGATCGCGAGCCCCGTCAGGGGGCGCCAGACGGTGCGCATCGGCGGCACCGCCGGCACGAAGACGACCACGTCCTGCGAGTCGGTGTAGTCGGGCAGCGGCGGCGCCGGCTGCGCGTAGACCGGCAGCTGCAGCGACAGCAGCGCAGCGACGAGGAGAGCGGCGACGAAGCGGTTCATCAGCGCACCCCCCGGGCGGGTGGCAGCGCGGCGATCTGGCGCGCCAGCGCGGCGGCGATCTGGCTCTGCAGCGTCGGCAGCTCGGTGCGCGCGCCCTCGAGCGAGGTCGCGGCGAGCACGGCGCCCGAGCGGCGATCGACGAGGCGCGCGTCGAGGCGGATGCGCTCGCCCGGTCCCTGTCCTCCGAGCACGACGATGCGCGACTGGAGCTGGGCGGGCACCGGCACGGTGCGCGGTGGTGGCGGGGGCGGCGGCCGGGCCGCGTCGGGCACGAAGAGCACGCCGGTCTGCTGGAGCTGGGTGGCGACGGCGCGCTGCATCGCCTGGCCGTCGGCCGCCGCGGCAGTGACCGTCGCTCCGGCGGCGCCACCGCGCGCGCGCTGCTGCTGCTCGAGCTCGGCCACCGAGCCATGATCGCTCTCGATCCCGGCGCGGTCGCTCTCCTTGACCGTCGGGTTGAGCTGCTTGCCGAGGCGCATCGCCAGATCGGTCTCGAGCGTGAACAGCTCCTGGCGGCGCCCCTCGACCGAGTCGGCGAGCAGGACCTTCTGCGTGTCGACGTCGACGAGCCGGGCGTCGATGCGCAGCCGATCGCCCTCGCACGCGAAGCTGCCGACGACGAGCGCCTTGGCGCCGAGCTGCTTGCCGGCGGCGCTGGCGCCGTCGCTGCCGCTGCCGCCAAAGAGCTCCGCGAAGCGCTTCTCTTGCAGGACCTTGTCGATGGCGAGCCGCTCGACCTGCGGCACGCCGAGCTTGCGCAGATCGCCGGACAGCGACTCGGCGATGCCGCCCGACAGCCAGGCGTCGTCGCCGCGTCCCGTGGCGTTCTTGAGCGGCAGCACCGCGACGTTGGCGGTCGCCTCCGCGCTCTTCTTCAGATCGGCGTACGCCGCGGCGAACCGCGGGTCGGCCTGTTCGGCGCGCTGCAGGGCGGCCTTGGCGGCGGCGCGATCGCCACGGCGCAGGGCGACGTCGGCCTCCGCGACGGCGGCGAGACCATCGAGCGACGGCGCCTGCTGCGCGAAGAACGCCTCCTTGTCCTTGCCGGCGACGCCGGCGTAGTCGGAGAGCAGATCGAGCGCCAGGCGCCGCTCGATGGCGAAGAGCTGATCGAGCTTCCCCGAGGCCTCACCGGCCCGGATCACTGTGCCGTTCTCGACGGAGACCAGCCGCCCGAGGATGCGAATCTCGGCCCCGACGATCTGGAACGATCCGATGACGAGCGCGTCGGCGCCGACCATCTTGCCGACACGCGGAGCGTCGGCGGCGTCCACTCCGACGAGCTGCTGCAGGCGGGCCTCGTCGAAGGCCCTCTGGAGCTGCGCGCGCTCCACGACGCGCACGCCGCCGAGCTTGGGCAGATCGCTGGCGAGCGCCTCGGCGATGCCGACCGACAGCCAGGCGTGCGCGGGCAGCTTGCCCGTGTTGTCGAACACCGGCACGCCGACGACGCGCGCCGGCTTGCCGTCGAGCTTGGCGCCCGAGACCGCTTGCAGGCGCTTGGCCTTGGCGTCCTCGGCGGCGGCGAGGTCGCCCTCACCGAGGGACTGGAGCGCCGCCGCGAGCAGCGCGTGCGGCTCGGGCTCGTCGGGGAGCACCGCGACGGCACGCTCGAGGGCGCTGCGCGCCGCGCTCGCGTCGCCGCGCTTGTGGAGCACGCGACCGAGGCCGGTGAGCGCGTCGAAGTAGTGGGGCTGGAGCGCCACGGCGGCGGCGTACGCGGCGCCCGCCTCGTCGAGCGAGCCGCTCGCCTCCGCCAGCTGCCCGCGCAGCAGCGCCGCCTCCGGGAGGCCCCCATCGACGGAGCCCAGGACCTTCTGCGCCGTCGCGCTGTCCTTGTCGGCGAAGTGGAGCGCGGCGAGGTTGACCCGCGCGGCCGCGTCGAGCGGGCGGCCCTTGCCAAGGAGCGCCTGCAGCGCGGCGCGATCCTGGCGCGCCACGGCGAGGCCGAGGCGCGGCAGCTCGTCGGCGGGAGCGCGCCGCTGCGCCTCCGTGAACGCCGCGGTCG
>CAZPEY010000305.1:0-6646 GCA_964585665.1 uncultured Polyangiaceae bacterium | reverse complement strand
GGACGGAGACTGGTCGCTGTCAGGTCCGCAAAGACGTCGCCGCCCGGCGTCGCCTGCAGCTCGAGCTGTGCGACCTTCGGACCGACGACCCCCGCGTTGAACTTGACCACGATGTTGCAGGTCAGACCCGCCGCGAGCACGCCGAAGCAGGTGTTCTTGCCCGAGACGATCTCGAACTCCGACTGATCCTTGCCGATGAGCGACGCGCCCATCGTGCCGGTCGGCAGCTCGCCGGTGTTCTGACCGACGAAGGTGAACTCGGCGCTCGACTGGCCCGGCAGCGCCTGGAAGTCGTGCGACTTCGGCGTCAGGGTCAGCGTCGCCGGCGTGCCACCGACGCCCTGGAAGGTCGTCTGCACCGCGTCGCCTGCGGAGACCGTCACCGTGAAGGTGACGCTCTTGTTGAGGCGCGAGGTCGGCGCGAAGCGAACGTTGACGATGCAGGTCGCGTTCGGCGCGAGGATCTGGTTCTTGCAGTTGTCCTGAACGAGGAACATCGCCGAATCGGCGCCGACGATCTGGGTCTGCAGCGCCGGAGTCGCCACCGGCGAGACGTTCTTGATAGTGACCGACTTCGGATTCGTCGTGTCGCCGACCGCCACCAGACCGAAGTCGAGCGGCACCGGCGAGATGGTGAGCGAGGTGAGTGCGTTGCCCGAGAGGCCCGCGGAGACCGAGCCGTTGCTCGCGCCGTTGACGTCGATCGACGCGCTCTTGCCAGCCGGCGTCGGCGACGTCGGAGCGAAGACCACCTCGAAGGTGCAGGTGCCGTTGGGCGCGAGGTTCACCGTCGCACAGTTGTCGTTCTGCAGCTTGAACTCGGACTTGTTGGTACCCGAGAAGCTGGTCGTCAGCGCGCCCGTGTTGATCGCACCGACGTTCTTGACCGTGAAGAGCTGCGCCGCGCTGGTGCCGTTGGTGACGGTGTCGGCGAAGACCTTCGAGCCCGGCACGATCGTCAGTGCCGCGCCGCCCGTGCCGTTGAAGTTGCCGCTCGTCGAGCCGCCGGTCGCGGCCGAGAAGCCGACCGAGCCCGACTTCGCACCCGGCGTCGACGGCTTGAAGCGGATCGTCACCTTGCAGGTGAGGCCCGCGCCGAGCGTCTGGCCGTTGCAGTTGTCGGTGACGACCGAGAAGGCCGTGCCGACGAGGTTCTTGAAGTCGGTCGTGATCGTGGTGGTCGAGACGCCACCGCCGTTGGTCAGCGTGAAGTCCTGATCGACCTGCGAGCCGATGATCACGGTGCCGTAGCCGAAGGGCAGGCTCGGGCTGGTGATCGAGAGCGCCGCCGCGAGGACGCCGGTGCCCGAGAGGTGCGTCGTCGCCGTGCCGCCCGATGGCGTGCCGGTCGCGGTGAGATCCGTGAGCTTGTCGCCCGTCGAGGTCGGCGTGAACTTGATCTGCACGTCGCACGACTTGCCGGGAGCGATCGCCGCGGTGCAGCCGTTGGCGAAGATGAGGTACTGGTTCGAGCCGTTGATGCTGATCACCGGGACGCTCGAATCAACCTCACCCGTGTTGCTGACGGTGAAGGTGATCGGCGCCGACTGCGTGTTCTGCACGATGTTGCCGAACGCGAAGTCCGGCGTGGGGGAGATCTCGAGCTTGGCGTGGTTGAGGCCGACGCCGGTCAGGGCGGGCGCCAGGTCGCCACCCGTCACAGCGGTGATCGAGAGCGACGCGTTGGCCGTGCCCGCCTCCGACGGTGTGAAGGAGACCTTGATCGTGCACGAGTTGCCCGCGCCGATGCCGGCGGAGCAACCGTTGTTCGCGATCGTGTACTGGCCGCCGCCGCCGTTGATCTGCGCGCTGATCGTCGAGGTCGGGACGCCACCGGTGTTCAGCAGGACGATGTCGACCGTTTTCGTCTTGCCGATCTCAATCGAGCCGAAGGCGGCAGGAAGGCTCGGCGAGGTGATGCTGAGCGCAGCCGGCGTCGCGCCGACACCCGACAGACTGGCGCTGTCGCTCCCGCCGACCGGAGAGGAGACCTTGAGGGTCGCAACCTTGTTGCCAGTGGTCTTGGGCGCGAAGGCGACCTTGACGACGCAGGTCCCGTTGGCCGCGAGGTTGGCCAGAGAGCTGCACTTGTCGTCCGTAATCGTGAACTCGTCGGCGTTGGTGCCCTCGAGCGCGATCGTCAGCTTGCCCGTCGCCGTGTCGCCGTTGTTGCGGATCGTGAAGGGAACATCGGAGGTCTGCGTGTTGATCGCGAAGGCGCCGTAGGGTTGATCGGTCGGCGAGATGGTGAGGAGGGCCTGCGCGAGGCCGACGCCGGACAGCGCGGCGGTGATCGAGGAGTTCTCCTTGGCCTCGCTCGCGGTGAGCGAAGCGCTCATGGTGCCGACCGACGTCGGGTTGAAGGTCACCTCGACGGTGCAGAAGGCATTGGGGTCGAGCGTCTTGCCCTTGCAGTTGTCGGTGACGATCTTGAACTGCGTCGGGTTGGTCCCGGTCAGCGCCGCGGTCGACACGACGCCAGAGACGTCCGCGCCGGTGTTGGTGATCGTGAAGGTCTGCGTCTCGCTGGTCTGGAAGACGACGGTGTCGGTGTACTTGTGCGGGGTCGGCGTGACCTCGAGCTTGGCCGGAGCGATGCCGACGCCCGTGAGCTCAGAGTTCGCCGTGCCGCCCGGCGCAGCGGTTGCGCCAAGCGTCGCCGACCGGTCGCCGAGAGCGCTCGGCGTGAAGCGCCCCTGGATGAGGCAGCTCTCGTTCGGCTTGAGCTTGGCGCCCATGCAGCCGTCGCTGATGAGGGTGAACTCATCGGCGTTGGTGCCAGTCACGCCCGAGGTGATGGCGCCGGACTCGACACCGCCCTCGTTCTTGACCGTAAAGAGGGTGTCGCTCGAGCTGTGGCCGAGCGCGATCGAGCCGAACGCCTGGCTGATCGGCTTGATCGTCAGCGCCGCGTCGGCGACGCCGTTGCCGGTCACGGTCACCATCTGGGTCCCGCCCGGGGTGGCCGCCGCCGTCACCGTGACGCTCGCCGCGCCGACCTTGGTCGGCTTGAACGCGACGTCGACGACGCAGGTGGCCTGGGGCGCGAGGACCGCGTTGCAGCCCGCGCCCGGCGTCGCCGTGAACTCGCCGGTGTCGCCCGTGGGGGTGACGGTGACGACGCCCGTCGGCGCCGTGCCCGTGTTCGTGATCGTGAAGGTCTGGGTGGCGCTCGTCGTGCCGACGACCTGGTCACCGAAGGCCTTGCCGCTCGGCGTGATCGTGATGACAGGCGTGCCGGCGCCCGTCATGTCGGTCTCGCCGCCGTCCCTGGTTCCGACCGTGAGGTCGGCCGGGACCGAGAGGTCAACCACCTTGTTGCCGTTGTTCCCGTTCGGGCACGCGGTCAACGTGGCGACGGCCAACAATGCGACTGCGCTCCTACTGGCTAGACCCAACCTTGTCATCTTTACGCCTCTAAGTGGTTTGACGAATCACGAACGGAGAAAGGGGCCCCAGACCGTACACCGGGCGGTGTGTGGTCCGAAACAGAAAAAAGACCTGTTGATGAAGATTTCTTTAAGTGAACTGAGCGACGCGGTTCGACACCTCGCGCTACGACGCGCGACGGCGGCGGCGCGCGACCGCGAGCGCCAAGGTGATCAAGCAGATCGCCGAGAGTGGCGGGACCGTGCCGGGCGCGCCCGAGATCGTGCAGAGCGAACCGGGCTCGGTCGTCACCATGAGGTACCCTGAACCGTTGAGTACACAAGTTGGGGTCAAGCTGCCCGAAGCCTCGTAGCCGGCCGGGCACGCGCACTGGTAGCCGCCCTTGATGTTGTTGCAGGTGCCACGTCCGCAAGGGTTTCCACCCTGCGCGCACTCGTCGAGGTCGACGCAGGTTTCGCCGTCGAAGCGCCAGCCGACATCGCAAGTGCAGCTATACCCCGTGTCGGGGGCGGGAGCGTCGACGCAGACGGCACGGCGATCGCCTTCGCGTGCGCACTCGTTGACACGGCACTCGTTCTTGT
This sequence comes from uncultured Polyangiaceae bacterium, assembly GCA_964585665.1. GTDB lineage: Bacteria > Myxococcota_A > Polyangia > Palsa-1104 > Palsa-1104 > CAZPEY01. The sequence continues at coordinate 2,675 of CAZPEY010000305.1, read as the reverse complement.
CGACGCAGCTCGTGCTGCTGAGGCTCGGCTCGTACGCAGGGTGATCGCACTGGCAGGTGTAGCCGATGCGCGGCGGCGGATTGTCGAGGCACGCATTGCCCGGCTGGCTGGCCACGCACGCCGTGTCGGCGAGCGCATTGCACGAGAGCGGGTGCACGCAGGTCGGCTTGGTCTTATCGCTCGTCGAGACGTAGCCCGGATCGCACTTGCAGGAGTAGCCGCGCCCGTCGAGGTTGAAGCAGGTGCCGGCGCCGCACGGGTTGGTCGCCGCGGCGCACTCGTTGACGTCGACGCAGGTGGTGAAGCTACCTGAGCTGTCGACCTGCCAGAGGTCGCTCGAGCAGGTGCAGTCATAGCCGGCCGACGGGAAGCGATCGTTACACGTCGCGCTGGTGTCACCCCCGTCGCGGCAGTGGTTGGTCGGCGAGCACTCGTCGCGGTTCACACAGGCGGGCTTGCCAAGGACCGTCCCGACCTCGAAGCCGGCGTTGTTGCATACGCACGCGTACCCCGTCGACGGCGGCGCGTCGTCCGAGCAGCTGTTGCCGCCAAAACCGGTCGCACACGCCGTCATCGCCGCCGCGTCGCACGCGTTGAAGTTCTGGCACACGGGGTTGTTGCCACCACTCGATACGTAGCCCGGCGGGCAGCTGCAGCTCCAGGTGCCAGCGCCGGTGACGCTGCAAGAGCCGCCGTTCGTGCACGGATCCGGGCCAGCGCCGCATGCCCCGACGCACGAGGTGCCATTCGAGATAAACCCCGTCGTGCAAGTGCAAGTGTGCCCGGCCAGCGGCGGCGCGTTGTCGCTGCAGCTGGCGCCAGTGTCTCCGTTGTCGTCGCACGGATTGCCGACGCAGTCGTTCTTGTTGGTGCAGCTCCCGGTCCCCGTGCCGGTGTAAACCGACTCGTCGCAGGTGCAGTTGTACGTCGAGGGTGGCGACAGCTCGTTGCAGGCGTTGCCGGGGAAGGTGTCGACGCAGCTGTTCTTCGCCGTCGAGGTACAGGCGTAGCACTCGTTGCCGCTCTCGAAGAAGCCCGCCTTGCATGAGAAGTCGATGATGAGGGACGGGGGGACGCCGCCGACCGTCTCCTTCGTGTCGAAGCGCTGCGCGTTCTTGGTGCTGCCCTCGGGGCCGACCAGGCTCCAGCCGTTGTTCGTGAGCGTCAGATCGATCCAGCCCTGCACGTCGCTGTTCATCGTCGAGTTCGACAGCGAGTCCCAGGTGACCGTGCTGCCGATGGCGGCTGGGCTCGAGGCCGAGCCGCTGAAGTTGTAAGACCACCCGTTGCCCGTGCAGTTCATCAGGTTCCAGGTCGCGCCGAAGCCGGCGCTAGCGCAGGCGGTGCCCGCCATCGGGTTGCCGACCCCGCTGCCCTCGGTCCAGACCGACGATCCACCCATCCGATAGAGGCTGACCGTCGCTGCGGCGGGAGTTCCGACCGGCAGGCCCTGGGTGCGGAGCTGCAGGCGGGCGCGGGAGATCGTCGCTCGCCCACGCAGCGAGCTCGGCATCGTGAAGCGCACCACGCCGCGCATCGCGCCAGCCGATGCGCAGGGAGTTGAAGGGGTGCCACCGCAGTTCGTGCCGGTATAGATCGAAGTCGCGGCGCCGAAGTTGTTGCCGGCCACCTTGTTCGACAGATAGGTGTCGGCAGCGACCGACAGCGTCTTCTGGCCTGCCTCGGCGCGGTCGCCCCCAAAAAACATCGACACCAGAAGCGCACGCACGGCCCACCTGGCAGGGACCACGCCACGAAGTTGCTGCATTAATCAAATCGCCTTGCGCTCATCATGCGCCCACGGCCTGCCGCTTTCAATCACCGCGGACAGACAGATTCGGCTCCGTCCTTGACAGAACGCAAGCCGGTACGAGATCCTCTCCGTCTGCTCTTCTGCTTCATATGGAGGAGTGTGGAGGATCTACGTGCGTAAGCTGATTCCTTGTGTCTTCGCTTTGCTGCTCACGAGCGGCTGCCCCCAGAAAGCCCCGGCCGTCTACATCACCACCGTGCCGCCGTCGTCGAACGACGTCGCCTTCAACACCGCGTACGAGGTCGAAGAGGGCTCCTCGCTCGATCTGGTGATCGAGGCGGGCAAGGCGGGATCCTCCATCACCACCTCGACGCTGCCCACCAACTCGACCTTCCAGAACGGCATCTTCTCGTTCACACCCGACTACACGCAGTCGGGTCTCTATAGTGTGACGTTCACGATCACCTCGGGCGACACGGTCAGCACGCGCACCATCGGCATCCGTGTCCTCAACGTCATCCACATCAACACGCCGGCGCTCACGGTCGTCGACGAGGGCGCCAAGGCCCCCGAGATCAGCTTCGCCAGCAGCGATCCGACGGGCACGATCGTCGTCTACTCGGCCGATCTGTCGGCGGCTCCGGGCGCGACCTTCGATCCGGTCAACGGCAAGCTCAACTTCCAGCCGTCGATCCGCTGGCTCGACTCGCGCTCGTCGTCGCTCGCCGTCCTCGTCATCGCCGAGGGCCAGGAGCTCGACACCGGCAAGCTCACCACCTCGACCGCCAAGGTCGTTTATCAGATCAACGAGGCGACCTCGTTCAAGCAGGAGATCGCCCCGCTCGTCTTGTTCGCGCCCGGCAAGGGCGGCGGCAACAACGAGCACCCCGAAGGGCATATGTGCATCAACTGCCACGCCGGC
>CAZPEY010000304.1:0-6673 GCA_964585665.1 uncultured Polyangiaceae bacterium | reverse complement strand
TTGGCTGCATGTACGGCTACGGCTATGACACGACGTATCTGGCGTATCTGCTCCCCGGCATCCTGCTGTCGATGTGGGCGGCCTTCCTCGTGCGCTCGCGCTTCAAGCGCTACTCCGAGGTGGGGCTGTCGACGGGGCTGACCGGAGCCGAGGTGGCGGCGCGCATCCTGCGCGCGGCCAACATCACCAACGTACGCATCGAGCAGACGCCCGGGTTCCTGTCGGATCACTACGACCCGACGGAGAAGGTGCTGCGCCTCTCGCCCGACGTCTACAACGGCGTCTCCGTCGCCGCGGCGGGCGTCGCCGCGCACGAGGTCGGGCACGCGATCCAGGACGCCGAGGCGTACGCGTGGATGGGCATCCGGCAGAAGCTCGTCAATCCTGCGCGCATCGGCTCGCAGGCGGGCATCTGGCTCGCGGCGATCGGCCTGGCGATCCAGTCCACGGGCCTGGCCTGGGTGGGCGTGATCCTGTTCTCGGCCATCGTCGCCTTTCAGCTCGTGACGCTACCCGTCGAGCTCAACGCCTCGTCACGCGCCAAGGCGCGCCTCAAGCTCGCCGGCATCGCGGTGACGGCCGAAGACGAGGAGGGCGTCGCCAAGGTGCTCAACGCCGCGGCGCTGACCTACCTGGCGGCGGCGCTCACGTCGGTGATGCAGCTCCTCTACTTCGTCCTGCGCATCATGGGGCAGCGGGACCGCGACTGACGGACCCGCCGAAGCGATCTCGGCTCAGCTCAGCTCGGCGATCACTGGCGCGTGATCGCTCGGCTGCTGTCCCTTGCGCTCGTCGCGATCGACGGTGACGCCGGTGCAGCGGGGGACGAGCGACTTGGTCAGGTAGATGTGATCGATGCGCAACCCGCGGTTCTTCGGGAAGGCCAGCATTCGATAGTCCCACCACGAGTAGATCCCTGCGTCCTGGCGATGCAGCCGCAGGCTGTCGACGAGCCCCCAGTCGGCGATGGCGCGCAGCCCGGCGCGCGCCTCGGGGTGATAGAGCGGCTCCTTCTCCCACGCCGTCGGGTTGTAGACGTCGCGCTCGTCGGGCGCGACGTTGAAGTCGCCGCACAGCGCCAGCGGCTGCGCCGGATCGCAGTGGCGCTCGAGGTAGCGGCGGAGCCTCTCCATCCAGGCCAGCTTGTACCGCCACTTGTCCGAGCCCACCTCCTGCCCGTTGGGCATGTAGGCGCATAGGACGCGCACGCCGTCGATCGTCCCGGCGCAGAGGCGGGCCTGGGGATCGTCGACATCGTCGAGCATGCCCACGGTCGCGTCGACGATCGGCCGCTTCGAGAGGATGGCGACGCCGTTGTAGGTCTTCTGGCACACCGCGTGGGCGTGGTAGCCGAGCGCGGTGAAGGCGTCGCGCGGGAAGCTCGCCTCGTCGGTCTTGAGCTCCTGCAGGCACACGACATCCGGGTCGCGCAGCTTGAGCCACGCGGTCGCGCGCTCGAGTCGCGCGCGGATCGAGTTCACGTTCCAGGTCGCCAGTCGCATCGGCGTACCCTAACCTCACCAGCGGGTCCGTGGTACCGCGTCGAGTGTGGTGCAAGCCGCCGCCAGCCGCGCTAGAATCGGCGGCGGTTGACTGAATTCCTCGGCAACGACCGATTTACCGTCGTGCGCCTGCTCGGAACGGGCGGGTACGGCAACGTCTACGAGGTCCTCGATCGCGTCCACGGCCAGCACAAGGCCCTCAAGGCGCTGCACACCCTCGATCCGCACGGCGTGTTTCGCCTCAAGAGCGAGTTTCGCGCCCTGGTGGATCTGTCGCACCCCAACCTGGTGCACCTCGAGGAGCTCTTCGCCGAGGGCGACGCCTGGTTCATGACCTTGGAGCTCATCCACGGAGTGCCCTTTCTCGAGGGCATCCACGAGGAGGGCCCCCCGGGGGCGGCGCCAGCGGGCGCTGGCCCGGCGTTCGAGGGCTACGCGACCCTCCGTCCCGGCGAGACGTCGACGATGGCGCCGAGCCGACCCCTGGCGGCGCGCCGCTTCGACGAGGAGCTGCTGCGCAGTGCACTGCGCCAGCTCGTCGACGGGCTCAACTATCTGCACCGCGCCGGCCTCTGCCATCGGGACCTCAAGCCGTCCAACGTGCTGCTCGAGAAGAACGGCCGGCTCGTGCTCGTCGACTTCGGCCTCTCGCAGAGCCTGTTCGCCCCCACCTCGGCGCACTCGGTGGAAGGCACGCCGGTGTACATGTCGCCCGAGCAGCTCTCGGGCGAGTCGGTCGGCCCAGCCAGCGACTGGTACTCCGTCGGGGTGATGCTCTACGAGGCGCTGACGGGCGTGCTGCCTTACGACGGCTCGGATTTCTACATCGCGATGCAGAAGAAGGGGGAGCGACCGCGCTCGCCGCATCAGCTCGTCAGCGATCTCCCCTACGATCTGGTTCAGCTCTGCATCGAGCTACTGAGCCCGAACCCGGCCGACCGTCCGACCGGCACGCAGCTTCAGCGCCGAGTCGCTCGACGCCAGACGCCGCGCGTGCTGCCGGCGGTTCAAGAAGATCTGGCCTTCCCGATCGAGCCGCGGGCGGACGCCGCCAACCTCGCCGTCTCGGTCGGGGTGGGCGAGGTGCGGCGCGGACAGTCGCGCTGCGTCGTGCTGGTGGGCGGCGCCAACAGCGGCAAGACGGAGACGCTGCGCCGCCTCAGCGAGCGGGCACGCGAGCTCGATCCCGAGGCGACGGTGCTGGCGACGCGCTGCCGCAAGGGCGAGTCCTTGCGCTTTCGCAGCATCGACCCGCTCGTCGATGCGACGGTGGAGCGGCTCGCCGGCCTCGGGGACGCGGTCCGCCTCGACTGGCCAGCGCTGGCGCTCGCCGAGGCGACGTTCCCGGTGATCGGGCGGCTCGCGCCCGCCGACCACGCAGAGCGCGTCGCCGCCACGCGGGCCAGCGATCGGAACGCGGCGAGTGGTGAGCCAGGGCTCGTCGATCTGGGGCCGCTCGCGAGCTCGCTGGCCAGCCTGTTCTCGTCGCTGGCGACGCGCAGCACGCTGGTCCTGGCGCTCGACGACCTGTCGCTCGGGGACGCGCCGGGCGCCGAGCTCCTCGGGCGCGTGCTCGGGTTGATCGCCCCCGCCGCGCTGCTGCTCGTGACGGTGAACCGCGACGCCGATCGTGCCCCGTGGGACGCGCTCGAGGCGTCGATGCCGTCGGTGCGGACGCGCCGGGTCGAGGTCGTACGCACCGAGTAGGACGGCGCTGCGGCGAAGCCGGGCTAGAGCGGCGGTGGCGTCGCGCGCTGCAGCCCGACCACCCACTCGGCGTGCGGCGTGTCGGGGAATTGGTCGACGCCGACCAGGCTGCGCACCGCGTAGCCGAGCTTCGTGAGGCGCTGCAGATCGGCGACCAGGCTCTCGGCGTAGCACGAGACGTAGACGATCGCCGAAGGGGGCTTCGGCACGGCGGCGAGCACGTCGACGAAGCCGCGCAGTCCGGCGCGGGGCGGATCGACGAGCAACGCTGTGTCCTTGGTCAAGAGCGGCTCGAGCTCGCTGGCGCGGTGGTGCACGTCGAGCTGACAGAGCTCGAGGCGCGCGGTCAGGCCGAGCTGCTGCGCGCTCGCCTCGAGCCCTTCGAGCGCCAGGCGGTCGAGCTCGACGGCGACGACGGCGGCGCCGCGGGCCAGCAGCGGCAGGGTGAAGTTGCCATTGCCGCTGCCGAGCTCGACGAAGCGCGCCGCACCGGTCGCGTCGCAAGCGGCCAGCGTTGCCGCGACGAGCACGCGGTTGGCCGCGCGGCTCGGCTGGGAGAAGCCGCCGACCGGACCGAGCAGCGGGGAGGTGCGACCCTCGGCGAGCGGAGTCGCGAACCACGGTCGCAGCAGGCTCTCCTTGCCGAGACGCAGGCGCCCCTCGTCGATGAGCAGCGGTTTGCGCCGCTGCCCGAGCTCGACGAAGGCGCGCCCGGCCCAGCGCCGCAGCCAGGCGTCTTCGTCGAGGAGCTCCTTGATCGTCAGGTTGGCCGCGTCGATCCACAGGCCGCGCTCGCCGTCGTTGCCGAGGCGCAGCCGCAGCGAGGCGCGCGCGCAGGGCGGCGGATCGGCCGCCAGCTCGACGGCAAACGCGGCCAGCGCTGGAGCGAGCGCCGGGCACGCGCCGACCGGCACGAGCGCCGCCCCCGCCAGATCGTAGAGCCCGAGGGTCGGCGCGATCCACGTCAGATCGGTGCGATCACGCAGCCCGCTGCGTCCACAGTCAAGTAGCTTGACCATGGCGGCGGGCGCGGGATCGAGCCCCGCGGCCTCGAACAGCGCCACCAGGTGGGCGCGCTTCTGGGCCCGCTGCGCGTCGAGCGGAACCAGGATGGTCGGGCAGCCCCCGCAGCGACCGGCGACGGGGCAGAGGGGGAGATCGTCAGGGCTTGGGGGCGTCAATGCGGCGCTCTTTGACGAACGTCTTGCCACGAATCCGCCAAACCTGGAACGACGCGGGCGCCTCTCCCGTGCGCGCGTCGAAGTCGAGCTGTCCGCTAGCGCCGGCCACGTCGATCGAGCGGCCGGCTTGCAGCTCGGCCTTGGCGGCGGTGAACTGCTCGGGCACCAGCCCAAACTTGTTGCCGGCCGACAGATGGCCGAGCCCGTCGGCGAGGCGTACCCCGGTGATCGCGCCCTTGCCGTCGCTGCCCGCCGCGTAGGCAGCGGCGAGCGCGATGAGATACATCGCATCGTACCGATTCGAGGAGTACGTGTGGTCGATGGCGTTGCGCTGATAGCGTGACAGAAAGCGCCGCTGGAACGACGCCGCTTCGTCGCCGCCACCATCGGCGGACTCGAGCCCGTAGGCGCCGTCGAGCTCCTCGGGGTGGCTGAGGCCGACGAACAGCGTCGGCTCCTTGACCGAGTCTGAGAAGAACCACTGGTGCCCACCCTGCCGCTGCAGCACGGGTTGCTTGCTCGCCTGCTCGACGATGCGCCGCACGTCGAGCGGGAAGCCGACGACCAGGGTGAGCTGGGGCGCCGCTGCGGCGAGCTGCGCCACCGGCGCCTCGATGGCCCCGCGCAGCGGATACTGGATCGACTTGAGCTCGACGTTGGGCACCAGACGCTGGAGCTGGTTGGCGACGACGCCTGCCATGCCCTGCCCGTACGGATCGTCCTGGTAGAGGATGCCGATCCGCCGCTTGCCGGCGAACGCCGGATCGCTCGCGAGGATCTCGGCGAGCACACGACCCTGCATCGCGTCCGAGGGAGCGGTGCGCCAGACCATGCGCTTGCCATCGAGGACGGCCGGCACGGCGGCGATCTCCGGGCTGGTCGCGTCGGCGGTGATGACGAGGACGCCGCGCGGCAAGGTGACGTTGACCGCGGCGAGCGTCATCGAGCTCCACGACGTCAGCACGACCGGTGTCTTGACCGCGTCGGCCAGCCAGGTCGCTTGCTCCTTGGTGCGCTTGAGGTCGCCGCCGTTGTCGCACGCGCGCAGCGCGAACATCCGGCCGCCAACGCCGTCTCGCTGGTTGATCTCGTCGAGCGCGAGGTGGAGCGCGTTCTGGAGCTGGAGCTGGCCGTCCTCGGGCTGGCCGTTGATCGACAGCGGCAGCGTCGCGCCGATCACGATCGCGTCGGCGGCCTCCGAGCCGTAGCGCGGGCCGCAGCCAGCGGGGACGGGCGTGGCGCGCGGCCACCAGAGCAGGGCCGCGACGATCGTGCCTGCCGCCGCCAGGCCGCCGCCGAGGGCGAAGCTCAGCCGCTTGCGTCGCCGGCGGGCGCGGGTGCTGCGGCGCGTGCCCGGGTTGGTCCGCTCAGCGGGGCTCGGCTGGCGCGCTACCGGGGCCTCGCGCTCGCGGTCGAGGGAGCGGGCGCGCTCCAGCGAGGCGAGCGTCGGGATGCGCGTCTTCTGCGACACCTCCTCGCTGCCGCACAGATCGCGCAGGAAGTTGCCCAGCGTGCTCGAGCCGCTCGTCGCCGTGGACAGCAAGAGCTGCTGCAGCTCGCCTGCGAGCTCGGCGGCGGTGGCGTAGCGATCCGCGGCCTCCTTGGCCATCGCCTTGTGCACGATGCGCTCGAGCTCTTCGGGCAGCTCGGGGCGACGGCGGCGCAGCGGCTCGCAGTCGCCGCGCAGCACCGCCTCGATCACGCCCTGCGTCGAGTCGCGGCCAAACGGTCGCGCGAACGTCAGCATCTCGTAGAGCGTCACGCCGAGCGAGTAGACGTCGGCGCGTCGGTCGATCGGATCGGCGCGGCTCTGCTCGGGCGACATGTAGAGCGCCTTGCCCTTGACCGTGCCGATGTCCGTCGAGGTGACGCGCGACTCGGCCTTGGCAATGCCGAAGTCGAGGATCTTCACCTCGCCCTCGTAGCCGACCAGGATGTTGCCCGGCGAGACGTCGCGGTGGACGATCTGGAGCGGCCGTCCGTCGACGTCGGCGAGCTCGTGCGCGTAGTGCAGGCCGTTGGCTGCGTCGATGGCGATGCGCAGCGCGACGTCGACCGGCACCGGCTGATCGCGCCCCTTGGCCTGGCGCAGGATCCACGCCAGATCCTCGCCAGGGAGGTACTCCATGCAGATGAAGTACGTGCCGTCGGCGAAGCCGAGATCGTAGATCGGCACGATGTTGGGATGGACGAGCCGCGCCGCGAGCCGCGCCTCGTCGAGGACCATGGAGACGAACTCGGGCTGGCGCGCCAGGTGCGGCAGCATCTGCTTGATGACGACGT
>CAZPEY010000303.1:0-6689 GCA_964585665.1 uncultured Polyangiaceae bacterium | reverse complement strand
AGGCCCGCCTTCTCGAGCGAGCGCGTCGCGCGCTCGGCCAGGGCGCTGCGCAGCTCGATCGTGATCACCTGACGCGCCAGCCGCGACAGGATCGCGGCGGCATAGCCCGAGCCGCCGCCGATCTCGAGCACGCGCTCGTCCCCCGAGAGGGCGCACAGCTCGGCCATCTTGGCGACCATGTACGGCTGGGAGATCGTCTGACCCTCGCCGATCGGCAGCGGGGTGTCCTCGTACGAGTGCGACTGCTCCTCCGTGGTGACGAAGAGCTCGCGCGGCACGAGGGCCATCGCAGCCAGGACGCGCTCGTCGCAGAGGCCGCGACGCCGGAGCTGATCGGCGACCATCTGCCGGCGCGCCGCCTCGGTCATGGCGCGCTCGCCTCGAGGTCTGCCTCGACGACGGCCTCGAAGGCCGGCAGCTGCCAGTCGGGGAGGTTGGCGAGGATCCCGTCGTGCGTCAGGTCGAGATCGAGCGGCGTGACCGAGACCAGCTCCTGGGCGATGGCGCGGCAGTCGGTGCCGGGCAGATCGTCGTAGCCCGACGCAGGACCGCCGATCCAGTAGTAGGCGCGCCCGCGCAGATCGTGGCGTGCCTCGACGACGTCGTCGTAGACGCGTCGACCGAGGCGGGTCCAGCGGAAGCCGCGTGGCGAGCCGCTCGGCACGTTGACGTTGAGCAGCGTGCCCTTCGAGAGCCCCTGCTTGAGCACCGCGGCGGCCAGCGCGTGGGCGAAGCGCGCCGCGTGGGCGAAGCGCTCGGGCTGGCCGCGCAGCCCGGGGCGATAGTCGAGCGACATCGCGATCGCGGGCACGTCGCGCAGCGCCGCCTCGACCGCGCCAGCGACGGTGCCCGAGTAGAACACGTCGCTGCCGAGGTTGTAGCCGAAGTTGATCCCCGAGACGCACAGATCGGGGCGGCGGCCGCACAGCTTGAGCACGCCGAGGTAGACGCAATCGGCGGGCGTGCCATCGACGGCGAAGCAGCGCGGCTCGACCTCCTCGACGCGCAGGGGCCGGTGCAGCGTGAACGCGTGGCTCTGCGCCGAGCGCTCGCGATCGGGCGCGACGACCACGATGTCGCCGAGATCGGCGAGCGCATCGGCCAGCGCGCGGAGGCCGATCGATCGGATGCCATCGTCGTTGCTCAGCAAGATCAGGGGGCGGGTCACGGCCTCAATCTACCCCCGACTCGCGGCGCGGGCCAGAAAGGTCCCTGGGCGCTGCGGTCCCGGCACGGCGCTTGCTCCAGCAGGGGGCCATGCGTTTCTGGGGACTCCTCGTGCTCGCTCTGTCGGCCTGCGTCACGGCCCAAGATCCCGTCGCTGAGGGGGGTCTCGAGGGCGAGTTCGCGCCGGCCGGCGCAGGGGGCAAGTCGGACTCGGCGACCCCAGCCGGTGGCAAGGGCAGTCTCCACCGCCTGCAGATCGAGCACGGGGCGTTCCCCGCAGAGGGCGCCGCGCCGAACGTGATCGTCTACCTCCCGCCCGGGTTCGTCGCGACGCCGCCGGTCGACGTCGTCGTCTTCCTGCACGGCCACCTCAACTGCGTCGACACCGTGATCGGCGCCGTGCCCAAGAGCTGCAACCCGTCGCTGCGCACCCCGGCGCGGACGGCGCACAACCTGCTCGCCCAGCTCGACGCCACCAAGAAGAACGCGGTCCTCGTCGTCCCGGAGCTGCAGCGCGACAAGGCCGACTCGTCGCCCGGCGCGCTCGACGAAGAGGGCGGCCTCGCGGCGCTCCTCCGCGACAGCTTCGCCAAGGTGCCAGCGCTCGCCGCCGTCGACACGGAGCAGGATCTCGGTGGCCTCCAGGTGATCTCGCACTCGGGCGGCTACAAGGCCGCGGCGGGCATCGCGCGCCGGGGCGGCCACCCGGTCACCGATCTCGTCCTGCTCGACTCCCTCTACGGCCTCGACGACGAGTTCTACGGCTGGGTCGAGGAGTGGCCCTACGCCTTCTACCTGCCGCGCGATCGGCGCTTCTCGATCGTCTACTCGCTAGGCGCCGGCACGCTGGCCCCCAGCCAGGCGCTGTTCGGCCGCTTCGCCGAGCTGTTCGATCCGGGCGACGCCAAGGACTTCCTCGTCGATGACCGCACCACCGGGACCCTGCCCGACAGCGCCTACAAGAAGAGCCTGATCGGCAAGCGAACCGGGCTCGGGCACGACGCGCTCGTGCGCTTCTACTTCGGCAAGCTCGTCGCGACCAGCGACCTGCAGAGCCGCTGAGCCACGGCTACTCGGCCACCGCGTCCGCAGACGTCCAGCCGACGTTGCCGAACAGGTCGCGCACCTTGACCTGCTTGTCCTTGCGCTCGAGCACCTCGACGCGATAGTCGGTCTGCAGCGCCCGGCTCGTCGGCTTGGGCGCCACGCCCGCGCCCGACGAGAGCTGCACCGGCGCGGTGATGCGTCCCTTGTAGCGCTTGGCCAGGAGCTCGTCGTTCCGGCGCTGCTTCTCGACCAGCAGGTTGGTGGAGACCGCCTGCATCGAGTAGGCGGAGTTGAGCTCGCCGGCCTTGGCGCCGTCGACGTCGATGCCCTGGTCCTTGAGCGCGAGGATCGACTTCTCCGACAGGCCCGCCGACTTGGCGAAGCTCGAGCCGCGCTGCTTGTCAGCGGCGGCGACCAGCTTGCTCTGCTGGAGGAAGAAGTGGCTGGTCATGTGGAGCACCTTGCCGTCACCGACGGTGAACGAGACCGCGATCGCCGACTCGCCGTAGCGCTGCTTCATCTCCTTGCTCGACATCAGCACCTTGACCCGCTGCGGGTCGAGCACCTTGATCGGGTAGCTCGAGGTCTCGAGCCACCAGCGCGGCCGATTGGCCGAGACCTTGACGTGCTTGAGCAGCGGCTCGTCGCCGTCGTGGATGTGGACGGCGACGACGTCGTTCGACGTGTCGGTGCCACCATGGGCGATGGTGCGCGGGAAGGCCTTCTGCACCGCGGTGATCGCCCAGTCGGTGGTCACCAGGTAGCCGCCGCGCTCGACGAAGGAGCGCAGCTTGGCGATGCCCTCCGGACCGACGTTGCCGGGGCAGTTGAGCATCACCGTCTGCGTCGGCAGAAGGTCAAGCTTCTTGACCAGGTGCGGCGGCACGGTCAGGTGGCGCACGCCGACGGCGCGCAGGACGTCTTGCACCCGGTCGTACTGCCCGGAGATCACGAGCACGTCGGCGTTGCCGGCCTCCGCGAGGAGCTTGAGATCGGCGGGGCGCTGCTCGCGCATCTGCTGCTTCAAGATCTCCGCCGCGGCGCGGTTGGCGCGGCGCATCGAGGCGAAGCCGAGGCGCCCCTCGGCCGTGCCGTCGCTCGCGGGCGCAGCGGGCTGCGCCGCGGACAGCGACTGCTCGAAGGCCGCGCTCTCCTTGAGCGGCGCGCCGCCACCAGCGTGGGCGTTCACAGCGACGGTGGACAAGGCGAGACCGAGCAGAAGAGAGTGGCGCATGTTGGAAGGAACGCGCCAACCTCGAAAGCGATCTGGCGGAACGGCGGCACCCGCCGATTCGCCTCGTGGGCGACGAAGCGGAGGGCCACTTTGCGGACAAGCGTAAAGTGTCACTTGACACTTTACAACCAACAGGCTACTTCTTGCTCGTGCCTGACGATTCCCGCCTGAAGCTCCCCTTCTTCGCCATCGACCTTACCTCGCGCGTCGTCTCGCGTCTCGTACCGAGCGGCCTCCGCCCGTCCGTCGAGCAGCTCCGCCGCGACGCGCGCCGCTTCGTCGAGCGCGTCTCCGGAACGGCCTCGCCGACCTTCGTCCACCGCGGCGACGGAGCGCCCACCGAGGAGGCGCCCCCGACCGGCGCGGCACCGACGAGCAGCCCGCCGCCCGCCTACGTCGATCCCCTGGCGCCGCGGCCGCTCGAGGTCGCCGACGTCGTGCGCGAGACGGCGGACGCCGTGACCTTGCGCCTGGTCAACCCCGATGGCCGCCCGTTCGAGCTCGTCGCCGGTCAGTTCTTCACCGTCTGCGTCGACCTCGCGGGCGAGCACCTGCGCCGCGCCTACTCGATCTCGAGCGTCGCCGGCCATCAGGACACGGTCGACATCACGATCAAGCGGGTCGAGGGCGGCCGCGTCTCGACCTACCTCACCACGGAGGTCAAGCCCGGCGCGACGCTGCTCGTCCTGGGACCGTCGGGACACTTCACCGTCAAGCCCGAGGCAGGGCGCGCCCGGCACCTCGTGCTGATCGGCGGCGGCAGCGGCATCACCCCGCTCCTGTCGATCGCGCGCACGCTGCTGCCCCTCGAGCCCGAGACGCGCATCGCGCTGCTCTACGGCAACCGCCGCCAGGAGGACATCATCTTCGCCGCGGCCATCGCCGAGCTCGAGGCGCGCTATCCGGATCGCTTCCTGGTCCGCCACACCCTCGAGAAGCCCCCCGCCAGGTGGGACGGCGGCACCGGCTTCCTCGACGGCAAGGAGCTGGTTCGTCAGCTCACCACCCTCCCCGCCTGGCCCCAGGCCGAGATCGAGTACTACTCGTGCGGCCCCGAGCCGATGATGGCCTCGTGCAAGGCCGCGCTCACCGAGACGCTGCACGTCGCGTCGACGCACCTGCACGAGGAGCGCTTCGTCAACCCGGAGGCGCGCATCGACGCGGCGGCCGCGACCGTGCCGCTGCCGGTGCGCGTGTCGCTGCGCGGGCAGGCGCACGAGTTCATGGTCGCCCCCGGGCAGACGGTTCTCGAGGCGGGTCTCAAGGCGGGGGTCCAGATGCCGTTCTCCTGCGCCATGGGCGGCTGCGCCGAGTGCATGCTCAAGCTGACGGCCGGCGAGCTGCAGATGGCGGAGCCCAACTGCCTGACGCCCGAGGAGCGACAGGCCGGCTACGTCCTCACCTGCGTCGGGCGGCCACGCACCGCGCTCGGGCTGCAGCAGGGATGACGCTCCCCGCCCGCACCCCGGCGCCCGTCGAGCGGTACCCGTACCGCATGCGCGATCTCGTCGACAAGACGGGCTTGCCGCGCCAGGTGATCCACTTCTACATCCAGTCCGGCCTCGTCCCCGAAGGTCACAAGACCGGCCGCAACATGGCCTACTACGGCGAGGAGCACCTCGAGCGCATCTTCCAGGTGCGGCGCCTCCAGCACGAGCGCTTCCTGCCGCTCAAGGCCATTCGCGCCATCTTCGACGAGACCGAGCACACGTTCTCCCCCGAGCAGCGGCGCCTCCTCGTCGAGGTCAAGGCGCGCCTCGCGCCGACGCTGACCGGCGATGTCAAGGCGAGCCACATCCTGGCTCAGCCGGTGCTCGAGCGCTCGGGCGTCACGCGCCAGGAGCTCTACGCAATGAGCGAGGCGGGCGTCCTCGGCGTCGTCGAGGACGCCGATGGCCACGCGCACCTCTCGGAGGACGACGTCTGGATCCTCGAGCTGTTCGGCGAGATGCGGCGGGCCGGCTTCACCGAGTCGCTCGGCTTCGGCGCCACCGATGTCGCCCTGTTCGAGGAGGTCATCTCGACGCTGTTCCGCAAGGAGATGGCGCTCATCGCCTCCCGCCTCGGCAGCCTGCCCGCCGATCAGCTCGCCCAGATGGTCGAGCGCAGCCTGCCGCTCATCAACTCGTTCTTGGCGCGCTTTCACACGATGAAGGTGCGTCAGTTCTTCTCTGCCGTTTGAGGAGGTACCCCATGATCCCCGTCGTCGATAAGCTCGGTTCGCTCTTGCCAGCGCGCGTGCGCAGTCAGCTCGAGGCGTTCTGGGAGGCGTTCGAGATCTTCGCGGAGATCCGCGACCCGCGCGTGCTCGCAGCGCTCGGCCCGTCCGGCGTGCGCGGCCTCGTCCTGCAGCGCGGCAAGCAGGGGCAGCCGACCAAGATCCCGGCCCACCACAGCGCCCACTTCGACTGGAGCTACCCGCACGATCAGCCCGCGATGGAGGACCTCTACCGACGCGCCAAGCTCGGGCAGTGGAACGGAGAGAACCTGGCGTGGCACACCTCGGTCGATCCGCTCGATCCGAACCGGCTGCTCTTGCCGCAGCGCTTCGTCGACTTCTCGATCCTCGAGAAGTACAACGTTCGCCTGAACGACAAGGAGAAGCGGCAGCTCGTCTTCTCGATCGCCGCCTGGACGCTGTCGCAGTTCCTCCACGGCGAGCAGGGAGCGCTCTTCGCCGCCGCGCAGGTCACCGAGGCGGTGCAGTTCTTCGACGGCAAGTACTACGGCGCGACGCAGGTGATGGACGAGGGGCGCCACGTCGAGGTGTTCCACCGCTACCTCGACACCAAGCTCGACAAGCTCTACCAGGTGAACGATAACCTCTTCGTCATCATCGACGCGCTCATGCGCGACGGACGGTGGGATCTCAAGTTCCTCGGAATGCAGATCATGGTCGAGGGGCTCGCCCTCGGCGCGTTCGGTGTTTTGCACAAGCGCACCAAAGAGCCACTCTTGAAGGAGCTCTTGAAGAACGTGATTCAAGACGAAGCGCGCCACGTGCACTACGGCGTCGTCGCCCTTCGTGAGCACTTCACCAAGGCGATCACCGAGAGCGAGCGCCGCGAGCGTGAGGACTGGGCCTTCGAGGTGTCGCTCCTCATGCGCAATCGCTTCATGGCCTTCGAGGTCTACGAAGAGTGGTTCGAGGGGCGGCTCACCCGCGATCAGTGGAAAGACCTCGTCTCGACCTCTCCCGGAATGAAGGACTTTCGCCGCATGATGTTCTCGCGCATCGTGC
>CAZPEY010000302.1:0-6716 GCA_964585665.1 uncultured Polyangiaceae bacterium | reverse complement strand
TCGCCGTAGGCGTAGGCGAGCTGGAGTACTGCGGGGGTGGGGCCTTCGACCTCGAGCCAGTAGGTGCCTGAGCCGCGCTCGTGGCGGCCGAACTTGAGCTGGTACTCGCTCGGCAGGCCATACGGGATCCAGGCGCCGTCGTTCGAGTAGTCGGCGGCGTGCTCGGTCACCCAGTCGTCGAAGAGCGCGCCGCGCTGCTCGTCGCCGCGCTTGATCTGCTCGGGGCCGCCGCCGCAGCCGTTGTTGGAGCGCACCTCGCTCACGGTCATCAGGATCTTGTCCGGAGGACGAAACGTCGGGTCGAGGCACCGCGCCAGCGCGCAAGCGATCCCGTACTGATCGGCCAGCAGGTGGCCCTCGGCGAAGAGCTCGCCCTCCTTCTTGAAGGGAATGTGGTGCTCGATCTTCGCGAGCGCGACGAGCGACAGGCGCTGATCGATCGTGCCGTCGAAGAGCGGCTGCAGCCACGCGCTCGTCGGATCTTTGTAGCGATAGCCGATGCGTCGCAGCGAGGCAGGCCAGGCGAGCACGCGCTCGCGCACGAGCGCCAAGGCCTCGTCGAGCGCCCGACCGCTGAGTCGCAGGAGAACATCACAGAGCGCGTACCATTTCGCCTCGCTGGCTTCGCTCGCGGCGAGCGTGTCGAGTGTGGCGCGTGTCTCAGGATCGATCGTCGATAGGGGCTCCATTTGTCAGCAGCTTCGCAGAGGTCGTGCGCAGAAGCACGCCCTGCGGCGGCAGTCTTGGGTAGGATGGCGCCATGCGGAAATGGATGGGTCTTGGAGTCGTGTTCTTGCTCGGTGGCTGTGACGCGGCGGTCAAGGTGGTTGACCTTTCGATGAAGGCGACCGACCTGGCGATCGCGGGTGTCTCTGCGGCGTCGCGCGAATACGGGTATCCCTACACCGTCGTCACGCCGCTTCCGTCCGACGCCTTCGTCGGCGAGCGCTGCAACGTGCGCGTCGAGCCGCTGGTCTTCGACGCCAACACGAGCTGGGATGGCAAGCGCGCGGCAGAGTATTTCGACGCGCAGCAGCCCGCGGCACGCGCCAACGCCGAGCGCGATCGAGACGCGGCGATCGCGTCGTACGCCAAGCAGATCGACAAGGGCGAGAGCAAGCTCGTCGGCCGGCTCGGTCGCGTCGCGACGAAGGCCGAGGGCAAGGAGGCGTTCGTCGTGCGCGGGTTCGTAGAAGAGGTCAAGACCGTCGCGGGCGTGCTCTCGGTGCGACACGAGGTGCTCTCGGTCTCCGACGGCAAACCGGTCGCCGCCTTCACCGTCAATGCGGGCACGCGGACGCTCGAGCGACCATGGACGAAGTCGTCGGGGCAGGCGGCTGGCCTCGCGGTGCTGAGCTACCTCGGCGATCGCTTCGCTTGCAAGAGCTCGCCGCGCGTCAGCGATCAAGCCAAGTAAGCGACGCCGTGTCGAAGTTGCGTATGCCGTCGCTGGCCGCGCCGCCGAGCGCGGCGTCGTTTCGCCAACTCTGTGCTGAGCTGGAGGCGGTCACCGAGGGGGAGATCGGTGCGGCCTTGCCCCCGGTCTGCGCGCAGCTTGCGAGCTGGCCGCCAGTCGTCCGGCGTGCTCACCTGAGCTGGTACGAGGGGCGCGACTCCGGCTATTTCAACAAGCAGCGCGCCGTCGACGAGGGCGGGCCGCTCCAGCGCTGGCTATGGGAGCTCCTCGACGGCGTCTACAACCCGCGGCTGGTCGTGCTCGACTCGCTCTCCCTGTCTTGCGATGCCTGGTTCCCGGAAGGGCACTGGGAGGGCAAGTGGGGTCAGCAGAGCGATCGCTCGTTGGTGCTGGCGCTGGCGCAACGCTTCGAGCCGACGTTCGCGATCCCTGCGCAGACCGGCTCGTCCGAGGAGCGCTCGCCTGGCTACGAGCACGACTACACGACCTACGGCGACCGCGAGCGCGGATTGGTCGTCGACCGCTACACGGTCGAGCACGCGGGCGACTACACGTTTGGGTACAAGTACGAGGTCCGTGGCCTTTGCGAGCACGCGTCGGTGACGTTTGACAGCTCGTCGCGCTCAGGCAACGAGCACGTCGAGCTCTCGGCCTTCGGTCCGGCGCCGGCGGCGATCGATGTCGCGCTCGCGTGGGGCCGCGTCCTCGTCGAGGGGCCGCAGCTCCTCGACCACGAGACCGTCGGGCAGATCGGTGCACGCTTGCGCGCGGCGCGTTGATCGCTGCGTGATCTTCGTGAGGAACTTTTCGCCTTTGTGGCTGTCCCAGCGTTCGTGCGTGCGCACCGTTCGCTGGCCGCGGCCGCCGTTCTCGCCTACAGCATTGCGAGCCTCGTCGAGGCGTCGCCGCGCCGCGCCGCGCCCGATCGGCTGAGCGCCGCCGAGCAGGCCCTCGCGTCGCTGTTTTCGCGCCGCCCGCCGCCACGCCCAGGCGAGTGGCTGGCCAGCCACCCGGAAGACGGCCAGACCTTCGAGGAGTTCGCGCTGCAGAGCGAGTACCGCAACTTCGAGCGCCCGTTCCTCTATGTGCAGCCGGTCGGGAGGCTGTCTCGCGCCGAGGATCGGGTGCTGCGCGACGTCGCCGAGGCGCTCACGATCTTCTACGGCAAGCCCGTCCGTCACCTCCAGCCGCTCGCCACCGACTCGTTCGTCTGGCGCGACAACCCGTACACGCACCAGCCCCAGCTCTCGACCCAGTCGGTGCTGCGGCGCCTCGGCCACGAGCTGCCGAAGGACGCGCAGGCGGTGCTCGCGTTCACCTCGGCCGATCTGTGGCCCGGCAATGACTGGAACTTCGTCTTCGGGCAGGCGTCGTTCGACGCGCCCGTCGGCGTGTGGTCCCTCCACCGTTTTGGCGACCCCGACCGCGACTACCAGCGTGTCCTCGAGCGCGCGCTCAAGCTGGCGCTCCACGAGACGGGCCACATGTTCGGCTTGCGCCACTGCACCGCGTACCAGTGCGGCATGAGCGGCACCAACAACCTCGCCGAGACCGATCGCAGCCCGATGGCCTTCTGTCCGGTTTGCGAGCACAAGCTGTGGTGGGCGCTCCACCTCGACCCCGCGTCGCGCTACGACGCGCTGGCGAAGTTCGCGCGGGAGCACGCGCTGCCGTCGCAGGCGGCCTTGTGGCAGCGCGCCGCGCAGCGGGTGCGGT
This sequence comes from uncultured Polyangiaceae bacterium, assembly GCA_964585665.1. Taxonomy (GTDB): domain Bacteria; phylum Myxococcota_A; class Polyangia; order Palsa-1104; family Palsa-1104; genus CAZPEY01. The sequence goes on along the minus strand of CAZPEY010000302.1, from coordinate 3,583 downwards.
CTCGAAATTGAGGGGAGTGCTCAGGCCTTGGGCGGAGTCGGCGGCAGGAGCGCGTCCTTGGCGTCGCTGATCTCGATCTTGAGCGCCAGGTCACCGTAGCTGTCCGCTGGCATCTGCAGCGCCTCGGCGACGCGCTTCAGGTAGCTGTCCTCGTCGAGGTCGATCTCTTCGTCCGCTTCGTTGATCGAGGCGATCACCTCGAGCAGCATGCGGCGCACCGGCAGCTCGTCGGTGTGGAAGATCGCCGCGCAGGCCGGCAGGTCGAGGGCGTCGGTCTTGAACGCGCGCAGGCGAGCGTCGAGCTCCGCCGGCAGGACGCCGCCCTGTCCGAGCAGATCGCCGAGGACCTTGCGGATGACCGCCTCCTCCTTGCCGTTGAGGCGCCCGTCGGCGTGCGCCGCTCCCATCAGAATGTCAGCAATCGCGTTGAGTCGATCCATGGCCGAAACCCTACACTATTTGCCGGCCGCTTCGTAGCAGCTCGCGTCGAGCAGCTCGGGTCGGTACTCGAAGTGCATCGTGTCGTAGTGAAACCAGCGACCGCCCCAGATGAAGCCCTCGGCTTCGAAGGCGTCGACGATGCTCTGCGGGAAGCGGTTGCGCCAGACCGGCCGTCCGCCCGGCCCCTCCTTGGACCAGCGCCAGTAGTGCGAGAGCTTCGGATTGAGATCGATGGCGACGGCGAAGGAGTGGGCGCTCTTGCGCGTCGTGCCGGCAATGACGCGCTCGTTGAAGGTCCCACCGAGCGCCTCGAGGAACGGCGCCGTCGTTGCGTCCTTGCCGCGCAGCGCGACGAGCCGTTCGCCGACCCGCTGGAGCGCCGCCGCCGCGCGCTTGGCGAACTTGACCTTCTTGCCAAGAAAGTCGACGGCGACGAGGTCGCGCTTCGGGTACGCCAGCTCGAACAGCGCCTCGACGCGGATCCGCCCCGGGTCGTGGTTCTCGTCGGTGATCGGCGACAGCTTGCCGGTCGGGTAGCGGATCGAGAACATGTCCTGCAGATCGGGCGCGTCCATCGCTTGGTCAAGAGTCTTGACCTTCTTGTCGTCCCACGGCACCGCCACGCCCGACGGGAGCACGAGCGCCCAGCCGTCGGGGCGTGCCTCCCCCTTGCCGCCGTAGACGCGCTCGAGGCACGCCAGCCCGGCCGGCCGTGGTGCCTCGGCGCGTGCCGAGTGCGCCCCCAGTGCGAGGAGGCCGCCGACAAACGCGAGCGAACTTGCTAAAGTGTGGCGCATGAGAGTGCTCTCGATCCCGATCCTGCTGGTGGCTTCGACGGCGCTGGCGCAGACGTATTCGCCGCCGCCCGCCGAGTCGGTCAAAGGCTACTACACCGAGGTGCTGCCATGCACGCAGCACGACAACGAGATGACCCATCGGACCGAGGTCAGCTGCAAGGACAATCTCCTCGGGAAGAAGTCGCTGCGCGAGCTGGCGATCCTGCGCAACACGATCTTCGCGCGCTACGGCTGGGACGGCTTCCGCAAGGAGTGGCTCAAGGCGTACTTCCGCGCGCAGCCTTGGTTCAAGCCCAACCCGAAGTTCTCGTACAAGCTGCTCTCCGAGGTCGACCGCAAGAACGCGCACCTCATCGGCACCCACGAGCACAGCATCACCGAGCGTGAGCTGCGCGAGCGCAAGAACGACATCCTCGCCCGCTACGGCAAGGTGTGGGGCGACACGCCCGAGTGGACGGTCAAGGGCAAGAAGATCAAGTCCTGCGTTCGGCCCAAGGGCGCCGAGGAGGACAACGACATGGGCGACTGGGAGCCGCTCGACTGCAAGTACCAGAAGCAGGCGTCCTACAAGCCCAACCCCAACTTCAAGGAGTCGATGGTGTCGGCCGAGGATCGCATCGAGCTCGGCCTGCTCGATCGCTCGCTCGGCAACTTCGCCACCGACAGCGAGCGGCGCGACAAGGTCGCGGGCAACGCCTCCGACGAGATCTTGAAGATCGACGAGCTGCGCCAGCTGTCGCTGCGCGACCTGCGCATCCTGCGCAACACGATCTACGCTCGCCACGGCCGCAAGTTCAAATCGAAGATCCTGCAGGATCACTTCGCCGGGATGGCCTGGTACAAGCTCGATCCGAACTACTCGGACGCGTCGCTCACCAAGACCGATCAGCGCAACATCGGGCTCATCAAGACGGTCGAGAACGAGTTCGGCGGCCCGATCACCGACGAAGAACACCTCATAGAGCCAGCCACCGACGGGGCTTGATAGCCCCTAGTCGCCCCGGGTGGGTGACACGAACAGCAGGCCGCCTCGCTCCTCCGTCGCAACGCCGAAGCCCTTCTCGATCTCCATCAACAGTCGCCGCAGTTGCGCATCCGTCGACGGACGGCTCGCCCCGCCGCGCACGCCCGCCTCGATCGGGTGGAGCGCGATCGTGCCGACCCGGCGGCGCGCGTCGACGACGAAGCGCAGCACGAAGGAGTCGCTCTCCGTCGAGCAGTCGCATTCGAAGGCGAGGTTCCCGAGCGAGTAGGCGATGACGCCGTGTCGATAGCGCTCGACCGGCTGCACGGTGTGCGGGCCGTGGCCGAGCACCGCGACCGCGCCCGCGTCGACGAGCGCCCGGGCCGCCTCACGCTCCTCGGGGCTCGGCAGGTGCACGCCCGTCTGTCCCCAGTGCAGGCTGACGACGACGGTGCGACCGCGGTGTGCTGCGGCGCGAATCTCGTCGAGCAGCTCGGCCGCCGGCAGCGCCCCGGGGGGTAGCGCGCGCGCCAGGATCGTCAGCCGCTGCCCGCGGCGGACCAGCTCGGTGCGGGCACCGGCGGCGAGGACGCCGCTGCTTGCGAGCGCGCGCTCGGTCGAGGCGCGCCCAGCGGGCCCCTGATCGTCGACGTGGTTGTTCTCCAGCACCGCGACGTCGATGCGCTCACGCAGCGCGCCCGCTCGATCCACGGGGCCGCACAGCACCTCGCCGCGCGGCGCGCAGCCGTCGACGAGCGGACCCTCGAGGTTGCACAGCCGGAGGTCGCCCCGCAGCACGTCGGCCAGGGGCGCGAGCGGCAGCGCGCTGCGCGGCCCGAGGTGGAGGTCGCCGCCCGCGACGATCGTCAGCGGTCCGGCGCAGCCGGTGGCGACGAGCACGCCGAGGAGCGCGAGCGCTCGCCGCGGCGCGCTCACTTCTTCTTGAGGTGCACTTCGATCTGCCGGTACGCCTCGGTGAGCTGCATGGTCAGCGTCGTCGCCGCCTTGTGCTTCTTCGGGTCGTCGAGGTGCAGATCGGGGTGGTACTTGCGCATCAGGCGACGGTACGAGCTCTTGATCTCCTCGTAGGTCGCGCCCTGCTGGACCTCCAGCGTCGCGTAGATCTCCCGCAGCCGCCGCGCGTCGAGCCCGCTGCCGGGCTTGGGTGGCGGGGTGTACTCGCGCTTGTTGCTGGTGTTGCTCGTCGAGCGGGCGCCGGGCCTGGCGCTGCTGGCGCCAGCGCGTCCGGCCGTCGACGAGGCCGTGCTCGACGCCGCGCTCGAGCGCGCGCTGCTCGACGAGGTCGCGCTGCCACTTCGTGGCGCCGTGCGCGGCGCGCTGGTCTTGGTGCGCTCGCGCTCGGCGGCCTCGGCCGACCGAC
>CAZPEY010000301.1:0-6729 GCA_964585665.1 uncultured Polyangiaceae bacterium | reverse complement strand
GTTCAGGAGAAGACCTTCCGCGAAGATCTCTACTACCGCCTGCATGTCATCCCGATCCAGCTCCCCCCGCTCCGAGCCCGGCGAGAGGACATCCCGCTCCTGGTCGAGCACTTCACGGCGCGCTTCGCCGAGCGGAACCCAAACGCGCCGCCGCGCGAGATCTCCCAGGAGGTGCTGCGCCGCCTCATCGATCTTCCGTGGCCCGGCAACGTGCGCGAGCTCAAGAACACCGTCGAGCGCCTGCTCCTGCTCGGGCGCGGCAAGCGCATCGACCTGCGCGACTTCTCGCAGATCGTGCCCGAACCACTGCCCGAGTCCATGGCGGCGGTCGCCGCAGAGATCGTGCCACTGCGGATCATGCAGCGCCGCTATGTCGAGTGGGTCCTCCAGCAGACGCAGGGCAACAAGCAGCGCACCGCGCAGCTCCTCGGCATCGACGCCTCGACGATCTATCGGATGCTGGCGCGCGACGAAGACTAGGCGTGAGGCAGGGCCGCGCTGACCTCGGCCCTTGTCGTCGCTCCTGGGAGGTAGCCCCGTCCAGCTCCCGTCCGCGCGCCGCGCTCAGCGGCGCAGGCCCTCGGCGTCGAGGGCGGCGGCCACCGCGGGGCGCTCGCGGACCCGCTTGCGATAGGCGGCGAGCCCCGGCCAGCGCCCAAGGTCGATGCCGGCGGCGCGCGTCCAGTTGAGCACCGTGACCAGGTAGGCATCGGCGATCGTGAACTGCTCGCCCATCAGGTAGGGCTGCGCGCCGAGGCGCTGCTCGACATAGGTGAAGCTCCGCGCCAGCTTGTCGCGCGCCTTGTCGTTCTCGACCGGCTCGCCGTCGTGAAAGAGCGGCCAGTAGATCTTGTGCACCTCGGTGCCGAGGAAGTTGAGCCACTCCATCAGTCGATAGCGCGCGAGGGTTCCGTAGGGCGGCGCGAGGTGCTTGCCGGGCGCTTGATCGGCGACGTACTGGAGCACCGCCGGCACCTCCGTGAGGCGCTCGCCGCTGTCGAGCTCGAGCACCGGCACGAAGCCCTTCTCGTTGATCGCGAGCAGGGAGCCACCGTCGTCGAGCGTGGCGCGCTTCATGTCGTAGCGGACCAGCGTGAACGGCAGCTCCGCCTCGCGCAGCGCGATGTGCACGGCGTGCGAGCAGGTGGCCTGGGCGTAGTAGAGCTTCATGCCTGCTTTATTGCGCGAGGCGCCGCCTCGACACAACAATGGCGTTGCTCGTGGACTGGTACGTCTATCTGCTGCGCTGCGCCGACGACACGCTGTACACCGGCATCGCCCGCGATGTCGCCGCGCGCCTCGCGCAGCACGCCGCCGGCCGCGGCGCACGCTACACGCGCGGCCGCGGCCCGCTCACCCTCCTCGGCCAGGCGCGCTGCGCGTCGCAGAGCGAGGCGCTGCGGATCGAGCACGCGATCAAGCGCCTGTCGCGCAAGGACAAGCTCGCGCTCGTGCGGCCGCGCGGCCTCGGCGCCTTCGTGCGACGCTACCGAACGATGAAGCGCGCGTCGACCGACTGACTCGCCGAGTGCAGCAGCAGCATCTGGCCGCGCAACCCCGTCGAGGTCGTCTGCTTGCCCTCATCGACGATGTACATCGTCTGGCCGTCCGGGGCGGTGGCGATGGCGCGTGGCAGCAGGCCAACCTCGCCGGTCACGCCACGCTGTAGCACGATCGACAGCGGGAAGCCGCCGCCGACGACGTTGAAGGACAAGAGCAGGTTCTCCGGTGGCACCGGCGCCTCGCGTGGGACGGCGAGCGCGAAGGTGAGCTGCGGATTCTCGAAGTGATAGACGCGATCCTTCGTGTCCGGATAGAGACAGACGTTGGGCCGGTCGACCGACAGCATCGAGAGGGCATCGGCGAGCGGTGGGCAGTCCGGAACCTCGAGCGGGATCCGCGGGCGCTGCAACCGCCCCGTCTCATCGGTAATCGGAGGAATCACGCAGTCGCGCGTCGTCGGATCGATGCGGAGCTCGTGGGGCGCGCCGCTCGCCGAGCCACTCACGACGAAGGACGAGCCGGCGCGAATCTCGTAGCGCTGCAGCTCGCGCATGCAGAGCCCGAACAGCGCATCGTCGAGTGGCGCGCGCATGCAGCGATCGTCGCCGCGACGCGAACGAGCGCACAGGTAGCCAGCACCGCACTGGCTCGCGGAGCCCGTGCCGTTGACGTCGCAGCGACGTAGGCAGCGCGACTGTCCATCGCTGTCGACCAGGCACTGCGTCTCGAGGGCGATCGGCTGGCCGAGGACGTCCTTGGCGGGGATGGTCACGTCGCTGCACTCGGTATCGACGGTGCAGGCGTGCGTCTGCAGCGAGTGCTCCGGCTCGTAGATCTCGTCGAGCTCGAGCTCGTCACTCCGCTCGCCGCTCGCCTGTGGGACCTCCTGGCGAGCGCGCTTGATGCGGTAGTGGCGCACGGCGCGGAGCAGTGGCCCGCAGGCCTTCTGCACCTCCTCGAGCTGGTTGTTGCTGTCGAGGCAGAGGCCATTCTGGACCTCGACGGGCGCCGCCGGATCGCGGACACACACCTGGCTCCGGTTGCAGTCGGCGGTGCGAGCGCAGCCCAGCAGATCGATCTTGTCGCCTGCCTGCACGCCGCGCTGGCAGTACGCCGCGCCCGTGTCGCGGAAGGTGCCGCCCGCGAGAGGTCGGCCGAGCGAGCGGCGCGTGCTGGGCAGCACCCCCTCCCACGCGACCACCCACGACTGGTTGACGACCGCATGCGGCGCCGGGAACCGCACCGACTCGAAGATCTCCTCGGTGCTCGTGATGTACGGCGGCTTCTGCAGCGCCACCGGCACGAGGCGCGGCAGGGTCCTGGTCACCGTGCCATCGGCCTGGGTCTGCTCGGAGGTCGGCACACCATTGATCGACAGCGCGTAGGGAATGTTCGGATCCTGGAGGCGCGGCGCACCGGCCGCGTCCACCGCGTTGTTGGTCGAGAAGAAGCGGTTCGCGCCGCCGCGGAAGCGATGCGACAGCCGATCCGAGACGAGCGGCACCGGGTGGCCGACGTACGAGAAGGCGTCGATGCGAGACTTGCTGATGTTACCCGGCGCGCACGAGATGGTGAACGCGCCGGTGTCCGAGATCGGCACGTTGGGCGCCGGACACGCGTCGTAGATCTGGATGAGGCCGGCGCGCCCGTCGCTCGAGGTCACCCACGCGAAGTCGCCGACGAGGAAGCTCGGCGCCGCAGACAGCGGCGTTCCGCCCTCGGTCGCTGGCGGCTGCACGTCGAGGTGCACGAAGGCGACGTCGGTCGGCAGCGCCTCGCCGGGCAGGTGAATGCCCGGTCCGATGGCGCGCGCCGCGCGACGTGGGGTCGCCGGATCACCGACGGGGAAACAGCCGAGAGCGCGCGCCTGCGGCGCTGGATCGTCGGGCGCCACCTGCGAGAACTGGCGTCCATCGACCGCCGTGTCGCACTCGACCTCGCGATCGAGATCGATGACGCGCACCGTGTTGTCGCGCGCGATGACGTACGCGAAGCGCCCCGCCGGCGTGCGCGGCGAGACCTTGACCAGGTTGAGGCCATGCGCGCCCGCCTCGAGCGCTACCTGGCGTAGCTCTCCCGGCGCTCCGGTCGCCTTGTCGAGCGCCGCGATGGTCAGCCGCTCGCTGCCCTGATCGGCGACTAGCAGGCGCAGCGCCGCGCCGTCGTCGACGAGCGCGAGCGACACCGGACGCCCGGCGCTCGGCGCGTTCGCGGGTGGATCCTCGCCCGCGCACTCGGCGCGGCACTGGATCGTCGACAGATCGGCGACCCAGCTCGGCCCGCCGTCGCCAAAGCGCAGCGCCCGCACGACCTCGGCGCCCAGCGTGCCGTCAGCGAGCGGGTTGCCCAGGTTGACGTCGAGCTCAGCCACGAGGCCGCAGCCGGGCAGGGCCACCCAGGCGCGGTAGCTCCCGCCCGCGCAGACGCCCGGCGTCCCGCCGGTCTCGAAGGGTGTCACCGCGTCGGTCGACTCGGAGGCGAGCTCGATCCACGTGGGTCGCGCCCCGAGCGGCCGGCCAGCCACCGTCGGCAACAGGCGATGGACGACGTCGTTGCCATAGCTGGCGCCGCCATCGGCGGCGAGCTGACGGAAGGGCATGTTGTAGAGGGTCGCCAGCTCGACGCGCCCGATGTCGCACGAGTCGACGTTGGCGGACAGCGCGATGCAGCCGTCCTTGGACGCGCGCACCCGCTCGGGCATCTTGCCGATCGGCAAGAACCCGTAGCCCGGGATGCGGCGATCGAGGTCGATGAGCTGGGCCGAGTTGAGATCGACCATCGCCAGCTCGCCGCGCGCGGAGTTGGCGACCAGCCCACGCAGGCGCGGCTGATAGATGAGCCCATCGGTGTGCGTGATCTTGAGCTCGTCGACGCGATCGGCGCGGCAGTCATCGATGGGGCGCGGGCCGTAGAGCTCGGCGACCGGATCGTACTGCACGCAGGCGAGGGCCACGTCGACCGGGCGATCGAAGCTGCGGATCGGCGTGCGCACCGTCGTGCCATTGCACGCGGTGATCAAACCGAGGATGGAAGCGACCAGCAGGCGACGCATCAGCGCTTTACCTCGACGGGCAGACCGATGCGGCCGATCATGCGGTTGTAGTGGGCGCTGCCCGGATCGAGGTCGAGCACCGCGATCGTGGCTTCGCTGAAATCGGTCACGTAGGCGCGTCGGTGCGCCGGGCTCGGGTTGTCGAGCGCCGCATCGGCAAAGTTGAGCACGACCTCGTTAGGGCCGCCGCCGACGAGGATGGTGTCCTCGACGCGGCCCAGATCCGGGTCGACGACCAGGACCTGTCCCCCGAGGAAGCAGGCCACGTAGACGCGCGTGCGACCGTCGTAGTGACGGACCGCGAAGTGCGACGGCGACTGGCAGATCCCGATGACCTGCGTGACCAGGTTGCGCGGCAGGCCTGGCCCGGTCGACGTCGTCTGTGGGCTGGTATCGAGCACCGCCAGCGACGGCGGCAGGTTCTCGGTGAAGAACGCGCGCTGCCCCCCAGGCTCGAACTGCAGGTCGCGCACGTCGGCTCCCGAGGCGAAGGCGCCGCGCACCGAGAAGCGCGGCCCGGGCAGCACGATGCCGAGCTCGGCGAGGCGAAAGGTCGCCATCACCGACTGCACGTTCGAGGTCAGGTAGTAGCTGGTGCCATAGACACCGGGGTACTGCGCCGCCAGCGAGAAGCCGCCGCGCCGGTTGTTCTGCGTCGGCGCGTCGAGCATCGGATCGGAGACATACCGGGTGACCGGCGGGCGCGACAGGGTGTCGATGAGCTGAATCTCGCTGCCGAAGAGGTGCGAGATGAGCAGGTGCGCGTACGGATCGCCCGACGGCAGCGTCCCTTGATCGAGCACCATGCCGAACGGCTCGACGGGGATCTGCTCGACGTCCTGCTTGCAGGACAGCTTGTTCTTGCACTCGTACTTCTGGAGCAGGTGGCTCGGGTCGCAGGGGATCGGAGACTTCGAGGTGTTGGTGACGGGGTCGTAGCCCGAGCGCTTCTCGAGCTGCGCCAGATCGTCGACGCAGTTGAGCACGCCCGGCCGCGTCGCGTCGCGCTTCCAGTCGACGTCGACGTAGGTGATCGACGGATCGCCGCGCACGACGACGAACAGCGTGCGCTCCTGCGGTCCGGTGCGCTGCAGGACCATCTTGCCGCCGAAGTTGCCGAGCTTGATCGACGAGTTGCCGAGGACGAAGTTCTTCTCGTCGCAGATCACGGCCGCGGGGTCCGTCGGGTCCCGGTGGCAGGTCGCCGCGTCGGTCATCGCGGTCGTCGGATCGCAGACCAGGTCGAGGGTCTCCCCCGAGAACGCCTGGCGCGCGCACTCCCAGCGGGTCGTGTCGACGATCTGCAGCATGCCGCCGCCGAAGCGTAGATCGGCGTTGGCCGACGTGACGTAGAGGTGCCGGCCATCCGGATCGAGGGCCATCGTCGACGGGAAGGCGAACTCGTCGGGCGGCGGCTCGGTGCCAGGATCGTTCAGATCCCAGTGGCAGGCGCCGAGCACCAGCACGGAAGCAAGCGAACAAAGCGAACAAAGATATCTAAGCATAGAGTGCTATTTCGTCCCTCGGAGCGCCGCCTGGGCCGCCGCCAGCCGCGCGATCGGTACGCGGAACGGCGAGCAGCTCACGTAGTCGAACCCCTGCTCGTGGCAGAAGGCCACCGACGAGGGCTCGCCGCCATGCTCACCGCAGATCCCCACCTTGAGCTGCGGCTTGGTGGCGCGACCGCCGCTGACTCCCATCTTGATCAACAGGCCGAGGCCCTCCTGATCGATGGCAACGAACGGATCCCGCGGATAGATTCCCAGCCGCACGTACTCGCCGAGGAACCGCCCCGCGTCGTCGCGCGACACGCCGAGCGTCGTCTGGGTGAGGTCGTTGGTGCCGAAGCTGAAGAAGTCGGCCTCGGCCGCCAGCTCGCCGGCGACCAGGCAGGCGCGTGGCAGCTCGATCATCGTGCCGACCAGGTAGTGCAGCTCGACGCCCGCCGCCTTCAGGATCGCGTCGGCGACCTCGACGGTCAGCGTGCGCAGGCGGTGCAGCTCGGCGCGCGTCGCGACGAGCGGGTGCATGATCTCGGGGAGGACGCGGACGCCACGCTTGGTGCACTCGACCGCGGCCTCGACGATGGCGCGGACCTGCACCTCGTAGATCTCGGGGTAGGTGATGCCGAGGCGACAGCCGCGGTGGCCGAGCATCGGGTTGGCCTCGTGCAG
>CAZPEY010000300.1:0-6760 GCA_964585665.1 uncultured Polyangiaceae bacterium | reverse complement strand
CTTCTTGTCGAGCAGCGGGATGGTCAGGCTCTCGCCCTCGGTGATCTCGCCATCGACCGCGAGCACCGCGATGCGGGTCGGCACGAAGGCGTACGGATGGCGCGGCCGCTCGCTCGTCGGCACGATCGCGAGGTGGCGGCCGAGCGCCTGATCGACGGCCTTGCCGAGCTGCGGATCCGTCACCAGCTCATCGACGAGTCCGAGGCGCTTGGCCTCGCCGGCGGTGTAGGGGCCGCCGTCGATCCAGCGGCGCACCGTGGCGGCATCGACCTTGCGACCGGCGGCGATCCCGTCGGTGAGGTGGCGATAGATCTCGTCGAGGTAGGCGTTGCGCTGCTCACGCGCCGCCGCGGTCGCCGCCTTCTCGGTGTACTGCTCGGGCGCGCTCTTGTAGGCGCCGATCTTTACGAAGTCGGCGCGCACGCCCAGCAGCTCGCCCGTCCCTGCGAAGAAGGTCACGGTCGAGTGCAGCCCCTTGAGCGCGACGCCCCCGCCGGGGTGCAGGAACAGCCGCTCCCCGGCCGTCGCCACGTAGTAAGCGCGCGTCGACGGATCGCGCAAGCTCACGAGGACACGCTTCTTGCGCGCCTTGAGCCGCTCGAGGCTGGCGCGCAGCGTCTCGGCCGTCCCCCAGCCGACCTCGAAGTTGCGTAGCTCGACGAGCACGCCCTTGGTCAGCGGCTCCCCTTCGATCTCACGCAGCCGCCGGACGAGCGATGTCAGCGCGCGCGGCGACAGCGCCTTGTCGAGGACGATCTTCTCGAGGTGCAGCGGCGTCTGCCACGGCGGCAGGTGTCGCTCGCCATGCGCGCGGGCGACGAGCGAGAAGCCCTGGCCGCGCGACTCGCCGAGCTCCCGGCCGAACAGGCCGTAGCCGCCCACCGAGAACGCGTCGAGGTCGAGCTCGACGCCGAGCGCCGCGCGCACGTCGTTGTCGAGGTTGCCATCGAGCTCGACGTCGCGCCGCCACTCGACGTCGGCCTTCACGTGGAAGCCGGGCGCCGGGGTCAGCCAGACGCGAAAGTGCGGATCGACGTCGCGACGTCGCTCGCCGATGCGCGTGCCGAGCGCGATCTCCATTCGATCGTTGCCCCACGGGCGGTAGGCCGCCTCGAGATCATAGACGCGCTGGAGCGGCGCGCCGTACACCGACGGTGCGCCGAGATCGCGGATGGTCATGCCGAACGCGAACAGGCGGTTGAGGTTCGCGTTGAGGCCGAGGTCGACGGTGTGGGTCGAGCCGACCGAGCCGTCGCGCGCCCGCCGATAGACGTACGAGTAGGCGAGGCCGGCGGAGAACAGGCGCATCGGTCGCCACGCCAGCGCCGCCGACAGCTTGATCGTCGACGAGAAGGGAAAGAGCTGCGGTGGTCGCACCGACTGGAGGCCGAGGCCGAACGAGAACGCGGTGAGCAGAGGCACCGGCTGCGCGAAGAACACCGCGTCTCCCCGCCCACCGACGGTACGATCGCCAGGCCGCTCGGTGTGGAAGTAGACGAGCGACCAGCTCCGCAAGGTCGACAGCAGCGCCGGGTTCTTGACCAGCGACGACGCGTCGCCGAACCCCGTGAGGCCGGTGGTCGGGTTGTAGACGTTCTGCGTCGGCGACTCGGCGCGGAGCGGCTGCGCGGCAGCGGGAAGCGCCGCGAGGGTCGACAGGAGGATGGCTGGTGGGAGGAGGGAGGCAGGCCGCATCGCGGCCAGGGTAGATCAAAGCGAACGGGGCCAGGAACCTTAGTAGACGAGCGCCTCGCCCGCGTGGAAGCCGAGCTCCTGGCCGTTGGCGTCGACCAGCGAGACATCGATGCGCTCGACGTCGGCGAGCTCGCCCCAGCACTGCACCGTCGTGTCGTGGAGCTGGCAGCTGGTCGCCGGAAGCTTGGTCGGAGCGCCGTGCTGAATCACCGTCACCGCGGGAATCGCCGTCGACAGATCGGCGTACTCGGCGGCGAGGCCGGCGAGGAAGAAGAGGCGGACCGTACCTGGCGCGGCGAGCTCGACGGTCTGGCGCGTCTGATCGTAGCTCTGCGCCGCTGCGAAGCTGCCGTCGAAGAGCGCGGCAGGCGTCGCGCCACCCAGCGCGACACGGCTCGGCAGCGACGGCACGGTCAGCTCGATCGCCTTGCCCGCCAGGCGGAGATCGCCCGCCCGCTCCGAGCGCCGGAGCGTGTGCGTGCCCGACTTGGTCAGCGCCTCGACCGGAAAGGCGCCGCAGCCCGCGACGTCCCAGGTCAGGCCATCGTCGACGAGCACCGACGGGCTGTTGCTGGCAACGAACACCGTGCCCTCTTGCAGCTCGACCGACATCACATCGTCAAGCAACTTGACTGCACCGAGATCGGCGAAGTGACGGCCGCGCAGCTCGGCGTAGGCCGCGCCCGGCGAGGCGTCGCGGCGCACGGTGAGCTTGTAGCCTTCGTCGAGGATGCCGCAGCCGAAGCCGCCGGGCTCGGTGGTCGAGACGGAGAACCGGCCGTCCTTGGCGCTCTCGCCCGTGGCGACGACCTCGCCGTCCTTCTCGAGCGTCACCAGCGCTGAGCGCAGCGGCTGGCCCGACTCGTCGACGACCGAGCCGGAGTACTCGAGCGAGTGCGTGCAGGCGATCAGGGAAAAAGACAGGGGAAGCAGGAAGAGGCGGGCCGATTTCGTCATGCCAGCGGACAGAGCAAGCCATGGGCCATGCGCGCTCAGCGACGAGGCCCCGGGTGAGGCTGGCGCGCTGCTATGACACCGGTGTCAGGCCGCCTCAGGCGGCAGGACCCCCTTTGGGAGCGAGCCGAGCAGCTGGGCCCGCAGAGCAGGAAAGCCCAGCGTCGCGGCGTGCTCGCGCGCCGCGATCGAGCCATGGCGCTTGGACAGGCGCGCGCCATCGGGCCCGAGCACGAGCGGAACGTGGGCGAAGCGCGGGGGCGCTGCGCCCAGGGCTTTGAAGAGAAGGATCTGGCGCGCCGCCGAGCTCAGCAGATCGGCGCCGCGCACCACGTCCGTGATCCGCATGGCGACATCGTCGACCACGACCGCGAGCTGGTAGGCGAAGATGCCGTCCGAGCGACGGAGCACGAAGTCGCCCACCGTCTGGGCTACGTCCTCCTCGAACGGCGCGGCGATTTGGTCAACCACCTTGACGATGGCGGCCGCACCCTCGGGGACGCGGAAGCGCCAGCTCGGTTGGCGGGTGCGCGCGCGCTCGCTCTGCTGCGCCTCGGAGAGCGCGCGGCAAGTCCCGGGATAGCGCGGGCCATCGTCGGAGGGGCCGTGCGGGGCTTGCGACGCGCGGGCGACCTCGGCGCGCGAGCAGAAGCACGGAAAGGCGAGGCCGGCGCGGCGGAGCTCCTCGAGCCGCGCCTCGTACAGCGCGGTGCGCTCCGACTGGCGATAGGGCGCGTGCGGCCCACCCACGTCCGGCCCCTCGTCCCAGTCGACGCCGAGCGCGCGCAGGTCCGCGAGGATCCGCTCCTCGGCGCCGGGCACCGCCCGCGGCCGATCGAGATCCTCGACGCGCAGCACGAACCTGCCCCCGGCGCGGCGCGCCAGCAGGTGCGCAACGATCGCGGTGCGAGCGCCCCCGAGGTGCAGATCCCCCGACGGCGTCGGCGCAAAGCGACCCCTATAGCTCACCGACAGCTCACCGATAGCTCACCGGCCGACCGTACCCCTCCCTCGTTCGCGCGGCAATCGCGGCGCGGCTATACTCCGTCGATGACGACTCCCAGCAAGCGCCGCCGTCGCTGGTGGCTGATCCCGGCGACGCTCCTCTTGTTGCTCGCTGGCTTCGTCGTTCCCACGGTGTGGGGCAAGCCGTGGTCGATTCGCCACTTCTATCTGCGCGCGCTCGCCGAGGTGGTCTGGGAGTCGCCGATGCTCTGCTCGTCGCTGCGGCTGCTCGACTTTCGCAAGGATCGGCTCGACGACTTCTCGCCCCGTCGGCGCGAGCGGCTGCGCGCGCTCTTCGCCCGTAGCCTCGCCACCCTCCATCGGTACGATCGGGCGAGCCTCCCGCCGAGCGAGCGGCTCTCCTTCGACGTCATGGACTGGTACCTGCGCGATCTGCAGGCCACCGACGGGGGCGCGGTCTACGCGATCGAGCAGCTCGAAGGGCTGCACGTCGCGCTGCCGACCTTCCTGACCACGCTGCACACGCTCGAGAGTCGCAGCGACGCCGAGGCCTACGTGGCGCGCGTGGCTGCCTCGGGCGTGGCGTTCGATCAGCTCCTCGAGACGATCCGCGACGACGCCAAGCGTGGCGTGGTGCCGCCGCGCTTCATCCTGCAGAAGATCCTCGCCGACGCCCGCGCGTTCGCCGAGACCCCGACCGCGGACAATCCGATCACCAGACACCTCAAGACCAAGGTCGAGGCGCTGCACCTCGACGCAGCGACGCAACAGAAGCTGGTCACGGCGGTGGAGGCCCGCCTCGACGACACGCTGCGGCCCGCGTACCGACGGCTCATCACCGCGCTCGACGCGATGCTGCAGACCGCCAGCGACGACGCCGGCGTCTGGCGCTTGCCCGACGGCGACAAGCTCTACGCGGCGTTTCTGCGCAGCGGCACGGCCGCCGACGTGACCGCGGACGAGGTGCACGCTCTCGGGCTCCGCGAGGTGGCGCGCATCGAGGCCGAGCTCCGGCCGCTGCTCGCGGCGCGCGGCTCGAGCACGGAGAACATCGGCGCGGCGCTGCGCGCTCTGGGCGCTTCCCCCGACGCGCACTATCCCGACACCGATGCGGGGCGCCGTCAGATGTTGGCCGACTATCAGAAGATCATCGACGACATCGACGGCAAGCTCGGCGGGCTCTTCACCGACCGCCCCAAGGTTGGCGTCAAGGTCGAGCCGGTGCCGGCCTTCCGCGCCAAGACTGCACCGATGGGGCAATACTACCCGCCGCCCGTCGACAACTCGCGCCCGGGCACCTTCTTCGTCAACCTCGATCAGATCGACAAGGCGACGCGCCACGGGATGCGGACCCTCGCCTACCACGAGGCCACGCCCGGACATCACTTTCAGATCGTGATCGCTCGACAGCAGGCGGCGCTCCCCATGTTTCGCCAGCTCGTGCCGATCAACTCGTACGTCGAGGGCTGGGCGCTCTACGCCGAGCAGCTCGCCGCCGAGCAGGGCTTCGAGGCGGATCCGCTCGATCGGATCGGCTACCTGTCAGCGCAGCTCTTCCGCGCCTCGCGGCTCGTCGTCGACACAGGCCTGCACGCCAAGCGGTGGACGCGTCAGCAGGCGATCGACTACATGCTCGCGCACTCCTCGCTCGCCGACCACGAGGCGGTGATCGAGGTCGAGCGCTACGTCGTCTGGCCGGGGCAGGCCTGCGGCTACATGATCGGGCGGCTCAAGATCCTCGAGCTGCGCGAGCGCGAGCAGCAGCGCCTCGGCGCGAGCTTCTCGCTCGCCAAGTTCCACGATCGGATCCTCGCCGGCGGCGCGCTCCCGATGACGCTGCTGCCCCAAGCGCTCGACGCCGCACGCTGACGGTTGCCATCCCCCGGGTTCGGGCCTTAAGGTCGCGGCCGAGGAGATCGCTGCCATGTCAGACGCCGCCAAGACGCTCTCGGAACGCGCCGCACGTCAGCTCGCCAACACGACCAAGACTCCGCCGCAGTGGCAAGGTGCCTCGCCGCGCTGGCTCATCCAGATGTTGCCGTGGACTCCCGTCGAGGCGGGCGTGTTTCGCGTCAACCAGGCGGTCGACTCCGACTTCGCCGTCAAGTGCAGCCCCGAGCCGGGCGAGGCGCTGCCGATGGCCTTCTCCGACTACGATCAGCAGCCGCGCGAGTACGTGCTCACCTCGGTGACGACGACCGTCGCCATCGACACGCGCGTCTCGGATCTGTTCCGCAGCCCGATGGATCAGGTCAAGGAGCAGCTCAGCCTGACGATCGAGAAGCTCAAGGAGAAGCAGGAGCACGAGGTGCTCAACAACAAGAGCTACGGCCTGCTCAACAACGTCGATCCCGACATGAAGGTGAAGCCGCGCATTGCCGGGCCGACGCCGGACGATCTCGACGAGCTGATCGCGCGCGTCTGGAAGGAGCCGGCCTTCTTCCTCGCGCACCCTCGAACGGTCGCGGCGTTCGGTCGCGAGTGCACCCGGCGCGGCGTCCCGCCAGCGACGGTGAATCTCTTTGGATCTCAGTTCCTCACCTGGCGCGGCCTGCCGATCGTTCCGTGCGACAAGATCCCGATCAAGGGCAACAAGTCGGATGTGCTGCTGCTGCGCACCGGCGAGCGCAAGCGTGGCGTCGTCGGGCTCTTCCAGCCGGGCATCCCCGGCGAGGTGAGCCCGAGCCTGTCGGTGCGCATGATGGGCATCAACCAGGCGGGCGCCGCGTCGTACCTCCTGTCGCTGTACTGCTCGGTCGCGGTGCTGACGCACGACGCGCTCGGCATGCTCGAGGGCGTCGCCGTCGATCACTACTATGACTACGCCTAAGGGCCCGACGGGCCCCGTGGAGGGCGCGGGGCTGGCTCCGTCGTCGGGCCTGCCCTCGAGCACGCTGGCGACGCCGAGCGGTGGGCCCACCCCAGGCGTCTCGGGCGGCGTGCTGCGCCACCCCGGCGCCCCGACGCTGCCGGAGTGGGATCCGGCGACGCTCGTCGGCTTGATCACGCGCGCGGCCAACGAGCTCTATGCAGCGCCGCTGACGGCGAGCGTGCCGAGCACGACAGAGTCTGCTCCTGCGAGCGGCGGGGCGGCGCCCGTGCTGCCCGCGGCGGCGGTCGCGGCGCCTTCGGTCGAGGCCGCGCC
>CAZPEY010000299.1:0-6763 GCA_964585665.1 uncultured Polyangiaceae bacterium | reverse complement strand
AAGCCGCCCAAGCCGATCAAGAAGCCGCCCACCGAGTGGAAGCTCGCGGGCAAGAGCCTGAGCACCATCGACAACGACGACCTCGAACAGGCGATCAAGTCGATCGTGACTCCGCTCGGCTACACGTCGGCCAGGGTCTCCGACTCGACCGCCTGTGTCTGGGAGGGCAAGTTGGTCTCGATCAAGAAGGGCGCCAGCGAGTTCTCGTTCTTCTTGAAGCGGCCGTGGGCCGCGCCCGACGACGACTGCAACCCACAGGACGCGCGCGGACCGGCGAGTGAGTCGATCAGCGGCAAGAACGTCGGTGCCTACGACAAGAAGGCCGAGGTCTCGGTCAGCATCTCGCCGAACATCGATGGCACGACGACGCCCGAGCAGAAGGAGCAGCTCGCCAAGGACAGCAAGCAGCTCTTCGAGGCGCTGGTCAGAAAGTAGCTGCAGGCAGCGGCGCCGGGGCCTCCGCGCCTCACTGGAGACTCGTCACCCAGCGCCACCTGCCCGGCGGGCCATGCCACGCGCCTCCAAATGCGCAGAATACCATTCTAGTTTCAGGTTCTACTCCCGGTCCTCGCGCTGGCCTTTGAGTTGCAGCCTGGGCCGTCATGGCTCTTCGACACACGCTGCTTGCCGGAGGACTGCTCCTCGGCAACCTCCTCGGCTGCGGTGCCCCCACGACACCCGCCGCCCGCGATCAGCCGACCGGCGGCAAGGTCGACAGCCCGACGCAGGCACCGTTCGTCTGCCGCTTTGCCGAGCTGCATCGTGGCGAGGAGCTCGTCGGGTGGGAGACCGAGCTCCTCGGCCCCATCGACGGCAGCGAGCTGACGCCCAGCGAAACGACGCAGGCGCTCGACGCCGTCGGTGAAGCGACCGGCAGCACGCCGGCGAGCATCGACGAAGCGCTCGACGCCGTCGATGCTCGGGAGGTGATGATCGTCCGTCTTCGCTACGTGTCCACCGAGCGCCGCTATGTCGCTTTCCAGTTCCTGCTCGACGACGTAATGCAGTTCGTCTACTTCCGGCAGGACGACCTGCGGGCAGCGGCGCGCGTCATCGCGGATCGGATCGTCGATTGCGACGAAGGCATCTGACCGTCCTCGCCGCCGCCGCGCGCGCTGCCGCCGCCGTTGGCGGTTATCGGACCCGGCCCTAGAAGGCATCGGATGCCTTCTAGGGAATCGCGCGTCGCCCGAGGCAGTAGGGCAGCAGCTTGGCGATGTTGCGCGCGTCGTCGATGCCGCGGTGGGCGGTGCCTTCGAAGCGGATCCCACAGCGTCGCAGCGCACCGCCGACGCCCAGCTTGTGATCGTCCCCCGAGCGGCGGCGGAAGGCCTCCTTGAGGTTGAGGTGGGACGCCCCGAGCGGCACGCGCACGTTGTTCTTCCGCTCCTCGCGCTGGAGCTGCTGCTTGTCGTAGTCGCCCCAGGAGCAGAAGGTGAACCGACCGGGCAGCTCGCGCTCGACCAGCCACCGCGACAGCGTCGCCATCGCCTGCGGAAAGTACGGCGCAGCATCGACGTCCGCTTGCGTGATCGACGTGAGCTGCGTGCAGAACCGCGTCAGCTTGGGATGACGGCGCGGCTTGATGAAGGTCTGAAACTCCTCGCGGGGGGACAGCGTCTCGCCGTCGCACAGCACCGCCCCGAGCTCGATGATCTCGGTCTGCTCGCGCGGGATGCGGTGATCCTCGTCGCAGGTCGCTTCCAAATCCAGGACTAGGTAGTATTTCGTTGGTTCCATGCCCCTCTTATACGGATGACATGCACGAAGCGACCGGACACAAAAGCGGACACACCCCAGGCTTGACGTGGGGCGATTATCTGCAGGTCCTCGTCGAGGAGCACGGCACTCTCACGCAGGTCGCGTGGAAGCTGATCGAGCATGGCGATGACGTCGCCAACATCGAGCGCGCGCTGCGGCGGCTGCGCACGCGCGGGCAGCGCGACGGCGGCACCTGGGGTCAGCGGCTGTTGCGGACGTTCGGCGTGCCGCAGTCGATCGTCGCGCGGGTGCGCTGGCTCGGCCTTTATCACAGCCCCTTTTCCGACTTGCCGTTGCCATTGTGCCTCGATCAGCTCCGCCTGTGGGATCGACCGCCGCTGGTCAACTCGCGCGCGCGCGTCTGGCTGCACCTCGGGTTCGCATCGACCGCCCTGCGGCAGCGGCGCTTTACCGACGCCGCGACGCAGCTCGAGCGCGCCGACGCGCTGGCCACGGATGCCGATGCGCGCCTCGAGGCGTCGCTGCAGGGGGCGTATCTGGCGAGCCGCGACGACACGACGCGAGTCGCGCCACTGCTCGAGCGCGCCGAGGCCCTGTTGCCCGCGATCGCGACCGTCGAGGATCGCGCCTGTTTCGCGGCGCGCCTCGTCGATCAGCGGGCCTTCGCCCTCAATCGTGCGCAAGCGTACGCAGCCGCGCTAGCGCTCTATCGATCGTTGCCAGCGACGGATCTGCATCCCTTTGCCAGCTATCGTCGCGACGCGGGCCTCGCCTATGGGCTCTGGCGCACGGGCGATCGCGCTCAGGCCGTCGTCCACGCGAGGCAGGCGATCTCCCACGCGGGCGACGGCGGCTATCTGCGGCTGCGCGCCATGGGGCTCCTGATGCTGGCGCGCGTCGCAGAGGACGCGGAGGCGCTTACGCGGGCCGAGGCGATCGCGCAGCGCCTCGACGACGCCGAGCTGAGGAGTCGCGTCGCGCGCGCGCGCGAACAGCCCACCGAAGCCTCCGGTTCGCGGTAGAGTGGCGGTCCGAATGCGACCTTGGTTCTTGATGATGGGGAGCGCGCTCGTCGCGCTCGGCACGATCGCGGCGTGTCGTTCGATCAACTTCACGGGTCCCCGCGACACGTCCGGCAAGGCAGCGCCGCCCGATCTGCTCGGCGCGATGCCCGATCTGCTTGTTCCGACCGGCCCGACCGCCACACCGATCAACCTGCAGACGCGGGTCGACGTGCTCTTCGTCGTCGATGATTCGCCGTCGATGAAGCCCAAGCAGATCGCGCTCGGGTCGGCGTTCTCCGAGGTCGTCAAGGCGGTCAATCAGGGACGCGACAGCGGCCGCCCTGGCCAGTACCACATCGGCGTGATCACCTCGGACCTCGGCGCCGCCACGACCGTGATCAGCAACTGCAAGGCCGGCGGCAAGGGGGCCAAGCTGCAGCCGATCGGCGAGGGCGCGGACACTGACTGCCTGCCACCGACCGGCTCGAGCAAGTTCATCGACGTCGATCAGATCGCCGGAACCTCGAACCTGCCGAGCGCACCAGCGACGGCCTCGGATCCCCTGAGCTGGACGTTTGGCTGCATGTCGTCGGTGGGTGACTTCGGCTGCGGCTTCGAGCAGACCCTCGAGTCGACGCACAAGGCGCTGACCGACACGACGATCTCCGAGAACGCGGGCTTCCTGCGCGAAGAGGCGACGCTCATCGTCGTCTTCGTCACCGACGAGGACGACTGCTCCGTGCCGCCCAACTCCGATCTCTTCGATCCGATGAAGTCGGATCCTCCGCCCGCTGGCTACGGTGTGCTGCAGTCCTACCGCTGCGCGAACTTCGGCGTCGTGTGCACCAACCCCGCGACCAACCTGCCCGAGCGACTTCCGTACGCGCCAACGGGCACCGCGTGGACCAACTGTCGCGGTGCGACCGCCGCCGAAGGCGGGCTGCTGTACGAGACGGCGCGCTACAAAGATCTGTTCAACAAGCCGCGCAGCGAGGGCGGCATCAAGCACCCGGGCGTCCGGGTCGCCTTGTTCGGCATCACGGGCCCCTCCGCTGGCGGGATCACCGTCGTCGAGGGAAACCCAACGGCCCCCACCGGCGCCGATGGTCAGCCGGCGATCTGCACCGTCGCCAAGCCGCCGTACTCGCAGCAGTGCTCGGTGCTCGAGAAGCACTCTTGCGTGATCGAGCCGAACAACCACGCCGATCCGGGCGCGCGCATGCGGGAAGTGATCGAGTCGGCGCAGACCAACGCGCTCTCGTCGATCTGCGATTCGTTCACCTCCACGCTCGCCGCGATCGGCACGCTCATGACCGAGGAGATCGGCACCGGCTGCTTGACGCGGGCGATCGCCAACCCGACCGAGCCGAGCTGCACCGTCGAGGATGTCGTCTACGCGGGCGCAGCGACGCCGACTCGTACGGCGCTCCCCAAGTGCGACGCGACGAGTAGCAACGCTCCTTGCTGGAAGCTCGAGACCAACGCCGCGTGCGCGGCCGTCACGAGCCCGGTCACCAACGCCACCGAGCAGCTCCGCCTCTCGGTCGTGCGTACGGGCGCGCAGCCGCTGAATACCGGCGTCACGGCGAGCTGCATCACGGTCGCGCCTAAGTCGTAGCCCCGCTCAGTTGTCCAGGCAGAGGACGGCCTGCGACGAGTTGCAGGGGATCGAGAACTCCTTGAAGGGCGTGCCGTTTGCACTGGTGGCTTTCACGAGGTTGCCGCCGAGAGTGTTTGCCGTTGTCATTGTCCAGTCTGAGCAGTCCGCATCGCTCACCTGGCTCGGATCGATCGAGCCGGTCCAGGTCTGCCCCGACACCGCCATCCCGTTCTGATCGAAGGCCAGCGGCACCAGCGGCCCGCCCATCGAGGTAAACAGACGAGGCAGATCGAACGCGATCGGAACTCCGTCGGGGCGAACCCACAGCTGCTTGGTCAAGTCGAACCGACTCTGCACTGACATCGCGCCGGGGCTGACGAACGCTTTGTACGTCGCGGCGCCGCCGGCCGTCTGGCACGCGGTGTCGAGGGTGCTGACGAAGCTGCCCGCCGGCGGACCGAGCGGGTTGGCCGTGACGAACGCCTTGCGCCCAGCAATCGTCGGCAGGGTCAGCGTGGTCGTCTTGCCCGTGCCGAAGCAGTAGATCGCGAGGAAGGTGTCGCTGCAGTTCTGCGTGTAGATGTACTCGGTCCACTCCGGGAAGCCGCCGCCGAGGAGCCCGGTCATCGTCGACCCGGACGTGCTCGCAAAATCGCCACAGCTCGCCGCAGCGTTGAGCGTCCCGTCGGCCTTGGTGCCCGTCACCGCCCCATTCCACGGGCTCGAGAGCTTGTCGGCAGTAAGGCTCGGCGGAAACCACATCGAGCCGGTCGCCGAGGCGAAGGAGGTCACCGCGTCGGCGACCGGCAGGCCGTCGGGACGAACCCACCCGCGCGCCGTGCCGAGGCGATCCCTGGCGTTGATGGAGCTCGTCGAGAGCCAGGCGCGAAACGAGGCTGCATCGGGAAGCCCCGCTGCGGACGCGGCGTTCTGACACCGCGTGTCGGCCCCACCGACGCCGCCCAGGGCGCCCGGTGCCACGTCGAGGCTCAACGCGAACACGTAGTTGCTGGGAGGCCCGAAGACGACGACGAAGGTCTTGTCGGCGTCGACGGAGACCATGCAAGAGCTGGCCGTCCCGCTGCACCCTTGTGGCCACCCCAGCACGACATTGGTTCCGCCGTCGACCACGCCGCTGAGCATGTACTGACCGTAGGGCAGCACCGACGTGGTCGCGATGCACGACACGCCGCAGCCCACGCCGCCGGGGCCGCTCAAGGAGATCGTGCCGTCGGCGCCCGAGAGGTTGTACTTGCGGAGCGTGACGCTGAACGTCTTGATGGAGTAGGTCGCCGTGACCGCGCGGTTGCCGGTCATCTGGATCTCGCAAGGTGTAGTCGTCGCGCAGCTCGCTGCGTCCATGCTCCACCCGTCGAAGGTCGAGCCTGTGTTGACCACCGAGTTGAGCGAGATCGTGGTGCCATCCTCGACGGTGAAGTTGCAAGTGCCGGTCGTGCAGCTGATGCCGCCGAGCGCCGAGACGCCTCCCGAGCCAGTGCCGGCAATCGTGATCGACAACGTCGCGGGGTTGCCGCCCGCGCCCGACAGCGTCAGGGACGCCGACTTGCCGTTCGCCTCCGCTCGCAGCACGCCGCTATAGGTCTTCTTCTCCGTCGGGGTGAAGCCGACCGTCACGTTGCAACCCTCGCCGTCGTTGAGCGTGACCCCCGCGCAGTCGTTGGTCGTGATCGCGAACGCCGCGTCGCCAAGCGTAGTCACGACGATACCGGACAGCGGCGTCACGCCGGTGTTGACGAGCCGGAAGACGCGCGGCGACGTGGTCGCGAGCTTGACGACGCCGAAGCTCGGCATCGGGTTCTCCCAACCCAGGCCGACGTTGGGCTTGATCAGATCGGGAGGCGTCTGCATGCCATCCTGCATCAAGTCGGCACCTGCGTCGGGGGCGATGTCCTTGTACCAGCATGCACCGGACACACAGACGAGCCCCGGGGGGCACTGCGGCTCGGTGGCGGCGCACTTGAGGGTGCCCTCGCCATCCCACGGCGGCGCGAAGCAAGCGGAGGTGAGCAGGCCGACCAGGCTGGCGAGGCCCACGAGGCCCAGGATCGACGGGCGCATCAGAAGCGCCCTCCAAGCAGAATCGCCGCGTGCTCGCGTCCCACCGCGGGGACGAGCTGCAGCGCGTGCTTGCTACGTTGCTTGGCACCGAGCGCCGTCACCACGGCCCCCGCGATCACCGCCGCGCCACCGATGCCGACGCAGAGGTTGCCTGCGAGCACCCGCGCCTCCCCGGTTCGATAGAGGCCATTGTCGTAGGTGCCGCCGCTCTGCTCTCGATCGAGGAGCTGTGTTCCCGTGCGATCGGCCAGCGCGTAGGCCGCGCCACCACCGGCGACCAAGAGCGCGCCCGCGACCAGCGTCGCCACGCCCGCGTAGAGCATGACGGGCCGCCGCGTCGCGACGACGACCGGCTCGG
>CAZPEY010000298.1:0-6823 GCA_964585665.1 uncultured Polyangiaceae bacterium | reverse complement strand
CCCCCCCGGGGGGGGTCCCCCCGCGGTGCCGCCCCCCCGCCCCCCCCCCCGGCGCCGCGAGTCGCCGCCAGTTGCCACCACCACCCCCCGCGCCGCGCCTTTTGCAGTAGACTCGGCGCCGATGACCCCGACCTCGATCCTCGTCGTCGACGACGAGCCGAACATGTGTCGGACCCTCGACATCCTGCTGGCGGACGAGGGGCGGCGACGCGTGCGCGCGGCGCTCTCGGTCGATCAGGCCCTGTCGGCGCTCGCCGACGAGCCGGCCGATGTCGTGGTCTGCGATCTGTCGATGCCAGGGCGGAGCGGCCTCGAGCTGCTCGCCGAGACGCGGCGCCTCTACCCGGAGACGCGCGTCATCCTGATGACCGCCTACTCGACCGTGCAGTCCGCGATCGAGGCGATGCGCCTCGGCGCGACCGAGTACTTACAGAAGCCCTTCGATAACGACGAGCTGCTCGCCGCGGTAGACAAGGCGCTTGACTATCGACCTCCGAGCCCGGTGGCGCGGCGCATCCGCTCCCTCGAGCGGGATCGTCTCTGCGACATGGTCGGCTCCTCGCCGCCGATGCAGCAGCTCTTTTCCCGCATCGAGCGCGCCGCGGCGAGCGACGCGACCGTGCTGGTGACCGGCGAGAGCGGCACCGGCAAGGAGCTGATCGCGCGCGCGCTGCACACGCTGTCGCGGCGCGGTCAGCGCCCGTTCGTCGCGATCAACTGCGCCGCCTTGCCCGAGGCGCTGCTCGAGAGCGAGCTCTTCGGCCACGAGCGCGGCGCGTTCACCGGGGCGCATCGCACCAAGGTCGGGCGGCTCGAGCAGGCGGATCAGGGCACGCTCTTTCTCGACGAGATCGGGGAGATGTCGCTGGCCGTGCAGGCCAAGCTGCTGCGCGCCATCGAGACCCACTCGTTCGAGCGGCTGGGCGGGCTGGCGACCCTGCACTCCGAGCTGCGCGTCGTCGCGGCGACCAACCGCGATCTCGCCCAGCGCGTCGCCGAAGGGCGCTTCCGCGAGGACCTCTACTACCGGCTCAACGTCATCCGGATCGAGGCGCCGCCGCTGCGCGCCCGCGGCGAGGACGTGGAGCGGCTGGCGCGCCTGTTCGCCACCGAGAAGTGCGCCGAGATGGGCCTGCCGGAGCGGCGCTTCCACCCGTCGGCGCTCGCAGCGCTCGCCAAGCATGGCTTCCCGGGCAACGTCCGCGAGCTGCAGAACCTGATCCAGCGCGCGGTGGTGTTCTCCGACGAGCCGGTGATCACGACCGAGAGCCTCGGCCTGGTCGATGCGCCGGCGGTCCCGGTGGGCGACGCGCTGGCGGAGCGCGTCCTCGGCGAGCCGCTCGCGGGCGCTTGGCAGCGGCTCACCCAGCTGCACCGCGCGCTCGAGCGCGAGATCCTGCTGCGCGCCCTCGAGGAGCTCGGCGACCGCCCAAACGAAGAGATCGCGCGCCACCTCGGCACCAGCCGTCGCGTGCTCGAGCTGCGCCTCGCCGAGCACGATCTGCGCAAGAAGCGGAGCTGAGCTTCGGCGGCGGATCGTCAGCGCCGCGCCAGGCGATCGGCGTAGCAGAGGATGGGCGTTTCGGCAGGTGCGACCGGCTGCCAGACCTCGCCGTTCGAGCGCATGATCGCGATCGAGGGGTAGAGGAGGAACGACGGCGGACGACGGCGCCCCGTCGCTGCGAACTGACGACGCTCGCGCTCGGCCAGCGGCAGGAACGACCGATCGGCGGGCGCCCGCAGGGCCGCCAGCGTCGCTGCGAGCTCGGCGTGGCGCGCCTTGACCGCGGCCCGATCGACGGACAGCGCCGCGCACGCGCTGCCGTACGCGGTCAGGAACTGGCAGCCGAAGGCGGAGTGGCCGCGATCGGAGAGCACCGCGAGTCGCGTCCATCCCTTGCGCTGCGCGATCTGCAGCCCGTTGTAGACGTTCTCATCGGTGTGCAGGGCGTTGGGCTCGAGGAAGATGCGATCGGCCGGGACACCCGCGGCGACCATGATCTGCGCCAGCGCCTCGGCCTCGACGTACGGGCTGTGCACCGCCGCGCCCGAGGGGATGAAGTAGCGCACCTGGCCGGCGTGCCAGAGCAAGCTCGCCTGGAGCGCGCGCCCGAGTTGGCACAGCGTGGGGGAGCCGTCGTCGTTCGACGGGCAGCCGAGGACGATCGCCGCATCGAACGGCTGCGTCGTCGGCAGCTTGACGTCAAAGCGGGTCGCGCAGCCGCTGCTGGCGACGAGCAGACCGGCGAGCCCGAGGACCATCCCCAGCGCCCGCGCCCGTGGTTCGACTTCGCGAAAGAGACTGGTTCGCCACATCACCCCTTAGGATGCGGCGGGAGCGGCGCTCGTTCCAGTCGCCGGCAGGGACAGCACGAAGCGCGCCCCCCCTTGGGCGGGCTCTTCGAAGCGGACGCTGCCCTGGTGCTCCTCGAGGGTGCGCTTGACGATCGCCAGGCCGAGGCCCGTGCCGCCCTGGCGACGCGACGAGAAGGGGCGAAAGAGCAGCGGCCGCAGATCGGGCGCCACGCCCGGGCCGTTGTCCTCGACCGCGACCTCGACGAGGCCCTGACGCAGCGTGCCGACGAGGCGCACCGCCCCGCCGGCGGGCATCGCCTGTCGTGCGTTGTGCAGCAGGTTGACCAGCGCGCGGCGCAGCGCCTCGGCGTCGCCACGCACCGTCGGCAGATCCTCTGTCTCGACGGCGATCGAGACGCCCTCGGCCTCGAACTCCGGGCGCAGGCGCGCGCTGGTCTGCTCGAGCAGCCGCACCAGATCGACGGGCGACGCGGCCGGCTCCGTCGGGCGGGCCAGATCGAGCAGGCGATGCACCGTCGCGTCGACGCGATCGACCTCGTCCTTGATGCAGTTGCACAGCTCGACCGCGGCGGGATCGCGATCGGCGACGCGGCGGTCGAGCGTCTTGGCCGCGACGCGCATGATGCCGAGCGGGTTCTTGACCTCGTGGACGATCAGCGCCGCCATCTCACCGAGGACGGCGAGCCGCTCGCGCGCCGCCCGCTCGCGCGCCAGGAGCAGCGAGTCGAGCGCCAGGCTGAGCGGCGGCAGCAGCTCGGTCAGGATGCGGCGGGTCGCGTAGCGGGGCGCCGGGCCGGTCGCGACGAGGCCGAGCCAGCGCCCGCCGCGCTCGAGCGGCAACATCCAGCCAAGGCCGAGCTCGGCGAGCTGCGCCCCGAGCGGCGAGGGCAGCTCGCTGGCGTGGGCGGGGGCCGAGCGCGGCGGCAGGCTCTCGATGGAGAGGCGGGGCGCCGTCGGATCGCCTTGCAGCACGCTCGGCGGAAGTCCGCGGCTGCCGACCAGGGTCAGCGTCTTGCCGTCGCCGTCGATGACGAACAGCGCCAGCGGCGCCTCCTCGACGAGACGGCTGACGTTGGCCAGGCAGGTCTCCGCCCACTCTTCGACCGAGGCCGAGGTCTGCAGCTCGCGCGACAGCCGCGCGAGCTCGGGCCCGAGATCGCCACCATAGAGCGTCCGATCGAGCAGGCGCTGCGCAGCGCGGCGCAGCGGATGGAAGAGCAGGGCGAAGCCCATCGTCGCCGCGACCGCGGTGACCTGCGAGCGACCGACGAGGTACATGAGCAGCTGGCCACCCAGGGCGACGAGCGCGAAGTAGATGGCGAGCAGCGCCGCCGAGGCCACCGCCGACGCGAGGCCCATGCGGACCACCGCGTCGAAGTCGAACAGGTTGCGGCGCAGGATCGCGTAGACGATGAGGAAGGGGAACAGCGCCGAGAGCACCATCGCCTGCTCGGCGGTCATCGCCGCGCCGGTGCGCGCCGCGAACTGCCAGCCGACCGCCGCCGAGCAGGACAGCGCGAGCCCAAACAGCGTCGAGCGACCGCGGTTGCGGGCGTTGGCGCTCTGGGCGTGCAGCGCCGCGAACAGGAGCAGGCCGAGATCGAGGACGAACTCGGCGCCCAGCATCACCGCGGAAGCGAGCGCCAGCCGATCATGGATCGCCGGATCGCCGCGGAAGGCGATGCGCGACGCGACCAGCGCCGCACCGACGAGGTAGAGGGCGACGAGGTGAGCGTCCTTGACCCAGGCGCGGCGCTCCGGAAAGCGCGCGAAGAGGTGGACCGAGAGCGGACCGAGGATCGGGTAGCAGAGCCACACGCCGTCGAGCCGGTACGTGGTGTGGGCGTCGAACATGGTCATGTAGAAGGCGGACGCGACGCAGCAGAGCAGCGCGGTGATCGTCGCCTCGGTCGAGGCACGGGCAAAGAACAGCACCGCGCCGAGCAACAGGTACAGCAAGCCGATCGAGAACGGCAGCACGAGCGCGAAGCCGAGGTCCATGGGTGAGAAGCGCGCCACGGTCAGGAAGGCTGAGTGCTCACGACCGTCGGGGCGGCGGGCCGTCACCTCGACGCGCTCGCCAACCGTGCGCTCGCGCAGGGCGCGGGCCAGGGCGCGGCCATCGGCGACCGGCTTGCCATCGAGCGCGGTGATCACGTCGCGGACGGTGATCCCGGCGGCGCGGGCGGGCCAGTCGGCGCGGCGGAAGTTCGTCACCGCGCCGGAGCGATAGGCGAGAAAGCCGAGGCTGCGGTGCTCGACCGACAGCGCCAGCCAGAGCGCCGCCCCGCCGAGCACCAGCATCAACCCGAGCAGCGTCGTGCCGACGAGGCGCCGCTGCCGGGTCACGCCTCCGTCGGAAATCGCCCGCGGTTCCTGTGTACCTGACATTGACAATCGACAAACCTACCGACTACCGTTAAGGCGCCTTTTCATGACTTATACCCTGAGGCTTACAGGATGATGCAACGCTTTCGCCTCGCTCCCCCGTTGGCCGCGCTGCTCTGGCTCGTCGCCTGCGGGCCGGTGACCGACTCGGGACACCCGCGCAAGGACGGTGGCGCCGACTCGGGCGTCGGTCCGACCGAGTGCAAGAAGCCGCCCAAGGACTCTGATGGCGACGGCATCAGCGACACCAACGAAGGCTTCGCCGACCAGCGCGACACCGACGGCGACGGCACGCCCGATTACCAGGATCTCGACTCGGACAACGACGGCATCCCCGACGAGGTCGAGGGCCGCACCTTCGGCAACCCGTGCAACGAGCCGGTCGACACCGACAAGGACGGCAAGCCCGACTACCGTGATCTCGACTCGGACAGCGCCACCAATGCGACCGTCGGGGACAAGGAGGAGGCGGGCCCGAGCCCGGCGACGCCGCTCGACACCGATCAGGACGGCACGCCCGACTACCGCGACGACGACAACGACGGCGACGGCATCGCCGACGTGTTCGAGCTGACCTCGGTCGGCGCGGCCGTGGCGGCGACCAAGCTCGCGGACGCCCCCGACACGGACAATGACGGCATCCCCGACTTCAATGACATCGACTCCGACGCCGACTCGATCAAGGACAAGGACGAGGGCGCGGTCGACACGGATGGAGATCTGACGCCGAACTACCGCGATCTCGACTCCGACGGCGACTGCATCCCCGATGCGTTCGAGGCCGGTGACGCCAACCTGGACTCCGCGCCCATCGACACCGACAGCGACGGCGCGCCCGACTTCCAGGACAAGGACTCGGACGCCGACGGCCTCAAGGACAAGAGCGAGGACCTCAACTGCAACGGCATCGCCGACCCCTGCGAGTCGAACCGCATCATCGCCGACACCGACGGAGATGGCACCAACGATCTCATCGAGACGCTGAGCTGCTCGGTCAAGTCGCCGGCGGTGCAGGCGATGCTCAACTGCAAGTGCGACGCGGTCGACCCTGGCCAGACGCCGCTGACCCGCGGCGACTTCGTGTTCATCGTCGACTACATGAAGCCGCCGGTGCCTGACATCGAAACCCTCAGCCTGTCGAGCGATCTGTCGCAGGCCGATGTGGTGTTCGCGCTCGACACGACCGGCTCGATGGGCGCCTGCCTCGACAACCTCGCCAAAGGTCTGGCCGGCATCGTCCCGACGCTCAAGGCGCGCGTGCCCAACATCGCGTTCGGTGTCGTCGAGTTCAAGGACTACACCGACAGTGTCAAGGTCGCCTACCGCCATCGCATCCAGACCGCCAACGTCACCGTCGGTTCGCCGGCGCAGAACCCGAGCCTCAACGCGGCCGTCGCGGCGCTCGACGCGCTCACCGCGTCGGGGGGCAACGACGGCGCCGAGGCGGGCTGGTCAGCGCTGTGGGCGATCGCCTCATCGACGAAGAAGTCGGTGACCTACACGACGGGCGGCGCGGTCTACTCGCTCGGCTTCAACCTGGCATCGACGCCGCCGTCGCCGCCGACCGCGGGCGAGACGCAGGGCACGCTCTACGGCGCCGGCTTCCGCCCCGGCTCGGTGCCGATCATCGTCACCGCCACCGACGTCAACTGGCACGACTCGCCGACCTCGACGGTGAGCGGCGAGAACGGTATCGATCGCTACGGCTCGGGAACGGACTGCAACCCGTGCACGGGCGTGCCGTCGCGTCAGGAGGTCATCGACTCGATGCTGTCGATCGGCGCCCGCATCGTCGGACTCGGCGCGCTGCCAGACGGTTCCTCGACGGGAAATCCCAAGAGTCGTGCAATCGGCACCGCCAAGGCGACGGGCGCGGTGGTCAAGCCCGAGGACTTCGGCACCGCGCTGACCGGGCGACCGGCGGCGTGCGCCACCGGCAAGTGCTGCACGGGCCTCAACGGCGCGGGCGAGGATCCCGTCGGCGGCGAGTGCCCGCTTGGCTACACCGTCTCCTCGAGCAGCGGCGCCGGCGTGACCGGCTCCGTGTCGTCAGGCATCATCGCACTGGCCAACGGCCTCGTGCTCAACGTCTACGTGCAGGCGATGGACGTCGACCCGA
>CAZPEY010000297.1:0-6842 GCA_964585665.1 uncultured Polyangiaceae bacterium | reverse complement strand
CTACTTGGTCATGAGGCCGAGCGTCTTGGCCCCCGAGCCACGGCAGACGTCCATGACGTGGAGCGCCTCGCCATAGTTGGCGTCGTCGTCGATGTCCATGAACACGAGCTTGTCCGAGCGGCCGGTCATCAGGCGGTTGATGCGCCCCGCCAGGTCCTGCATGTTGATGCGCTCGCGATTGATCGACACGTTGCCCTCGCGGCTGAGCGACACGACGATCTGATCCGTCGCCTGTGGCATGGCGAGCTGCACCTCGGCCTTGTCCGGAACGGCGACGTCCATCTCCTTGAGCTGGGTCGGCGTCATCACCATGAAGATGATGAGGAGCACCAGCACGACGTCGACGAGCGGCGTGATGTTGATGTCGGACCGGACGCCCTTGTTGTCGCCGCTTGCGAACGCCATCAGTTCTTCTTCGCCTCTTCGGTGGCGAGCGCGACGGAGGTCGCTCCGGCGGTGTGGATCTCTTCGAGCACCTTCCGCACGTCGCCATAGCGCAGCGACTTGTCACCGCGGAGGTGAATTGCGCGCGAGCCGCCCTTGAGCTCGCCCTTGATGCGCGTCGTCAGCATCTCGCCCTGGAGCTTGTCGGTGTCGATGAAGGTCCCGTCCTTGCTCACGGTGACGACGAGGATGTCACCGGAGTCCTGCTTCTTCTTGTGATGCACCGTCTCCGGGAGCTCGACGGCGACGCCGCGATGGAGCATCGGCGTGACGACCATGAAGATGATGAGCAACACGAGCACGACGTCGACGAGCGGCGTGACGTTGATCTCGCTCTTCGTCGCGCCGGTGCCGACGTTGGACGGCTTGCGGTGGTGGAGGTGCCGCCGCTTCTTCTTGCCGTGCAGCGCGGTGCTCACGGATTACCTTTTCTTCCCGTCCCGCGTCGACGCATCGCGGCCCTCGCGGAGCACGAACGAGATCAGCTCGGAGCCGACGTCGTTCATGTCGACGACGAACTCCTCGATGCGGTTGGTGAAGAAGTTGAAGGTCATGACGGCTGGGATCGCGACGAGGAGGCCGACCGCGGTCGTGAAGAGCGCTTCCGAGATACCCGCCGACACCGCGCCGAGACCGCCCTGGCCAGACGAGGCCATCGAGCGGAAGGCGTTGATGATGCCGACGACCGTGCCGAACAGGCCGATGAACGGCGCCGCCGACGAGATCGAGGCGAGGCCACCGAGGCCCTTCTTGAGATTCGAGATCTCGCGCTCCTTGACGCGATCGATGGCGCGGTTGACGGCATCGACGACGTCGAAGTCGCCGATCTCGTCGGGCCCGGTCTTCTGGATCGCGTCGAGTGCATCACGGTACTCGGTCAGCGCCGCCTCGACGACGCGCGCCACCGGCGTGACCGGTTCGGACTTGCTGAGCTTGAGCGCGCCGTTGAGGTCCTTCTTGTCGAGGACGTCCTTGAGCGCGCGCACGAACACGAGCGAGTAGCGCTTGGCTCGCGAGAAGATGATGAAGCGATCGATCATCACCCAGAGCGAGTAGACCGAGAGCACGCCGAGGAGCACAACCACGACGCGGGCCAGAAAGCCCATGTTGTTCCACATCTCAAACGGATCGAATGACTGCATTCCCGCTCCTTCGGTCGGTCGCCAGGATCTACGGCTCGGTTACTTCAGCTCGAATACGAACACCCACTGCGTACACACCGGCAGCGGCTGCGGCTTGAACTTCCAGTGCTGCTTGACGTGCTCGATGACGTGCGCGTTCATGTTGCCGGCGAGGCCCGAGAGCACCTCCATCGAGGAGACGTGCCCGTCCTGCGCCACGCACAACCGGAAGGTGCCGCGCGTCACCTTGCCGCGGTTCTCGTTGTAGTACCAGTCGGGGACGCTGGGTGGGGGCACCTCGAGCTTGGATGCTGCGAGGACGAACTGCGGTACGAACTTGTGCGCGCCTCCGCCGCCTGGCGGCCCGGTGCCGGTGCCACCGATGACGCCACCCTTCTGTCCGCCGATCTCGCCACCGACGACGCCGCCGACCTCGCCGCCAACGACGCCGCCCTTCTCGCCGCCCGGCTGCCCGCCCGGCTCGTCGTCGGGCGACTGCTCCTTCGGCTTCTCCTCGGGCGGCTTGATCTCGCTCGGCTGGACGAGCTTGTTGACGTCGGGCTTGAGCTCGATCTTCTTGACCTTCGGCTGGGGCGACGTGTTGCCGCCCCCAGGTGGCGGCGGCGGCGGCGGCGGCGGCGGCGGCGCCGAACTGAAGAAGGTCAGCGACAGCGCCGGCGGGGCGATCTCCTCGACGTGGAAGAACGTGTAGGCGACGATGCCGACGCCCGCGCAGCCATGCAACACCAGCGACGCGAGCGACAGCCAGCGACGACGCCAGTTCGGTTTCTGATCTTCGAGGTAACGATCGAACATCTAGTTACCTCCCTTCCCGCTGCTGGTGACTGCGCCCTTTTGCAGCGCAGTCGCCTTCTGGTGGTACTCGCGCGCCTTGGCGAGGTCGGCCTCTTTGCTCACGGCGTCGGGCTGGCCGAGCGCCCGCTCGCGGTAGACCAGGTTGGTATACGTGAACGCCGACGGGGCGTTGGGCTTCTCCTTCATCACCAGCTCGAGGTGCTGCAGCGCCGTGTTGGCGATGCTGAGGCGCTCAGCGGCGAGCAGCCCGGGGTGCTGCTTCAAGTAGTCCCACAGCAGCACGCTCAGGGAGAGGCGCGCGTCCATGTTGTTTGGCTCGACGGTGACGCGGCGTTCAAGCCAGCGTCGCGCCTCGTCGTGCCGTCCGGTCTTGGACGCGATCGTGCCGAGAATGCCGATCGCCTCGCCGTCGGGCGGGTTGGCGTCGGTGCGCGGACGGAAATAGATCACCGCCGCGTCGTAGTTGCCGGTGTCGATGAAGGCCTGCACCAGATAGGACATCGCGCGCTCCTCATTCGGTCTCAGGTGGAGATAACGAATGAGTCCGTTGATCGATTTTTTTGCCGCCTCTTTTCCGACGGGCGTCGCCGGCCCCGACTGATAGACGGCGAGGTTGGCGAACGCGAGGTTGAGCTGCACCGCCGGGATGTAGGGGTCGAGCTTCTCGGCCTCCTCGAACTTGGCGGCCGCCTCGACGACCTTGCCAGCTCGATAGAGGCGAACTCCCTCCTGTGCCTGCATGCGCGCCGCCAACGAGTCGCAGCCCGAGACGAGGGCGAGGGTGATGAGGAGCGGGAGCGATCGCATGGAGGGAAGGTCCTTCGGACGTTACTGAAGTTTTTCATTGCTTACAAGCAAGGCGCAACGGCGGTAGCCTGCGACGGCTTGCGTCGTGGTGCATCCAGCGCGTCGGTTGGCGCACAGATCGGGGTAGCACTTTGTGTGCTGATGCAGGCGAGCGTCGGTGCGGCCTCGCCGGATGGCGCCCCCCCGATCGCCTCTGACCCCGCGACGGTGCCGCCCGTCGAGCAGGCCACCGCGCAGCTGCGCGGCCGCATCTTCGAGCGCGGCTCGATCAACCCGGTCGCCGGGGCGCGGATCGTCGTGTCGGGCCTCGCCGAGGAGCCGATCACGGACGCGGCCGGGCGCTTCGCGGTCGCGCTTCCCCCAGGCGAGGTCGAGCTCGTCGTCGTCAGCGAGGCGCACGAGCCGCTCCGCCAGAAGGTCAAGGTGGTCGTCGACAAGCCCACCACCATCGAGCTGCGGCTGCTGCCCAAGGCGACCAGCCGGCGCTACGAGACGACGGTGCGCGGCAAGCAGTCAGCGCCGCCCAGCGATCGCTTCGAGCTGCGCGGCGAAGAGCTGCGCAACGCACCCGGCTCGCTGGGTGATCCCGCCCGCACCATCGGGCTGCTTCCCGGCGTCGCGACGCCGATCCCCGTGCTGCCGGTCTACGTCGTGCGCGGCGCGAGCCCGGGCGCCAACGGCTTCTTTCTCGACGGCCTCCGCGTGCCGCAGCTCTTTCACTTCGTGGTCGGCACCGGCATCGCGCACCCGCGGCTCGTCGACAAGCTCGACTTCTATCCGGGCACCTACGACGCCAGCTTCGGACGCACCACGGGCGCGGTGATCGACACCGAGACGAGAGCGGCCCGCGCCGGCTATCACGCGGACGTCGAGCTGCGCCTCTACGACTTCTCGGCGTTCGGCGAGGCGACGCTGCCCAAGGACGTCAAGGTCGCCGTGGCTGGCCACTACGGGTATCCGACCTTCCTCATCAAGCTCATCAACCCGAACGTCGCGCTGCAGTACGGCGACTACCAGCTCCGCCTCGACTGGAAGGGCCTCACCGTCGAGGCGCTCGGTTCGTACGACGAGCTCAAGGTCAAGCGCTCGTTCTTCACCGGCGGCCGGTTTCAGGACGCCGAAGACACGCTCCGGCTGACCTTCCATCGCGTCCAGGCGCGCTGGCGGGGACGCCACAACAACGTGTCGTACGAGGCGGCGCTCCACGGCGGCTACGATCAGTTCACCACGTTCGGCGGCGCGTCCGTCGACAAGTGGTCGGTCGGCTGGCGGGCCAACCTGCGCGCGCGCTGGCGGATCTTCCAGCTCCACGTCGGGCTCGACGGCGAGGTCTCCGAGTTTCGCGGCCAGAACTTCAGCAGCGAGGTGCCGCGCCAGTCGCCCGATCAGCTCGGTGCGCTGGCGGGCAGTCGCACCGGCGTGACGGTCGGACTGTACGCGCAGGGCATCGTCGAGCTGCTGCCCAACGGGCGCGCTCAGCTCCTCTTCGGTGGGCGCATGGACGTCTACCACGCTGGTCAAGTTACTTTACTAGGTCTCGAGCCCCGCATTCTGTTCCGTAGCGTGCTGCAGAAGTGGCTCGAGATCCGTGGCGGCGTCGGCCTCTACCAGCAGCCCCCCTCCTTTCCCGTCGCGCTGCCCGGCATCGACACGTTCGCGCTACAGCTCGGACTGCAACGCTCGGTGCAGGCGTCGGTCACGATCGAGACCAAGCTGCCCGCGGGTTTCGGGCTTCAGGCGACGGGTTTCTACTCGCGCCTCACGAACGTCAACGACGTGACGCTCGATCTCGCCGGGCCGGCGAGCTGCACGTCGCCGCCCCCCGAGTCGCTCTCGGGGTTGCCGGCCTTGATCACGCGACAGATCGGCGGGCAGTCGTTCGGCATGGAGCTGATGGCGCGACGCAGCGCTGGCCGCGTCACGGGATGGGTCGCGTACACCCTGTCGAAGAGCGAGCGGCGCTTCTCGTGCGGCCTGCGCCCGGCTGACTTCGACCAGAACCACGTCCTCAACGTCGTCGTGCAGGCGCGGCTGCCGTGGCGGCTGCTCGTCGGCGCCCGCCTCAACGTCGCGACGGGGCGCCCCTACACGACGCTGCGCGCCGACGGGACCTCGGACACGCGCAACGACGCGCGCCTGCCGACCTACGTGCAGCTCGATCTGCGCATCGATCGAGACTGGGTCTTCAAGAAGTGGCAGCTCGCGCTGTTCCTCGAGGTGGTCAACGCGACCTACTCGAACAACGTCCTCGGTGTCGAGTATCCCGAGATCGCCGGCGTGCCGCTGTTCACGCAGCCGAAGCTGACCGGCTTTCGCTGGATCCTGCCGTCGATCGGCCTGCGCGGCTATTTCTGACGAGGTCGGCCGAGCAGGGCTGGCGCTCGCCCACACGACGACGGTCGCCGTGGCGCGCGGCTTCCGCGCCGCCGCCATCTGCGCCAGAATGACCGCGTGACGCCGACCGATTTCCAACAGAAGCTAGAGGCGCAGTGCAGGCGCTGTCGGCCGAGCGAGCTGGGGTCGATCGCAGCGCTCGCGTTCGAGGAGACCGAACGCGCCCTGGCCGAGGCGCTGCGCACCGCCGCCCCCGAGCAGGCGATCGATTGTCAGGCCGGATGCGCTTGGTGCTGCCACCTGACCGTCGTGGTCTCGGTTCCCGAAGTGCTGCGCCTCGTCGAGCACCTTCGGCAGACGCTCTCGCCGGACGCGCTGCTGGCGCTGCGCCAGCGCTGCGAGGCGCGGGTCGTCGAGCGGCGCTCGATGAGCATCGTGCGCTGGGAGCGCACGCGCCGCGAGCCGTGCGTGTTGCTCGTCGACCAGCGCTGCTCCGCCTACGTGGCGCGCCCGCTCGCCTGTCGCGCCGCCAACTCCGTCGACGCCAAGGCCTGCGAGGCGGGCCACCACGGCCAAAACCGCTCCATCCCCGCATACCTCCCGCAGCTCACGATCTACGGGCAGACGCGCGATCGGATCGGCCACGCGCTCCGCGAGCGCGGCGGTCCCGGGCCGCTCGAGCTGACGGCGGCGTTGCTCATCGCGCTCGATCTGCCCGCCGATCGCGCCCTCGCACCGTCGGTGTGGAGCGCGGCCGTGTACGAGCGTCCGCCAGGCCTCGCCAGTCGATGAGCTGCTCCACGCCGAGCGCTATCGCAGCCCCGACCGCGTAGGCGACCAGATCGCCTGGATCGAACGTAGTCCCGATCACGACGCGCGCGACCGGTCCTAGCGCCAGGCGATCGGCGACGTCGAGGAGCTGCAACAGCTCGAGCACGCACCCGACGCCGAAGGCCGACAGCACGGCGGCGCGCACGCCGATCGGCAACACCGTGCGCAGGCCACAATAGACCGCCACCACCGCGAGCACGTCCCCGAAGAAGGGACGGATCAAGCGATCGTGCACGAAGATCGCGATCGCGAGCTCGACAGCGAACAGCAGAACGAAAATGGCTCCGTAGGAGGCTCTTCCCCGCACCGTCATCCCGTCAGGATAGCGAGCGGACATGGCGAAGATGTGACGCTAGCGCGTCTCCATCGGGCTGCGCTGCATGCCGAGGATCCACGCCACCGTGCCGCTGATCATGAACGGCTCGCCCGCACCCGCGAGCACCGCTCCGACGGTGCGCGACGTACCTTTGGTGCCAAAGAACAGCCCGC
>CAZPEY010000296.1:0-6909 GCA_964585665.1 uncultured Polyangiaceae bacterium | reverse complement strand
GCTTCGAGTCGAACGCCGGCGTCATCCTCGTCGCTGC
This sequence comes from uncultured Polyangiaceae bacterium, assembly GCA_964585665.1. GTDB lineage: Bacteria > Myxococcota_A > Polyangia > Palsa-1104 > Palsa-1104 > CAZPEY01. The sequence goes on along the minus strand of CAZPEY010000296.1, from coordinate 6,872 downwards.
GACCAACCGCCCCGACGTCCTCGTTCCGGCGCTCCTGAGGCCGGGCCGATTCTATCGGCGCATCATCGTGTCGCGCCCCGACGTCAAGGGGCGTGAGGGGATCCTCAAGGTGCACGCGCGCAAGGTGCCGCTCGGGCAGGAGGTCTCGCTCGAGATCATCGCCAAGGCGACGCCGGGCTTCTCGGGCGCCGATCTCGAGTCGCTGGTCAACGAGGCGGCCTTGCTCGCGGCGCGCCGCGACAAGGACAAGGTCGACATGCGCGACTTCGAGGAGGCCAAGGACAAGGTCCTGATGGGCCCCGAGCGCAAGTCGATGGTGATCTCCGATCGCGAGAAGCGCACGACCGCGTATCACGAGGCGGGCCACGCGCTCATCGCCAAGCTCCTCAAGCACGGCGACCCGGTGCACAAGGTGACGATCATCCCGCGCGGCCCGACGCTGGGCACGACGCACACGCTGCCCGACGAAGATCGCCTGAGCCTCTCCAAGGAGTGGGCCGAGTGCACGATCTCGATGATGATGGGCGGCCGCATCGCCGAGGAGCTGATCTTCGGCCAGCTCACCACCGGCGCGGGCAACGACCTCGAGCGCGCGACCGATCTGGCGCGGCACATGGTCTGCGACTGGGGCATGAGCGAGAAGATGGGCCCGCTGACCTTCGGCAAGAAGGAGGAGCAGGTCTTCCTGGGGCGCGAGATCAGCTCGGCCAAGGACTACTCGGAGGAGACCGCGCGCGCCATCGACCAGGAGATCCGCCGCATCGTGACCGAGGGCTACCAGCGGGCGCGGACCTTGATCGAGGAGCACATCGAGCAGCTCAAGGCGATCGCCGAGGCGCTGCTCGAGTTCGAGACCATCGACGCTGCCGAGGTCGAGGCGCTGCTGTCTGGCAAGAAGATCGATCGCAAGCCGCCGCCTCCGCCGGTGGCGCAGAAGACCCCGGACGCCAAGGCCGCCGCCGAGAAGAAGTCGCCCCCGCCGCTGTTCGCGCCGCCCCTGCCCGAGCCCGAAAAGGCCTAATCGCTCTGCCAGGTCGCTGTGCTAGGCTCCGAGGTGGGGCATGGCATCGCTGCGTCTTCCGCACGGGACGCTCGATTGGCAGCGCGCGCAGCTGGTCGGCGTCCTCAACCTGACTCCCGACTCGTTTTCCGACGGGGGACAGGAGGCGTCCATCGAGGAGATCCAGCGGCGCGCCGCCGCGCTCACGGCGGGTGGCGCGGTCCTCCTCGACGTCGGCGGCGAGTCGACGCGGCCCGGCGCCAGTCCCCTCACGGCCGAGGAGGAACAGGCGCGCATCCTGCCGGCGATCGCCGCGCTCGCCCCGCGCTACGACGTGTCCGTCGATACGTACCACGCGGCGACCGCTGTGGCCGCGGTCGCGGCCGGCGCGGTGCTGGTCAACGACATCTCGGGCGGGCTGCTCGACGCGGCGATGCTGCCGACCGTCGCCCGCCTCGGAGTGCCGATCGTGCTCGGCCACCTGCGCGGCGCACCGGCCACGATGATGCAGGCGGTGCGCTTCGACGACGTGGTCGGCGAGGTAGTCAAGGAACTTGACGAGCGGCGCCGCGCAGCCGAACGTGCTGGAATCGACCCGCACAAGATCGTCCTCGATCCGGGCCTTGGGTTCGGCAAGCACCCGGAGCACTCCTGGGCGCTGCTCGCTGCCTTGCCACGGCTCGCGGCGCTCGGCTGTCCGCTCATGATCGGCGCCTCGCGCAAGGGCTTCCTCGGCGCGCTCGTCGATCGCCCGCCTGGCGAGCGCGATCGAGCGACGGCGGCGGTCACGGCCCTCGTCGCGGCGCGGGTGCCCGCGCTCATCCGGGTGCACGACCCGGCCTCACAGCGGGACGCGCTGCTCGTCGGGCAGGCGCTCTACGCGGCCGAGCGAGCCGCGGCATGAAGGCGTGGCTCGCGACGCTGCTCGGCGGCTTTCGCCTGCGCGACTGGATCGCCGCGACGATCGACATCGCGATCGTCTACTACGTCGTCTATCGCGCGCTGCTCCTCATCAAGGGGACGCGCGCCGCGCAGATCCTGATCGGCCTCGTCCTCGTCGGACTCGGCTTCTTCACCGCCAAGACGTTCGAGCTGACGACGGTGACCTGGCTCCTCGATCACCTGATCAACTACGCGATCATCTTCTTCATCGTCATCTTCCAGGCCGACATCCGGCGCGGCCTGATGCGCGTCGGGCAGAACCTGTTCGGGCGCGGCCGCAAGTACGAGGAGACCTACGTCTTCGAGGAGATCGTCAAGGCCGCCGAGCGCCTCGCCGTGGCGCGCATCGGTGCGCTCATCGTGCTCGAGCGCGACGCCGATCTCGTCGACTACTTGAACGAGCCGGGCGTGCCGCTCGAGGCCAAGGTCACCGAAGAGCTGCTGGTGACGCTGTTCCTGCCCGAGGCGGAGAACAAGCTGCACGACGGCGCGGTGATCATCAAGAACCTGCGCCTCGCGCAGGCCGGCGCGGTCTTGCCGCTGACCGCCAACCCGCGCATCGACAAGTCGCTCGGCACGCGCCACCGCGCCGCGATCGGCATCACCGAGGAGACGGACGCGGTGGTGATCGTCGTCTCCGAGGAGCGCGGCTCGATCGGCCTGTGCTTCGGCGGCAACATCGCGCACAACCTCGACGCGGGCTCGCTGCGCAAGGCGCTGCTCGGGCTGTTCCAGAAGAAGCGCGAGCGCGCGACGCCGCCTCCGCAGCGGCCGAGCGCGCAGCGCCCCGCGGCGGCGCCGCCGTCGATCTCGCGGCAGCACAAGATCATCGACCCGGCGCGCCCGAGCGACGCGACCGACGCCACGATCGAGGAGCGAGCCGGCGCGGAGGCCAAGCCCGAGCCCCCGTCCGCGCCGTCCGCCGAGGCGACGCCCAAGCCCGAGGCCGCCGACAAGGCCAAGGAGGCGTCGTGAACAAGCGCAGCTTCGCTCTGCGCGCGCTGTTCGACGAGCTGCCGCTCAAGGTCGTCTCGCTGCTGATCGCGATCACCCTGTTCGTGCTCGTCCGCACCGACAAGGACGCGTCCTCGGCGGTCTACGTCAAGGTCGTCTACTCGCTGCCCAAGGATCGCGTGCTCGTCGTCAACCCGGTCAACGAGGTGCGCGTCACCTTGCGCGGGCCGTGGACCCGGCTGCAGCGGCTGGCGGATCGCGAGATCGATCCGATTCAGGTGGATCTCGGCTTCCACCGCGGCGGCAACTTCCACTTCGACGAGAGCCTGGTCAAGGTGCCGGCCGGCGTGCGCGTCTCGGCGATCAGCCCGTCGGACACGCAGCTCGAGTTCCAGCCCAAGGTGAGCAAGGAGGTGCAGGTCCAGCCGATCCTCGAGGGCGAGCCCGCCGACGGCTACCGCGTCGCCAAGGTGACCGCGACGCCGTCGACGATCCGCATCGAGGGCGCGCAGTCGGCGCTCGAGGGGCTCCGTCGGGTGCGGACGCGCCCGCTGCGCATGACCGGCGCGACCAGCCCGGTGCATGGCGAGGTGGCGCTCGAGAACCTGCCGCGCTTCACCAGCGTCGAGGGCAGCGCGACGATCGCGATCGACGCCGAGGTCAAGGCGATGATCGTCGAGCGCGTCTTCGACAAGGTGCCGATCGCGATCGCGGGCCTCACCAAGCACGAGGCGGTGGTGCAGCCCGCCGAGGCCAAGGTGATCCTGCGCGGCCCGTCCGATGTGCTCGAGGGGATCAGCCCCGAGCGGCTGGCGCTCTCCATCGACGCGGCCCTCGAGGACACGCGGGGCCCCGGCACCACGCAGAAGCGGCTCGTGCCGAGCGGCCTGCCAGCGGGCGTCGCCGCCGAGGTTCGCCCCGAGAGCGTCAAGCTCACGCTCCGCCGTCGCTGAGCGAGCGGGCTTGCCTCGCGCCACCGGTGGCGGCACATTGCGCGTCGTGAGCAGCGTGAGGGACAAGCAGGACCGTAACTTTTTCGTCTTCAATGCGGCGCTGAGCCTGAGCGCGCTGGCCGTCATCGCCTACCTGCTGGTGGTGCGGCGAGCCGCGCCAGCCCGCGTCGACGTGTCGTTTCTGCCGGCGACCTACGCCGGCTGCAACGCGATCGCGGCGGTGCTGCTCGTCCTCGGCTTCCGGGCGATTCGCGCCGGACAGCGACGGCAACACCAGGCGTTGATGCTGGGCGCGTTCGGCGCCTCGCTCGCCTTCCTTGTCGGCTACCTCGTGTATCACTACCTGCACGGCGACCGCCGCTATGTCGGGGACTTCCGACCGCTGTACCTTTTCGTCCTCGCCTCGCACGTCCTCCTGTCGCTGCCACTCGTGCCACTCGTGCTCACGACGATGTACCTGTCGGGGCGGGGCAACTTCGCCGTGCATCGCAAGGTGGCGCGGGTGACGCTGCCGATCTGGCTCTACGTCTCGGTGACGGGAGTGGTGGTGTATTTCTTTCTGCGGTAACGTCCCGTCGCCATGCCGCACGACTTCGATCCCGACGCCGCCGCTTCGTCCGACAGCGGCATCTACGGACTTCCCAACACGGTCGACGACGCCAAGGTCGTGCTCCTGCCCGTCCCGTGGGACGCGACCACCTCGTACCGGCGCGGCACCGCCAAGGGGCCAGCCGCGATCCTCGCCGCCTCGCGGCAGGTCGATCTCCACGATTTCGAGTACGGCGACTTCTACACGCACGGCGTGGTGATGCTCGACGAGAACCCCGACTACCTGGCGTGGAACGCCGAGGCGCAAGGGCTGGCACAGCCGATCCTCGAGGCGGGCGGCCGCATCGACGGGCACCCGGAGCTCGGGGCCAAGCTCAAGCGCGTCAATGATCTGTCCGAGAAGGTCAACCGCCTCGTCGACTCCGAGGTCGGCACCTGGATCGACGCAGGAAAGATCGTCGGCACGATCGGCGGCGATCACTCGGTCTCGTTCGGCGCCATCGCCGCGCACATCAAGCGGCACAGCGCGCTCTCGGTGCTGCACCTCGACGCGCACGCCGACCTGCGCGCCGCCTACGAGGGCTTCACCTACTCGCACGCGTCGATCTTCCACAACGTCATGACCCGCCTCGACGTCCGCAAGCTCGTCCAGGTCGGCATCCGCGACTGCGGCACTCGCGAGCGGCGCTTCCAGGAGGACTACGCCCAGCGCATCAACTGCTTCTTCGACGCCGAGATGGCGCAGCGGCGGATGGTCGGCGAGGCGTGGTCGGTCGAGTGCAACCGCATCATCGAGTCGCTCACCGACAAGGTCTACGTGTCGTTCGACATCGACGGGCTCGACCCGGTGCTGTGCCCGAACACTGGCACCCCGGTCCCCGGTGGCCTGTCGTTCCACCAGATGCAGTTCCTGCTGCTTGCCCTCGTGCGCTCGGGCCGCAAGATCGTCGGCTTCGATCTCACCGAGGTCGCGCCCGGTCCGAACGGCGACGAGTGGGATGGCAACGTCGGCGCGCGCGTCCTGTGGAAGCTGATCGGCGCGACGCTGCGCTCGCAGGAGTCGACGAGCGAGAGTTGACTTTGACGGCGGCGCTGATCTCTAGTCCCGCCCATGCACACGCCGACCAGGTCTCGCCTCCGTCGCGTCCCTAGCCTCCTTGTCGCGCTCGGCCTCACCGCGTGCGCCGCGCCACCCGCGGTGGACGACTCGCAGCGCGCGATCATCAACGGCGAGCCCTCCGGTGCCGACGATGACGCTGCGGTCGGCATCGGCCTGTTCACCGACAGCGGGCAGTTCGCCGGCGCGTGCTCGGGCGTGCTCATCGCGTCCAACCTGGTGCTCACCGCGCGCCACTGCGTCTCCGCCGTCGAGGAGTCGCCGATCGCCTGCTCGTCGGACGGCACGCCGATCGTCGGTGGCGGCGTCGTCTCCGACTACGCGCCGGGCAACCTGCGCATCCTGCTCGGACCCGAGCTCAGCTTCACGTTCGCCGCCAACGGCATGCAGCTCATCACGCTCGGCAACGACAACCTCTGCGACTCGGACATCGCGCTGCTCGTCCTCGATCGGCAGATCCCCGGCGCGCCGATCGCGCAGATCCGCCTCGATACGCCGCCCGTCGTCGACGAGAAGGTGCGCGCCGTCGGCTGGGGCCTGGCCAACGACTCGGACGCGCTCATCCGCAGAAAGCGCGACGACATCCCGATCACCATCGTCGGTCCGAACGACCTCGTCGGCCTCGGCGCGCACGAGTTCGCGATCGGCGAGGGCATCTGCCAGGGCGACTCGGGCGGCCCGGCGTTCGCCGAGACGACCAAGGCGGTGATCGGCGTCGTCTCGCGCGGCGGCAACGGCCACCCGTACAACCCCAACACCGATCCGCCGTACACCCAGTGCCTCGACGCCGACGGCTATGTCACCGAGAACATCTACACCCGCACCGACGCGTACAAGGACTTCATCCTGATGGGCTTCCAGATGGCGGGCGCCGAGCCCTGGGTCGAGGGCGGCCCCGATCCGCGCAAGGCCAAGTTCGGCGAGGCCTGCTCCGCCGACGCGGATTGTCGCTCGAACGTCTGCCTGCCCGGCAAGGGCAGCGCGCCCGGGATGTGCTCGACGTCGTGCGACGCGCAGACGAGCTGTGAGAAGGGCTTCTCGTGCCAGAAGATCGACGGGCGCTCCGTCTGCGCGGCCAAGAAGAAGGGCTGCAGCGCGGTGCCCGATCCGGTCGAGAGCGCTGCGTCGCTCGTCGTAGGCGCGCTGTTGCTCGTCGTCCTGCGCCGACGCGCCCGCCTGGCGGCGTAGAACGCATCAACGCATCTCACAACGCCTCCCGTCGCGTTTCGGGCCGGATCTCGCGCCTGGCTGCGTTGCTCGCTCGTCAAATACCGTCGAGGTATTCTCCTCGCTCGCGCTTTGCCAGGCGCAAAACGGGCCGCGAACCGCTCGGTCAGGGCAGTGAGATGCGTTCTAG
>CAZPEY010000295.1:0-6949 GCA_964585665.1 uncultured Polyangiaceae bacterium | reverse complement strand
GTCGTACTAGTTGCCAGCCGCCTTGAAGTAGAACGAGTAGCCGACCGACACCAGGCTCGTCGACGGGCGCGGGAACTCCCAGCGGCGGACGGCCTCGTTGACGCAGCGATCGACGGCGACGTTGCCGATCGACTGCTCGGTGATCGAGGTGATCACCTGACCGCTCGCGTTGATCGTGAACTGCACCTTGAGGCGCCCCGCGAGCTGGTTGTCCGAGAGCAGCTGGCGCTCGTAGCAGAAGCGCACCTCGTTCATGTGGCGACGGATGACGCGGCGGATGATCTCCTTGTCGAGGCCACCCTTGACGTCGCCGGGGGTGAACTGCGGCTCGACGTCCTGCGTCTTGTGCTCGCGCAGCTTGGTCTTGATGCCAGGGCCGTCGCCCCCCGGCCCGCCGGGGCCGAACTTGCCGCCGGTCGGCAGCCGATCGAGGCCGATCGAGACGAGGCTCTTGCCGCCGCCGCCAGGGCCGTCGCCGTCGTCGCCCATGCCGCCGTTGCCGAAGCCCGTCGGTGCGTCGGTGGCGACGAGGCCGTCCATCGCCTTCGACGCCGGATCGCCGAACACCGACTGACGCGAGAACACCAGGCCGGTCGATGAGCCTTCGAGCGCCTTCAGCTGGCCGAGCACGCCGCTCTTCTGCGCCAGCTCGTTGGCCATCAGCTTGATGTCACCCGACGCGACGCCGTTTCGGGCTGGCGGGCTCCACTGCTTGAGCTTGGAGCTCTTCTCGCCGGCGCGGCCGTTCTTGCCCGCGGCGCGCTCGGCGCCACCCGGCTTGCCGACCATCGCGAGCGGCTTGTCCTCTTCTTGCTTGGGCTTGACCTCGAAGGTCGCGCGGCGGAGCAGCAGATCGGGGTCGAGCGCCAGGGTGCGCGGCTCGGGCGGCACCGCGAACGCGGCGGCGAGCAGGAGCAGCGCCGCGACGCCGGTGATCGCGGTCGGCGCCTCGGTGCGCCAGTCGAGGCGTGAGCCGGGCGGGCAGACCACCGCGCGATCGATGATGCGCAGCGCGAAGAGCTGTGTGCCCAGCTCGACGACCGCACGCGTGCCCGGACGCACCGGGTGGGCGCGCTGCGCAGCGACGTCGACCTCGCGCAGCGCGGCGCCCTCCTCGACGAACAGCCGCGCCCCGTCCGGCACGAAGACGGTCGCGTTGACGCCGTCCCAGGCCGCGAGGCGGACGGGCGCCAGCTCGGGGACGATCGCGTCGCACCCGGCCTCGCTGCCGATCGTGAAGTGTGGGTGCTTGTCGCCGTCGAGGTTGTGCACGTCGAGCACCGCCCCATCGAACGACATGGTAATCTCGAGCGTCTGCATGGAGCGTTGCATGGCTGCCTCCGGGCTGCGCGTTGAAGTGAGCTTGCGGTCACAGGGAAAGACAGCGCGGCGCCAGCGCAGGTTCCGAGAATTTCGCGATTTCTCGACGGGAACTTTTGGAGAGCAGGGGTGTCTAACGGCCCTCTTTGGGGCGCGTTTCGGCGATCAGAAGTCGAGCTTCTTGCGCAAGATCTCGCCGCCCTTGATCGAGATCGAGATCGTGCGCTTGATCGAGAACTCCGGGTTGGTGACGAGCATCGTGTGCGTGCCGGCCGGCAGCTCGACGCCGAGCGGCGTCTGTCCGTAGCTCTTGCCGTCGATGGTGACGTTGACCCACGGCTTGCTCGCGATCATCAGCTTGCCGACGCCGCCCGCGGCGGGTTCGGCGCTCGGCGGACGCTGCTTCTCGCGGCCCTTGGCGATGCGGCGCGCCGGCATGCGCTCCTGCTTGGCGGTCGTCGGCTTGGGCTTGGCCGCCGCTTCCGCGACAGCCTCGGCCGCAGGCTCGGCGGGCGGTGGCTCGGCCGGGGGCTTTGGCTCGGCGGGCTCGGCCGGCTCGGCCCGCTCGGACGGATTCTTCGCCTCCACGACGGGCACAGGCGGCGCGGCGGCGACGGGCGCCGGCGCCTCGCTCGCCGGCGGCGGCGACGGCTTCGTCGCCTGGCTCGGGTGCGGCAAGCGCCACAGATACACACTGACCAGGAGCAGCGAGGCGAGGAAGGGGATCCCGATCGCCAGCCCGAGCGATCGGCGCGGGATCTTGTCGACGGGCGCGGTCGTGTCGAGCGCCGCGAGCTCTTCCTCGTCCAGGGGCTCCATCGCGCGCTTCTTGCGCTCGATCTCTTCGAGCAGCGCGGCGCGTCCGGCGTGCGCGCGCCGCACCGCCGACTGATCCTCGGGGCTGAGCTCGACGACCTCGTCCTCGTCGAGGGTCACCTCGGGCTGCTCCTCGAGGATCTGCATCAGGCTCTTGCCCTTGGTGCTCGCCTCGCGCCACGCCTCGAGCTTGCGTCCGAAGATCTCGGAGACGAACTCCGAGGTCGTCGTCGCGCCGAGCGCGATCAGGTTCTTGCGCGCGAACTCTTCGAGATCGATCTGCAGCTCGCGCGCCGTCTGATAGCGGCCCGCGGCATCCCGGGTGAGCGCCTTGAGCACGATGCGCTCGAGCTCGGGTGGGTACTGCGCGTCGATCGCGGTCGGACGCGGGATCGGCTCCTCGACGATGCTCTTCAAGATCTCGAAGTCGCTCTTGCCGCGGAACAGACGCCGCGACAGCGTCAGCTCGAAGAGCACGATGCCGAGCGAAAAGATGTCGCTGCGGCGGTCGAGCGGCTGCCCGGTGCACTGCTCCGGGCTCATGTACGCGACCTTGCCCTTGAGCGTGCCGAAGCGCGTCTCGTTGAGGCGGTTCGACGCCTTGGCGATGCCGAAGTCGACGAGCTTGATGTTGCCGTCGAACGTCGCGACGATGTTCTGCGGCGTCACGTCGCGGTGGACGATCTTGAGCGGCTTGCCGTCGAAGTCGACCTTCTCGTGCGCGTACTGCAGCGCCGCCGCCACGCCGACCACCATGTGCAGCGCGACCGGCATCGGTAGCCGCCGCTGCTGCTTGAGCGTCGCGACCATGATCGATCGCGCGTCCTCGCCGTGCAGGTACTCCATGGCGATGTAGTAGTTGCCGTTCTCCTCGCCGACGTCGTGCATCTGGACGATGTTCGGGTGCTGGAGCGTCGCGGCGATGCGTGCCTCGTCGAGGAACATCTCGACGAACTCGTTCTGGGACGCGAGCTGCGGCAGGATGCGCTTGATGACGACGACCTGCTGGACGCTCATCAGGCCGACGGTGCGCGCCAGGAAGAGCTCGGCCATGCCGCCGGTGGCGATGCGCTTGACGATCTCGTAACGACCGAGACGCGATCCCGGAACGAGGCCTTCGGCCTTCTTCTTTCCGAGGAGCGTCGGCTCGTTCATCTCAATGCCACTGCGCCGCCGAGCCGCTCGGACAGAAGCAACCGTTCCAGCTCGTGTTCCAATAGACGCGGCCAATTTGCGCCTTGTTGGCGTTGCTGGCCGCGTACTGCCAGCAGGCGCACTGATCGGTCGACTTGGCGCAGATCACGCCCGAGGCCCCGTCCGTCGAGCACTGCGTCTCGTAGCACGACGCGAGCCCGAGTGCGTTGCACGCGGCCTTGGCCTGTGTGATGTCGAACGTGTCGAGCGCGACGCAGTCGTACCAGTTCTGACCCGTGCCATTGTCGTGCTTGGTCTGGCAGCCCGTGCCACAGCAACCGCCGCCCTCGCACTCGCAGCCGTCGAGGTTTGGCGCCGTCGCGGCGTTGCAGTCCTGGCGGTTGGTCGCACAGGTGTACTGGCAGGTGCCCGGCTCGACGCAGCTCCGTGCGGTGTTGTTGGCGGCCGTCGTGCAGACGTTGTTGCAACCGCCGCAGTTGCTCACCGACGTGGTCGTCGAGATCTCGCAGCCGTTGTCCGCGACCGGCGCGGTCGGCTGCGTGCAGTTAGCGTAGCCCGGGTTGCAGGTCGAGGTGCACTTGCCGTCGGTGCAGGCGAGCGCGAGGGCCTGCGTCGTCGAGCAGGCGCGCGCGCACTGACCGCAGTGGCTGGTGTTGGTGTTGAGGTTCGCCTCGCAGCCGTTGGCCTTGTTGCCGTCGCAGTCGTCGAAGCCCGTCGTGCAGTTGAGCACGCAGGTACCCGTCGCGCAGCTCGGCGCGGCCTGATCCGAGCCGCACACCGCGCCGCAGCTCCCACAGTCGGTCAGCGTCTTCCCGCTGATGCACTTGTTGTTGCAGCAGATGAGGTCGACGCTGCCGCAGTGCTCGTTCATCGTGCACTCGGGAAGTAGATCGGGGACGGGCAACAGATCCGGATTCTCGATCAGCAGATCGGGCATCGGCTCGACGGACAGATCGGCCTCGCCGCCAAGATCGCCCGGCACCGCCAGATCGGCGCCGCCGTCCTTGCCGCCACCATCGCGCACCGCCAGATCGGCGCCTCCGTCGCTGGTGCCGACCGGCTCGACCGTCAGATCGAAGCACAGCGAGTCGCCGCCTCCGAGGTTCGCGGTCGTGCAGGCGCGACCGATCGGCTGCGTCGCGCCCGCGTCCGAGTAGGCGGTCAGCACGATGGTGCGCTTGCCCGCCTTGACGTCGAGCGCGATCGGCGTGCCCTTGGCGAACACCTGATCGACGAGCGGCTTGCCACCCGTGAGCGCTGGGCAGGCGACGCTGCCGTCGTAAACCTCGACGCGCAACGCTGCCGCCTCGTCGACGAGCTGGCTGTGGCCGCCCATCGTCATGCAGGGGCGCGTCGTGCCCTGCTTGCAACCCGTCGACGAAATAGCGACCACGACGCACGCAACGAGCGCGAGCGCCAAAGTCGAAGACCGCCACCGCCGCAGCATATTTATAGAAGCTCCATGATTATCGTACTCTGGAGTGGCCAACCTTCGCAACCGTCGGGCCTTGCCAGGTGCCCACGGTGAGCGATAGGATGAAGCGTCTATGGTCCGCCTCGCCCGCCGTGGTCAGGGCCGCGCGCTCGGCATGCTGCTTCTGTGCGCCGCGCCGCTGCTTTGCTTCACGACGCTCTCTCCCGCTCCGGCCCACGCCAAGCCCAAGCGCCCCGCGCCCGTCGCCGCGCCCGAGCCCAAGCGCTATCCCGGCGTCGAGAGCGAGATCCTCCGCAAGGCGCTCGATGCCTTCGAAGAGGTCGACTACGTGCGCAGCATCGAGCTCCTCGAGAAGGCGCAGCAGGAGGGCACGCTCACCAAGACCGAGCGGCTGATCCTCTTCCGGACGCAGGCGCTGGCGCACATCGCGCTCGGCGAGCCCGAGCAGGCGCGCCGCGACTTCGAGAACCTGCTGCGCGTCGACCCCGACTACGAGCTCGATCGGACCTTCTCGCCCAAGGTGCGCTCGACCTTCGACGAGGCGCGCGCCAGCCTCTCGGTCGCGGGGGGGGCCACGTCGTTGCCGCTGCTCAACTCCAAGCGATCGAGCGATGCGCCCCGCGCCGGGCAGCCGGTCGTCATCCGCGTCCTTGCGCCGTCGGGCACGACGCGCGTCGAGCTGTACTACCGCAAGCAGGGCACGACCGAGTTCTCGACGGCCGGCGTCAAGCCCGATCAGAACGGCGAGGCTGAGCTCGTCATCCCGGGCATGTCGGTGATCCAGCCCGGCCTCGACTACTACGTCAAGGCGCTGGGCGCCAACCAGGAGATCAGCGCCGCCGACGGATCGAGCCTCGCACCGCTGTCGATCGCCGTGCGCGCCGAGAAGGTCGTCAAGAAGAGCCGCGCCTGGGTGTGGGGCGCCGTCGCGGCAGGCATCGTCGTCGTCGGTGGCGTCGCAGCAGGCGTGGCCGTGGCGATGACCCGGCCCGGCGACACCGCCCACTTGACGATCACGCCTCGCTAGCCGCTCCGGGTTTCGGCCGCGCTCTTTTTTCGCTACAGTCCGCGCCATGGCGACGAAGGGGATCCACAGCAAGGCCCAACTGTGGCGGCATGTGCTCGGACAGCGACTCGGCAAGATCGGCCCGATCTACCTCGGCGTGTTCCTCGGGATGATGACGCTCCTCTGGGCGCTCGAGCATGGCCTGCCCGAGACGAAGTTCCCCCACTGGGCCGACACGATCTGGTTCGGCGTCGTCACCATCTCGACGACGGGCTATGGCGATCTCTATCCGATCAGCTGGCCCGGCAAGATCGTCACTGGCACCTTCATCCTGTTTACGCTGACCACGGTCGGCTTTCTGCTCGCCGCGGTGAACGAGGCGGTGCTCGAGGTAAAGCGCATGGAAGAGGCAGGTCTGCTCGGAACCAAGATGAAGGAGCACGTGGTGATGTTTGGCTTCTCGCCGATGGTGCGCGTGAGCCTGATCGAGCTCATCGCCGCCGGCGAGAAGGTCGCGTTGATCTGCGACCGCCCCGAAGACATCCCGATGGCGCGGCAGCTCGGGCCGGCGAACCTGCTGTTCGTCACCAGCGGCGAGGCGACCGCCGAGTTCTTGAACGAGCGCGTCAACTTCGGCGAGTGTCAGACGGCGGTCGTCGCCTCGATGGACGACACGCTCAACCTGATCACCGCGCTCAACATGCGCCAAGCGTCGCAAAAGCCGCGCGTCGTCGTCGCGCTGTCCCGCGAGGAGCTGCGCCAGACCCTGATGGCCAGCGGCGTCACGTACGTCGCGTCGCCCAACGAGCTGTCGGGGCGCCTGGTCGCGTCGGCGGCGTTCGAGCCCGAGGTCGCCAAGTTCGTCGAGGACGTGACCTCGGCGGCGGACGACGGCTTCGATCTCCAGCAGTATCGCGCTCAGCCGCTCGCGGGTCGCTCGGTCGGCGAGGTGCGCGGCGAGCTCGAGGCGATTGACGGGCCGCTGCTCGTCGCGCTCGGCCGCAAGCAGGGCGAGCAGTTCGAGATCCTGTCGAACCCGAAGCGCAGCGAGAAGATCCTCGCCGACGACTACCTCATCGTGCTCACCAACGACGAGCAGGCCAAGCACCTGCAAGAGAAGTACGGCCTCCGCCAGGGCCGCCACTAGTCCACGAACTCGTGGTCGTGGCGCCGGATGGAGAGGCGACTCTCTCCTCGCTGCGTCACCCGACTACGGA
>CAZPEY010000294.1:0-6959 GCA_964585665.1 uncultured Polyangiaceae bacterium | reverse complement strand
AACCGGGTCGACCGCCTTTCGGCTGGCCTCCCCTTTCTCTTCGACGAACCCTCGCGTCTTCCTACTATTCAGTTTTCAGCGACCGACTTGCTGCTTGTCGGTGGGGGCGAATCAATCGCTCAAACCGCCCCTCCCTGTCAACTACTTTTTCAACTTCGTTCCTACGCTTTTTTCCGGCTCCGTTTCGCCGGTTCCGAGGCCGATTCTCTGGCTCCCGGGTGGGCGTCGTCAGCGACGAGGTTTCCGTTGCTGAGGAGCGCCGCGAAGGAGGTGCTGAACTACGCCGGCCGCGCGTTTGAGTCAACACAAAATCGACCGGCCGGATCGCGATTTTTCCACCCGGCCCCCCCGCAAGCGCGGAACATTTGACCAAAGCCCTGTCGCTCCGCATACTTGCGCCCAACGGTTTGAACCCCATGCTGGAACGGATCGGCAGCTACCGGATCCTCGAAGAGATCGGCTCCGGCGGCATGGCCGTGATCTACAAGGCTCTGCACGAGAGCCTCAACCGCGTCGTCGCGGTCAAGGCGCTCAAGTCCAGCGTCGCAGCCGACTCGCATTTTGCCATCCGCTTCGAGCGTGAGGCGCTCACTGTCTCGTCGCTGCAGCACGAGAACATCGTCCACATCTACGACTTCTACAAGCACCAGGACGGGGCGCTGTTCATCGTCATGGAGCACGTCGACGGGATCGATCTGTTCGATCTCCTCGAGCGCACGCCCCAGCTCCCCATCGACGTCGCCGCGATCATTGCCCTCGGCGTCGCGCGGGCGCTCGACCACGCGCACTACCACGGCATCATCCACCGCGACGTCAAGCCGGCCAACGTCATGATCGCCAAGAACGGCGTCGTCAAGCTGATGGACTTCGGCATCGCGCGCGACAAGAGCTTCGGCGATCTGACCGAGCAGGGGACCGGCCTCGGCACGCCGTCGTACATGAGCCCCGAGCAGATCGTCGGTGACAAGCTCGACTTCCGCTCCGACCTGTTCTCCGTCGGCATCCTGCTCTACCAGATGGTCTGCGGCAAGAAGCCGTTCGTCGAGGACGAGCAGCGCTCGGTGATGCACAAGATCCGGGTCGACAAGTACCCGCCGCCGCGTCGGGTCAACAACGAGATCCCCCGCGCCCTCGAGGCAATCCTGAAGCGCTGCCTGCAGAAGCGCCGCGAAGACCGCTGGCAGTCGACCCAGCAGCTCATCATGGCGCTCGAGCGGTTTCTCGCCGACCGGGTCGACTACGATCACCGCGCGCTCGTCGTCCACTACCTGCGTGATCAGCGCGTCCTCAGCATCGAGGACGCGGCCGCGCAGCTCAGCTCCGCGTCGGCCGGGGGCTACCGCTTCGTCGATGGGCGGCAGCGCTTCTCGACCCTGCGCCTGCGCCGCCTCATCGCCCTGCAGGCGGGCCTCCTCGGCGTCATCGGCATGGCCCTCGCGATCCTGCACGCCACGCCGTCGAGCTCGGCGACGCCCAGCCGTACGCCGAGCAGCCAGCCGACGGAGCGCCGGCTCGGCAAGCTGCGCGTCCTGGTGACACCGTGGGCGCACATCATCGTCGACGGCCACCGCGTGGACACCACGCCGCTCGTGCAACCGATCGAGCTCACCGAGGGCGAGCACACGATCGAGCTGCGCCATCCCAAGCTCGCGCCGATGGTCAAGAAGCTAGACGTTCGGGCCGGCGAGCTCTCGACCCTCAAGGTGAGCCTCGACGCGGGGGGGGCCAAGCCCGAATGACGCCGGCCCGCTTGCTGTCGACGCTGGCGATCTACGCCTGCGTCGTGGTCGCACCGACGGGGAGGGCCGTCGCGTACGTCTGCAAGGACGGCGACACCGCCGCTACCGTCGCGCAGGCCCTGTACGGCAACGAGCTCGCGGCGCCGGTCTTGATCGGGGTCAACGGCCTGCCCAAGAGCGGCCAGTGCCGCGCCGGCCAGAAGCTGACGCTCCCGCAGGCCAGCTCGTACCGCATCAAGCGCGGCGATCGGCTGGAGCTCATCGCCCGCCAGCAGCTCGGCGACAAGCGCCGCGCGGCGATCCTCGCGCAGCTCAACAACATGAAGATCACCGATCGGCTGCGCGAGGGTCAGGAGCTCGCGCTGCCCTATCAGCACTCGCACCGAGCCGAGGCGCCCGAGTCGGTCAGCGCGATCGCCAAGCTCTACTACGGCGACGCGAATCGGGGCCGGCTCATCGCGGAGTACAACTTTCGCGCTGCGCCCGTCGTGCCCAAGGGGGAGCGTGTGCTCGTGCCGATCCTCGCGCTGCGCCTCAAGCCCGGCAAGGTAGCGACGGGCAAGGCGGCGCTGGTCAAGGCAGCGTTGCCGCCGGCGGATGCGACCAAGAAGCTCGACGAGAGCGCGGCGCGCCTCGCCACCATCCTCGAGCAGTCGCGCAAGGCGCTCGGCGAGGGGCTGTACAGCGAAGCCCTCCTCACGCTCGATCGCGGGCTGCTCGACGAGATCCCGACCGACGAGCAGCTCGTGCAAGCGCTCGAGCTGCGCGCGACGCTGCTGGTCAGCCTCGGGCTCGATGACATGGCCGTCGGCGTGTTTCGTGATCTCCTGCAGAGAAAGAGCGACTTTCCTTGCGACGAGGCGACTACCTCGCCGAAGATCTGCGCAGCCTGGGAGCGCGCCCGTGCGAGCCTCCCTTCGAGCAAGCCGCAGCCATGATCATCTGCCCCCAGTGCAAGACCAAGTACGCCGACGAGGAGACCTTCTTCTGCGGCCGCTGCGGGGCGGACATGCGCGCGGTGACGCTGTCTCGCCAGGGCGAGGCGGTCAGCGTCGCCGAGGGCGGCATCGAACCGCGCCCGACCGACGACGACATGCCGGCGGCCTCTCCGAGCGGGCTCGCCAACGGGATTGACGTCACCGATCCGGTGCCGAAGATCGACAGCGCCGAGCTCGGCTCGGGCGCGAGCGGCAGCAATCCCGAGGACGGAGCCGGGGACGAGGCCGACGCGCTGCTCGGCACCGTCGTCGACGGACGCTACCGGGTGCTGGAGCGCATCGGCATGGGCGGGATGGGCGTCGTCTACCGCTGCGAGCACGTCGCGATGGGCAAGCTGGCGGCGATGAAGGTGCTGCACCCGTCGCTGTCGCCACGGGGCGACCTCGGCAGGCGCTTTCGCCGCGAGGCCGAGGCGGTCTCCCGCTTGTCGCACCCGAACATCGTCCAGGTCTTCGACTTCGGGCAGGCGCGCGGCCTCATCTACCTGGTGATGGAGCTGGTCAAGGGCGAGGACCTTGGCTCGATCCTCAAGCGTGACAAGCGGCTATCCTTCGTGAAGGCACGCCCGCTGCTGATCCAGCTCTGCGACGCGCTCGAAGAGGCGCACGCGGCCGGCATCGTCCATCGCGACATCAAGCCGGAGAACCTGCTCGTCTCCCGCACGCGCGACGGTCGGACGATCGTCAAGGTCCTTGACTTTGGACTCGCCAAGCTGCGGGACACGGAGGAGTCCAACGAGGTCACCTCGCGCGGCTCGCTCGTCGGCACGCCGTACTACATGAGCCCGGAGCAGATCCGGGGCGAGCCCCTCGACGGACGCTCTGACATCTACGCCGTCGGCGCCCTCATGTACCGGCTGCTCACCGGTACGCCGCCGTTCGGCGCGCCGACGCCGATCGCGGTCCTCACGCAGCACCTCAATGACCCGCTGGAGCCGCCGAGCGAGCGCGCTCCAGAGCAGAACATCTCGCCCGAGCTCGACGCGGTGGTGGCGCGGGCGATGAGCAAGAAGAAGGACGAGCGGTTCGCCGATGCGCAGGCGCTGCGCGACGCGATCCTGGCGATCCCCGTCGAAGAGCGCGCCGATCCTCCGACGGGGAGCCACCGCCGGGGCAGCGATCCGCGCAACCAGAGCGCGCCGTCCGTCGACAGCGTCCAGCCGCTGCGCCGCGAGGAGATCGACGCGTACGAGCGCAAGCTGAAGTGGCAGCGGCTGTTCGCGTACTCGATCGTGCCGCTGCTGCTCATCGGCCTCGGCGTCGGTGGCTGGTACTGGTACAAGCAGTCGCAGCCCGCCGCCGTCGACATCGAGCGCGAGCCCAACAACACGCCGAGCGAGGCCAACCTCATCGACTCGGGGCGCGCCGTCCGCGGCCACGTTGGCGAGGCGCGCTCGTTCTCGGAGTCGGATCGCGACTACTACCACTTCAAGTTTCGCGGCGAGCGCGGCCTGCTCTCGGCGACCGTCACAGGCCTGCCGACGATGGAGCTCAAGCTCGAGCTCTACGACGGCGCGGGCACGCGAGTCGCCGAGGCGCACTCGGACGGCAAGGGGGACGGCGCGGAGCTGCCCAACGTCCGACTCGCCGCGGGCGACTACTATCTGTGCGTCCGCGAGCTCTGGGTGTCAGGCAAGGCAGCGACGAGCGATCCGGTCAACTGGTACTCGCTGACCGCGACGTTCGCGCCGCTGCCGGCGTACGTGGAGAGCGAGCCGAACGACAGCGCCGCCGATGCGATCGCGCTGCCCTGCGATCGCCCCGAGCGCATGAAGGCTTTCTTCTCGTCGCTCGACGACGTCGACCACTACGTCATCTGCCCGGAGCTCAAGCCAGGCAGCAGGGTCAAGCTCGAGATCCAGCACGGCGATCAGGTCGACTTCCGGGCCATCAGCCTGCCCAATGGCGCGAGCCTGGGGGAGAACGGTACGCTTCCGCCGGGCGCCAAGGTCGTC
This sequence comes from uncultured Polyangiaceae bacterium, assembly GCA_964585665.1. Lineage (GTDB taxonomy): Bacteria > Myxococcota_A > Polyangia > Palsa-1104 > Palsa-1104 > CAZPEY01. The sequence continues at coordinate 2,267 of CAZPEY010000294.1, read as the reverse complement.
GATCACGGGGCGGCTGACTCACACGAGCCCGCCGAGCTCGTGGCTGGACAGACGATCGCGCTGGCGCGCAAGCCGCTCAAGCGGAAGGGCACGGCAGCGACGGGATCCGCGTCTGCAGCGAGCTCGACCGTGCCGTACGAGATTGGAGCGCGGCAGGTCGAGGCCGCGAAGTAGTCATCGAGCTCGAGGGTGGCTTCGGGTAGGCGACCTCCCGACAGCGCGTCGGGCGAACGCACACTCTGGCTGCAAAACCTGCAACGTCACTGTCCCAAACCGCACAACGAATCGTTTACCTTGGTACAGGTTGTTGTGTTATTCTGACGTCGGGGTTCTCTACTTCAGCCCTGAGGCTCAATGCGCGCTGGTGCTTCGTTCCTCTCGATCGGGGTGCTGCTCGGCGGTGTTGCTTGCGCAACGACGTCGAAGACCACGACCGCCAAGCCAGCGCCTGCGCCGGCCGCCCCCGTGCGCAACAAGCTCGCGATCCTCACCGTCGAGAGCGACAGCTTTCCGAAGGCAGCGCGAGCGCTCAACCACGCGCTTGATCAGGCGGCGTTCGACGGCCCGCGCGTCGAGGTGCTGCGCCCGAAGGCTTCGCTCGAGGTGATCCAGCTGTCCATTGAGTGCGTGGAGCCAACGTCGAGCTGCTATGCGGCGGTTGGCAACTCTCTCGGTGCGCGCCACGTGCTCTTGAGTCAGCTGAGCCCGGGCGCCAAGCGGCGCGCGCGGCAGCTCAAGGTCGCGGTCACGCTGTTCGACTGCAAGCGAAGCGAGGCGATCGAGGTCGCGAGCGCGACGTTCGCCAACGAGCTCGCAGCCGAGCGCGGCATCGCAGAGCTGGTGGCGCAGGCACGCGCCGCCGCGGGTCGCATCGAGGAGGGAGGGGTGAAATGAGCACGATCGTGTGCCCGACCTGCAACGCGCCCCTGCCCGAGCTCGCCGAGCACGGGGTCACCCGTTGCACCGGCTGCCAATCCCTGCTCCTCGTCGCCAACGGCAAGATCGTTCGCAGCGCCCGCGCCACGGACACGCAGCTCCCCGCGATGGAGGCACCGACGCGCGTCGGCCGCACCAAGCGAGAGCCAGCCCCGGCCCGCGCGGCGGCGCCGCGGTCGCCGACCCATCAGATGGAGGCAGATCGCGCCAGTCAGCTCGCCAAGCCGGCCATCCCGCCCGCACCGATGCCCGGCGCCCCGATGGGCAAGCTGCGCAGCGCGCAGTCGGTCGTCGCGCCGCTGCCCAAGCTCAGCCCCGAGGCCAGCGAGAGCTCCGTGCGCGAGCCCGTGCCCGAGCTGCGGCCGCTGTTCAGCGCCGACGAGAGCGGCCCAGTCCCTGCCGCTCGGCCGAGCCCCGCCCCCACCGGCACGAACGGACCGACGAAGAGCGAGGCGGCGAGCGCGCCGCGGGAGCCGAAGGCCACCGTCGTCAAGACGGAGCCGAGCAGCGCGCTGTTCGCGGCGGTGCTCGAGGACGAGAGCACCTTCGTCGACGAGCCCATCCCGGCGGGGTTGGTGACGAGCGCCCCGCCTCCCGTCACGCCGCCGGCGGTCGCGGCGCAGAAGACCGTCATGGCCCCGGCGCCGTCGTTGCCGGCGATCCCCCCGGCGGCCCCAAAGACGGTGATGGCGCCCGCGCCCTCGCTGCCCCCCGCGCCCTCCGCCGCCAAGACGGTGATGGCGCCCGCGCCGTCGCTGCCCTCCACACCTGCTGCAGCAAAGACGGTGATGGCGCCTGCGCCGTCGCTGCCCCCCGCGCCAGCCGCGGCGAAGACGGCGATGGCGCCCGCGCCGCTGCCGCTGCCCCCGTCGCCACCGCCATCAAGCGGAGCCGACGCGATCGCGCAGGCGCTCGATGACACGCCGCTGTACGACGAGCCAGTCGTCGGGGTGCGCCCGCTGCCGCTGCCGCCGTCGACCAGCGCAGCCACGAGCGAACCCAAGGGTGAGATCACCGACGAGACACCGATCCTCGAGACGACGCCGATGCCGTTCGCGACCGGCGAAGCGCCGGCGACGCCGACGCCCGAGACGGATCAGCTCGATCTCGGGGGCCCACGCCCTGGCAAGCGGCGCAAGCTCCTCTATGTCGGCGGCGGCCTGGCTGCCGCGGGTCTGACCGTAGCCTTGCTGTTCTCGCGCGGCCGCTCGGTCGAGCCACCGCCTGCCGTGATCGCGAGCGCCGCGCCGACGACCGCGCCAGCGCCCGTCGCTGCACCAGCGCCCGTCGCTGCACCAGCGCCCGTCGCCGCACCAGCGCCCGTCGCCGCG
>CAZPEY010000293.1:0-6997 GCA_964585665.1 uncultured Polyangiaceae bacterium | reverse complement strand
AACACCGTCATCGACAATAACGGCGAGCTCATCACCCAATCGATGATGACCAACGCGTTTGCCGCCGACATGAACACCCGTTTCTGGGGGGACGCGCGCTTCGGTGATCCCACCCTGCAGCTCGACGGAGTCCACCTCGGCCTGGGCTCGCAGGCGATCAATCAGGCGCTGATGTGCTGGGGCACCGAGACGGGCAAGTTCAACTTCGACTTCGAAGGGACGCCGAACACGGGCGCTTGCGATCTCGGGGGCGACGAACGCTAGGCTTGGAGATGTTGCTCAGCCGGGCGGCTTCTTGACCGGCCGCTCGGGCGGACGCTCCTGGCCGGCAACCTCCTCGATCGCGGACGCGGAGCGGTGCCGTGCCGTCGGCAGGTGAGCATCCCAGCAGGCCACCGAGCAGAACACCAACTTGACGCGGCCGCTGTTGCAGGTGGCCACCGAGCAGCGTTGATAGCGAGCGCCGCGGGCAATCGCCTTCCGACACATCGAGCAGACGTACATCGACGACGAGGGTACTTTCGGGGCGCCTGGCCCGCAATGGCAAAGTCCGCTGCCGCGATTTTGTCTTCGCCAGCGACGGATGGTAACTTAGGACGATGCGCCTTGTTGGCTACGTCCTCTTCGAGTCCGCCCTGCTGGCGGGTCTCGGCGTGGGCGTGGTCGCCGGGGGCTACGAGCTCAACCGACGCTACGGGTGGGAGCTCGGCTTCTCCTCGACGGCGGCGGCGACCACCGCCAGTCTGCCCGAGCGGCGCGCGCCGCTCGAGCCGGGGCCGGTGGAGGTGGCGCGCTCGTCGGTCGGATCGTTCATGGGCATCGACGACGAGCTGCTCCTCGAGCGCATGCGTCGCAGCGACGTGACCAAGGCCAAGCACAACCGCGGCGGCTCCTCCATCTCGTTTCGCCTCGACTTTGCCGACGGCTCGCGCGCCGCGTTCAAGCCAGAGCAGACCAACCCACAGACGGTGCCGCGCAAGGAGATCGCCGCCTATCGCCTCAATCGGATCCTCGGCATGAACAACGTGCCGCCGGCGACCGCGCGCACCGTCCACCGCGATGACCTCGTCGGCAAGCTCGCCGACGAACAGCGCTGGATGATCCGGCGGATCGACGCCGAGACGATCTTCGACAGCGAGGGCTTCACGCGCGGCGAGGTCAGCTACTGGATCCCGGTGATCGTCGACAGCAAGCTCGATCAACCCGACCGCATCGAAGAGTGGTCAAGGTGGTTGACGATCGACGAGCCGCTCCCGCCGGAGAAGGCGGGGCTGTTGGCGCAGCTCTCTTCCCTGCTCCTCTTCGACCTGCTGACCAACAACTCGGATCGCTTCTCCGGCGGCAACCTGCTGACCTCGACGGACGGACGCATCCTGTTCTACATGGACAACACGTTCGGCTTTCAGCTCGACCCGACCGGGCACAGCAAGTGCTGGTCGTTCTTGCGCAAGAGCCAGAAGTTCTCGCGCCGCATGGTCGAGCGCCTGCGCTCGCTCAGCGTCGCGGAGCTGCGCGCGTCGCTCAAGGGCGAGAGCAATATTTTGAGCGAAGCCGAAATGAGTGCGATTCTACATCGGCGCGATGCAGCGCTCGTCTACGTGGACAACCTGATCGCGCAACACTCGGAAGAAAAGGTGCTCGTATTCCCCTGACCGATGATCCAGCTGCGACGACCGGCGACGTGAGCGGCCCGGCGTTCGATCTCTCCGAGGCGCGGCTACGTCGCGATCTTCGGCTGTTCCATCTCTATCGGTTCCTCTCGACCTCGTATCTGTTCGTGCCCGTGCTGGTGGCGTTCTTTCGCGCCCGTGGCCTCGACTTCTTGCACATCGGGCTCCTCAACTCGGTCTACGCCCTGACCGCGATCGTCTTCGAGGTCCCGACGGGGGCGCTCGCCGATCGGTTCGGGCGCCGGCGCGCCATGATCCTGGGCGCGCTGCTGATGGCGGCCGGCTGCCTGGTGAACTTCCAGGGGACGTCGTTCTGGTGGTTCGCCCTCGGTGAAGGGCTGCTCGCGCTCGGCATGACGCTGACCTCGGGAGCCGACTCTGCGTATCTCTACGATCGCCTGGCGCAGGCCGGACGCAGCCACGAGTACCGCATGCGCGAAGGCTCGGCGACGGCGAGCAAGCTGCTCGGCGCGGGCCTCGCGCTCGTCGCAGGCGGGTATCTCGCGGAGCGCTCGCTGGCCCTGACCTACGCCGCCTCATCGGTGGTGTGCGGCCTCGCGGCGCTCGTCGCGGTCGCGATGCACGAGCGGCCGCTCGTCGAGCGGCGGCGCAGCCCGCGCGGCGTCTGGTCGGGGTTCGGCGCCGGCATCCTGCGCGCCTCGGTGATGGTGGTCCGCCAGCCGGAGCTGCGCCTTGCGGTGATCTTCTCGCTGCTCGCGTTCACGCTGCTGCGTGTCGGCCTGTATCTGCATCCCGCCTATCTGCAGTCGGTGGGGTTCTCGAACGCGGGCACTGGCTGGATCCTGGCTGGCCTCTCGGTGGTCGGGGCGGTCGGCGCGTTCGCCGTCGAGCCAGTGCGGCGCCGCATCGGCGAGGCGGGCCTCGTCTGGGGCCTGCCGATGTTGCTCGGTCTGACCTACGCCTGCCTGACCTCGGCGGTGGCCGCGGTCGGAGTGGCGCTGCTCGTCGTGCAGGCGTGGTGCAACGGCATCTACTCGCCGCTGTCCAAGGAGCTGCTCAACCGCGAGATCCATGAGTCGCGGCAGCGCGCGACGGTGCTCTCCGTCGAGTCGATGTTTCGCCGCCTCGCCTTCGGCGTCTTCGCGCCGGTCGCCGGCTGGCTCGTCGATCGGAGCGGCCTGGTCGGCGCGCGCCTGCTGTGCTTTGGCTTTGCCGTCGTCGGTGCGGTCGTGCTCGGCACGGCGCTCAAGCGGCGCGGCGCGGCGGGCGCCGTCGGGGTTCCCACCGCCGCGCTCGATCTGCCTCGCTCCGGGCCGCGGCCGGGGGTCGGCTCGGCGGTCAAGACCGCCGCGTAGCGCGGCGGACCTCGACGCGGGTCAGTGCGGGATCGTCGGATCCCAGGGCGTCGGCTCCCAGTAGGTGATGTCCGGCCCGCCGTCGCCCGAGTAGCCGTGCGCGAGCAGCGTACCGGCGGCGTCGAACAGATCGACCGTGAACATCTCTTCGCCCGGTACCACCGTCAGCGCCCAGATCGTCTGCCCAGCGTCGTCGGTGAGCTTGTAGGTCTCCGCGCCGAAGCCGAGGCCGCTGAGCTCCTGCTGGCGTTGCTTTACGCCCGCCGGCACGCTCCCCGTGTAGGCGTGGGGATCGAGGCCGTTGTCCGAGGTGGCGATGGCGAGGTACGTCGCCTTGGCCGCGGCGACCGCGTCCGAGTCGACTGAGCCGTCTAGGCTGATCGTGAACTTGCCGCTCTTGAGATCGTAGTCGCGAAAGACGATGCGATACGTTCCGTTGTAGTTGATCTGCGTGTGCAGGTGAGAGTCGGTGTCGTCTTCGGCGGCGTCATCGTTCTTCGCCACCACCTTCCAGGCGTCGTCGAGCAGGTACGCGACCGGATCGCCGGTCTTCGATCGCACCCAGATGTCGAGCACCGCGCCCTGCCGCCCGACGAAGGTGACGCCGCGGTAGCGCGGCTTCTTGGAGTAGGAGGCCTTGAGCTCCCCGCCGACCTCGAGCTCCCCGAGCCACTTGACGTTGGTCCACGCGCCATCCGCCTTGCCCGGATCCAGCTCCGCGAACGGGCTGTCCTCGACGGGAACCTTGCCGCCGCTGCACGCTGCGATCACCAGGACGAGCCCAACCCAACCGAAGTTCTTTCGCATGGGCGGGCCCGTTAGCACTGTCTGGCGCGGCGCACAAGCGCGCATCGCCTGGCGGTGGCGCTTGTCTCGCCGACGAAAAAGCGCTACTCCGCCTCACGGAAACACCCACATGAAGTCGCAGAAGGTCCATTTCGTCTCGCTCGGCTGCCCGAAGAATCGCGTCGACACCGAGGTCATGCTCGGCCTGTCCGACGCAGCCGGCTATCGCATCGTCCCCGAGGCGGAGGGCGCCGACGTCATCGTCGTCAACACCTGCGGCTTCATCGGCGAGGCGAAGGAAGAGTCGATCGACACGATCCTCGAGATGGCCAAGCTCAAGGAGGCGGGCTCGTGCAGCAAGCTGGTCGTCACCGGCTGCCTGACCCAGCGCTACCCCGACGAGCTGCGCCGCGAGATGCCCGAGGTCGACGTCTTTCTCGGCAGCTCCGACATGCCGTCGATCGTCGCAGCGCTGCGCGGCGAGGCGGACAAGGACTCGGTCGGGCGCGACCTCAAGTACCTCTACGACGAGCACACACCGCGCCTCATGACCACGGGCGCCTCCGCCTACGTCAAGGTCGCTGAGGGCTGCGATCGACCCTGCGGCTTCTGCATCATCCCGAAGATGCGCGGCGAGCAGCGCAGCCGCTCGATCGCGTCCATCGAGGCCGAGGTGCGCGATCTCGTCGCTGCGGGGACCGTCGAGATCAACCTCGTCGCGCAGGACCTCACCAACTACGGCAAGGATCTCGACGAGCTGCAGACGCTCGCAGCGCTGCTGCGACGGCTGGCGCGCGTGCCCGGCCTCGGCTGGCTGCGCCTCCACTACGCCTATCCGAGCGCGACGACCGACGAGCTGCTCGACGTCATCGCCAGCGAGCCGACCATCGTCAAGTATCTTGACGTTCCGCTCCAGCACGTCAGCGACGACATGCTCCGCCTGATGCGGCGCGGCCACGTCGGCAAGACGATCCGGCGCCTCGTCGAGCGGGTGCGCGAGCGGGTGCCCGGGGTGTCCATCCGCACCACCTTCATCGTCGGCCACCCTGGCGAGACCGAGCCGATGTTCGAGGAGCTCTGCGCCTTCGTCAAAGAGTCGCAGTTCGATCAGGTCGGCGTCTTCACCTACTCCCACGAGGAGGGCACGCACTCGGCGACGCTCGCCGACGCCGTCCCGAAGCGCACGGCCGAGCGGCGACGCCGCGAGCTGATGCGGCTGCAGCGCACCATCTCGCGCAAGAAGATGAAGGCGCTGGTCGGCCAGCAGATCGAGGTCCTGGTCGAGGGGCCGAGCGAGGAGAGCGAGTACGTCCTGCGCGGTCGCCACGCCGGGCAGGCGCCCGAGGTCGACGGCTGCGTCTTCCTCTCGCTCGGCGAGGACAGCGAGCTGCCGCGCGCCGGGGATCGTGTGCTCGCCACCGTGACCGGCTTCGCCGACTACGACGTCGCAGCGACGGTGACCGGGCTCGCCGTCGCGGCGCCCAAGCGCAAGAGCAAGCGCTCGCTGCGCGTGGTCGGCTGACGCAGCGGCTGACCGCTACTCGGCCTCCTGGCCCCAGTCCTCGAACATCGGAGAGGTCGAGAACACGGTGCGCGGCTCGTCGTCGCCCTTGGCCGGCTTCCAGTCCTCGCGATAGTAGTAGCGGCGCGCGTCGTCTCCCTCGGCCATGAGCAGCGTGCTGGCGCGCAGCTCGGGCAACGGCTCGCGTCTCATCACGTCGAGCGCGGGCGCGAACGAGGTCCAAGGAGACGGCTCCGCCTGGCCCGAGACCGGCTCCAGGTAGGAGCGCGGCTCGTTGCGCACGGGGCGGTGCAGATCGCGGAGCAGCGCCTGCGGTGTGACCTGATGGAGATCGTTCTGCAGATCGGCGTTCCAGATCGTGCGCTCGTGGAGCTCGGGCGGGTAGATGCGCCACGACTCGGGGGTGACGTGATCGGCGGGCTCGCGCAGCACGGTGTCGACGGTGATCGGTAGCGTGCGCACGCGTGTGTAGCGGGCCTCGAGGCCGAGCAGGATCGGATCGGCGAGCTTCTTGACGACCTCGCTGGCGCGAGGCTCCTCAACCGCCTCGCGCGCCGGTCGCGCGCTCGCCGCCGCCGCCCGACGCGGACGCGGTGTCTCGACCGCTTCGTCGTCGACCTCGTTGCCGTCGTCGTCGAAGGGGCTCGCCATCAGGGTTCTAGTGTCCGAGGACCCGGGGCAGGACGAGGAAGTGGAGGGCGAAGCCGAGGCCAACCCCGAGGAACATGAACGTCAGGTAGAACAGCGCGCCGCCGCCGCTCGGCTTGGGCGCGGGCGGCTGCGCGACGGAGCGGGGCGCAGGCATCGCTGGCGACTGCTCGCCCAGCACGACCGTCGAGCTGCCCTTCGCCTGCGGCTGCTGCGGCTGGGCGACGACGGTCTTGGCTGGCGTCGGCAGGACGGGCGCCTGCGCCATCATCGTGCGCTGCTCGGCGGTCGCCGTTCCGGGAGCCATCTGCGGTGGCGGGGCGACGATCGGCGGTGCGGTGCCCATCATCGTCTTCATCTCGGCGCTCGCCTGCGGCATCGCCGCGGGCTGCTGCGGCAGCACCGGTGCTGAGGCCATCATCGTGCGCTGCTCGGAGCCGGCGGGCTGCGAGCCCGCGCTCGGCAGGACGGGCGCCTGCGCCATCATCGTGCGCTGCTCGCTCGAGCCTCCGCCCGACGGTGGCGGCGGCAACGGTGAGCTCGACTGGGCGTACGACGGCGTCGGGATCTTGGGCGCCTCGGCGGCCATCATCGTCTTCATCTCTTGATGACCGCTCGGCGGAGCGCTGGTCACGGGCACGCCCGCGCCAGGGGTCCCTCGGCCACCGCTGAGCTCGGCCAGGCAGTTGAGGCACTCCTGCGCCAGATCCTCGGCGGACTGCTGACGGTGGGCCGGATCCTTGGCGAGCGCCTTCATCGTGATCGCCGCGACCTTCGGGTTCACGCCCTGCATCGGCGCGGGCTGCTTCTGCAGGTGCATCATCACGACTTCCGTCGGGATGCGCGAGTCGAACGGCGGCTTGCCGGTCAGCATCTCGTACAGCACGATGCCGACGGCGTAGACGTCCGAGCGGCGATCGAGCTGCGCGCCGCGCCCCTGCTCGGGGCTCATGTAGGAAGGCGTGCCGAACACCATGCCGGCGCGCGTCACCTGCGCGTCGGGGGTGTCCATCTTGGCGACCGAGAAGTCGAGCACCTTGACGTGATCCCCGCCG
>CAZPEY010000292.1:0-7027 GCA_964585665.1 uncultured Polyangiaceae bacterium | reverse complement strand
CGCCCAACGCTGCCCGCGAGTTGCGCTGCAATTTGCTCCGCCGAATCCTTGGTAACCGGCCTCGCTCCGCCTGGCTGGTGATCGGTCTGCAGGGTCGGAAGATTCACGCCGCTCCAGCAGGTCGCACCCTTCGCGAGAACAAGATCGGGGAGGCCATCACCATTCACGTCCAAGAGCGTGCCTACCCAGTCCACCAGCGTGAGCAGGCGATCGGTCGGCGCACCGTCACGATCGAACTGATCTAGCGCAGCTCCGAGACTTGTAGATGAGTCGGCATTCGCGTTGATCGCGTCGATTACCGCCTTCTGCAGCTCGGGCTTGAGTCCCATCCCTGGCACGAGACGTAGGGCGCGATCGCGGATCGACAGACGGATCTTTGCGGGGCTGGGGAGTGTGGGCCTAACCGGCGCGCTCGAGTCGTCGAACTCGTGGATCGGCTTCAGGTCGCCCACCACTGGGATCGAACGACCGCTACTCTTCGAACGGGGCGACGGGCTTGCCGTCTTTGGGCGGCGTGCGCGGCCGCGCGTGCTTCGGCAGCTCGGCGTAGACGCCGTCGACGACGGTCTTGCTGCCGTTCGTGCGTAGCGCGAGCACCAACCGCATCGGCCCATCCGGCACGTCGATCTTGAGCGCCACGAAGCGGTGGTGCTGCAGCCGTCGGAACAACGAGCGCAACGGCCCCGTGAGCGGCCCGGTCTTCGCTTCGATGGCGGCCAACGTCGCGACGACGGTCTCGGCGGTGAGCGCCTCGATCAGCCGATCGACGTAGGCCGCAAAGGCCGTCGATTGACACGTCGGCGCGCCGGGCATTCCCTCGTGCTCGTCGACGAAGCGATGCTGATTGAAGCAGTACGCGCTCGACTCGGGCGAGTAGCCCGGTCGCGCGAGCCAGTGCGTAAAGGGGATCGCGAGCTGCGGGATCACGCGCTCTTGCCGCTTCGTCTTGACCGCTTCGAGGTAACGCTTCGCGGCGGGCAGCACCGACTCGTCTTTGGGTTCGACTCGCGTATCGTCCGTGAGCAGTTGGCGTCGATCTTCTCCCAGCTCCCCGTGGGCTTCGCGACTGAGCGGTCCGCCGACCGCGAGGTTCGTGAGGGCGATCGAGAGCCCGAGAGCGAGAGCAGGTCGCTTCATGATCCGCTCACTGCCGACCTAGCACGCGACTGAGCTCCGCGCGCGAGCCGATCGCGAGGCGGTCGTAGATCTCGCGAACGTGGGTCCGCACCGTCTCACCGCTGCAGCCCAAATACCGTGCGGCTTCGGCGATGGTGCAGCCGTCTGCCAGTAGCTCGGCGACCTCTCGCTGACGCACCGAGAGACCGTGCGTATCGGGCGCTCGGAACTCGGGCGCGGGTGTGAGTTGCACCAAGTACCGCACCGAGGCGGCGCGCGACAAGCGCAGCACGCGAACCTCGACGTCTGCGCGCAGTGCGAGCGGCTGTCCTCGATCTTCGGCCGTCACCAGATCGCGAATCCACTCACGCCGTCCGGGATGGTGCAGCCACCGATGCCCTGCCTCGCTCGCGTACTCGATCTGCCCGAGCGGTGAGCACAACAGGTCGCAGCCCTCTTCCGGTTGCGATGCGCGCTCGATGCGCTCGGCGGTGATGAGCATCGCGGCGATGTGTCGTCCCAGGCGATTCGCCGCGCGCAGGTCAGCCGCCGAATAGACAGGCTCGCCGCGCAGTCGGATGGCGCCGACCTTGGCCACGAAGCGGTTGCCGTCAAAGACGAGCATTCGCGCGTGATCTACGATGTCGTAGAACTCGAGCGACTCCCAGAGCGGGTTGGCGCCACTTCGTGGGCCGTACGATTGGCGGGCCGAATAGAACCGCGGCTGCAGCGTGGCTCTCGTCATGGTCCGCTGAATCGCAGGCAGTAGCGTCGCTTGCCGCTGCCTGAACTGACTTACCGCAACCTCGACGGGAAACGACGTCGCCGCGAGCGGCACCGGGACGACGCGATTGTCGCGCGTGGCCAGCGCATACGAAAAGCCACCCGAGCTGCGCGTGGCGGTCAGCAGCTCATGATGCACGGAGAGCCGAATATCCGTGGGGCTTCCCTCGATGGTCGGCGTCATCGTTTCCAGATTCTACCGAAGATCCGATCACACTGGAACCAGGGCCATCCCCCGATCGGGTGATGTTGCCGGCGGTGCCTGGCTCGCACACTCGCTCGCGGAGGAGATCGAGCATGATTCGAGTGTTCCGTTCCCTAGCTTCGCTAGCATGGATGACCTGGGTCTGGGCGTTGGTGATCGTGGCCCTGACCGGTTGCAAGGAGAAGCAAGCGGCTCAAGCCGATCTTCGAGCCCCAGATGATCTCGCGAGCGCGGTGGACCTCACGCCGTCGAGCGATCTGTCGACGCCGGACTTGTTCCCGGGCGCCGATCTCGGCGTGGTCGCGCCCGTCGTCACGTACGCCGCGCCGGCGGGAGGAAATGTCCCTCTGACGCCGACCATTCAGATTCAGTTTTCGCAACCCATGGATACCGCGATGACCACGGTGAGCCTCGCTCCCAGCGTGACCTTCGGCGCGCCGAGCTGGACCAACGGCGATACGCAGGTCGCGTACGCGATCAGCTCCACGCTAGCGTACGACACGTCCTACACGCTGACCGTCGTGGGTAGAAACAAGGCAAATGTCGCGCTTTCGGGCAGTACGATGACGACCTTCACGACGGTGCCCGTCCCGGATACGACGGCGCCCACGATCACGTCGTTCACGCCGACGGATACCAGCACCAATGTCTCGGTCCAGCCGACGCTCACCATCGAATTCTCGGAGGCCATCGCTGCCAGCACGCTTACCGTCGTGACGACGCCGGGCGCGCCGATGCGGTGGACTGTGGCAGCAGACGGAAAGACGGCGACGGGTGCGTTGGCGACGTGCGTCGGTCTCTCGGTCTGCGTGCCGGTCACAAACTTCCTGCTGCCATTTACCGGGTACACGTTCAAGGTCGCCGCGAAAGACGCGGCCGGCAATGGGCTGACGGGTAAGACGTCATATGTGCTGACTACGGGACAGAGCCCGCTGACCGACATCAAATCGACCTTGCCCTCGTTCGAAGAGGAGGGCTTTCCAGTCGCCAACAACATCAAGATCGAGTTCACGAAGGCGGTCGACGTCGCGACACTGAACAGCACGTCGATCGACTTCTACGAAGAAGCGTCCATCGCGACGAAGGTTGCGTTCGCCGTCTCATTGAGTGGCGACAAGAAGACGGTGACGATTAATCCCTCCGCCAATCTGAAGACCAGCACCTGGTACAACATCGACATCAAGCCCAACGCGATCGCGCTCGACGGGATGCCATCGACCTACCTGGTGCCAACGACGACGGGTACGTTCCCCGCGACGACGCCAGCGATCTACAAGATGGCGTTCTCGACGGCCGCGGACACGACGAAGCCGACCGTACTGTCGGCCGGCATGTGGCGGGTCGGCTCCGCCGGGATTGCGACGCTGAACGATGGTGGCGCCGCGATCAGCTTGGCGGATCCGGGTCAAGGGATGCGCTTCTCGTTCAGCGAGCCGATGGGCACCGGCACCACCAGCGCGTTTTCGCTCAAAGCGGGAGCGAGCTCGGTGCCGATCACCGTGGCGTGGGACGCGCAGCAGCGGAACGCCTATGTTTCGCTCGTCGACCCGTATTCGTACGGCACGGCGTATACGCTCGAGCTTGACAAGACGGCGGCTGTCGATCGCGCGGGCAATGCCATCGCCGCGACGGGCAAGCATGTCTATGCGTTCACGACCCCGTACGTCAAAGAGCTAACGATCGATCCGGACTCAGGGCTGGCTCTGGGGCCGCGGACGGTCTACTCGGTCAAGCCGCCGATCGACGAAGATCCGCAGCTGGGTCTGTGGGTCGGAGAACGGAACTACTGGGCGACGGGAGAGGACAAGGCGGCTCAAGCCCTGTGTGTTTTGGGGACGGTTGTCACGGGGACGCCAACGATTGGCTGCAAGGCGCTTCCCTCGAACAAGAGCTTGTGGCTGAAGAAGTCGAAAGCCGCGACGCTCGTGAGCTTCACCTTGCCGGCAGAGATCACGGGCGCGCCATCGGTGATCGCCGCGCGGCTCACGACGTCGGGCGCCAAGCTCTACGGCAATCCGTTCGGCGCCGGCCTCGGTCCGGTCCGCGTCGAGAGCCTTTACCTCACCAGCTTCACGGATGACAACGCCATAACCCTGGGCGCGCTCGCGGACGCGACGAGCCACCTCGTGATCGCCGGGACGTCATTCGAATCGCAGCTGCGCGACAAGGTCGCCGCGGACATCGGTCGCAGCGCCGCGCAGAGCAACAAGAGCCAGCTCCGCATCGTCGCGACCGGCGACGATGACAAAGATCTCGAGGACGACGACGATTTGCTGCTGATTCAAGATCCAAAGCTCTTCGTCAGCTACTTGTCAGCCACGCCCTAGCCCAAGTCAGCGCGCACGCGCTTCTCCCTTTGGAGTCGATCGCCCGTGTCCGCCACGAGATCGTCGATGCCGAGCACGCCGTCGGGGATGCCGCCTGGACCCGAGTCGGCCATCACCGCGACGATGTGGTCTCAGCTGCGCGGCAGCTCGTCGACGCTGACGTAGTCGATCGCGATGAGATCGCCGGGCCGCACGTCGACGCCGAACTTGAGGTTCGTCGTCTCGCACTTCTTTCCGGGTTTGCACGCCGGCAGCTCGACGGGACCGGCGACCTTGTGCAGCGTGCTGACGAGCTTCGCGACGCTCGAGTACTCGATCGGGTGACCCGCGCGACGGAGTCCTGCGACGAGCATGTCGGCGCAGTCGGCGCCGATGTAGCGCTCGGCTTGCGACTTCGCGCCGAAGTTCGCCGAGCCAAACAGGTACGCCACGTTGAAGAAGCTGGTCAGCCACCCCGCGAAGTTCGTCGCCGCTGCGGAACGTATAGCGAAAGACGCGATCGCCGATCTGCCCGTCGCGCTCGTTCGTCTCGAGCCCCGGCGTGCTGCGCGTCTGACCTTGCAGCTCGACCGTCGCCGCGAGGCGCATCACGCCGAGTTTGTTGAGATCGCCCTGGCGCGCCGGCAAATTGATCTCGGCGCTCGGCGTGGCGTCGTGGACCCACAGGGGATAGGGTAAATGAACTGCATCGCTGCGGTCGAGCGGTCGATCTGTGGGGCGGGCGAGAAGCGTCCAAGAACGCGCGCCTCAAGAAGCTGCTCGCTGACCAGATGCTCGACAACGAAGCACTGAAGGCGGTGCTCTCAAGAAAATGGTGAAGCCCGCGGCGAAGCGCTGCGTCGTGGGCTACCTGCAGCAGGTGTTCGGAATGAGCGAGCGCCGCGCGTGTCGCGTCGCGAGTGTCGCGCGAGCGACGCACCGATATCGCCCGCAGCGAAGCGAGCTGCCGCGGTTGCGCGCGACGCTCGTTACGTTGGCGCAGCAGAAGCCGAAGTACGGCTACCGGTTCCTGCATCGCGTACTGCGCCGTCGAGGATTCGACGTCAATCACCAGCGCGTCTATCGCATCTACCGCGAGGAGGGACTTGGTCTTCATCGGCGAGCTCGACGTCGGCGGTGCGCTGCAGCGCCGCGGCAAGCAGCTAACCGGGCGACGAGACCAAGCGAGAGTTGGGCGATGGACTTCGTGCACGACCACACCGCAGACGGGCGACGCTTTCGCGTGCTCACGATCGTCGACACGTTCACGCGCAGCTCGCCTGCGATTCTCGTCGAGTCGTCTATCAGCGGTGAACGTGTTGCGCGCGCACTCGACGAGCTCGCCGCCACGCGCCGACTTCCAGAGCGCATCGTGGTCGACAACGGCCCCGAGTTCATCTCGAACGCGCTCGACCGCTGGGCGTACGAGCGCGGTGTGAAGCTGCACTTCATTCGCCCGGGTAAGCCGGCGGAGCTCGATGATCGTGCTTACAGCGATTGGACCCAGCGGTTCATCGCTAGCGTGATCGATCGGCTCGATACGCCAGGGATTGCCGAGGCGATCTTGGCAACGAGTCGACTGAGCATCAGCAGTCGTGAGGCGTACGACGATCCACGTGTGTTTGCGAAGCTGATGCCGCTTGCCGATCGCGAAGCGGCAACGGGCGCGAATCGCGTGCTGATCAGTGATCTCGTCTTCAATCGGCTCCGCGTCCAGCTCGAGGGCAGTGGTGCGAGCTACTTCGACGACCTCGATGCACAGCGGGCTGCAATCGGCGAGAGCATCTTTCTAGCGCTCTTCCACGATGGGCTGAAGCGAAAGACCGCGGCCGAGTTATCTGCGCTGCTGACGCGATATCGAGTCGCCGAGCTACAGCGGCCGATTCTCCGCAGCCTCGTGATTCAGCTCGTCAAGGAAGGACGGGGCAGCGAGGCACTGGATCGACTCCGGGAGGAGGCCGCGGTCGTGGGGAGTGAAGCCCCGACCAAGCGTCGCGAGCTCTACAAGCGTCTCATCGCTGCCGGGCTCTCGCCTCACCTGCACCTCGAAGCAGAGAGACTCCTCTCGTAGCCGTTCGGCCCCCCAGCTGACGACGAGGCCGGCGGGTTGCGGTCGGTGGTTCTGCCCTCGAACCCAGGCAAACGAACTTTGTCTCGGCGATGCTGAGACTTTCTGCTTGCGAATTTGATCCGCAATTTGGATCGAGTTTGGTCCGTTGTTTGATCTGCGTTCGGCACCGATCGGCCATTTTGCCGAGGGACGGTGCAACATCTCGAAGGGGAAGTCTTCGTCGATTTTAGTCGCGATCTTCGAGACAACGATCTGACCCGGATCGACTTCGCGGACGACATCGACGGGCTGGTCACAGTCGGTGCACGGAGCCCAAGGGCGACGAGCCGATCCGGTTGGTGCTACGGCGGATCGGCGTCTGAGGTCTTCTACAGGTCGACTTCGTAGATGTGCGGGTCAGGCGTGGACGATCCGGTAGCGACCCGCAACGAGATCCCCCTCTGCCAACGTAGCTGAGACACCGCCCACCGCGAAGTTTAGTGTCGAGGACGAGCCCGAAATGCAAAAAAGGCCAGGAGTCTCTTCGACATCCTGGCCTTACAAGTT
>CAZPEY010000291.1:3384-7034 GCA_964585665.1 uncultured Polyangiaceae bacterium | reverse complement strand
ACAGCTGCGTCACGACCCAGACCGATCCGTTCCTCACCGCGGCGTGCAAGCCGTCGGACTGCACTCCAGGCTACTGCCAGTACATCTGCGGCAACCAGGTCGACCCGAACGCCGACCAGGAGCGGTTCGTCAGCGAGTGCCGCGAGACGCCGCAGGGGCGTCGATGGGTCGCCATCGCCTGCCCGACCAACGAGGTCTGCGCCTACCGCGGCTCGTACTGCGGTGGCATCGAGCCCGACAAGAAGATCGACAGCATCGAGATCGCGCGCGACTCGACCCCATTCAACGCGATGTGCGTCCCCGCGCCGGCTGCCAACGCGGTCTGCACCGAGGGCGACACGGACTGCGACGCGTCGAAGACACAGATCATGAACTGCGTCGGCGGACAGTGGATCACCACCGCGTGCACCACCAGCGCTGCGCGGCCGCGGCTCTGCGCCTACCACCCTTCAGAGGGTCAGTACGGCTGCAGCGACTACGAGTGCGTCCTGCGCGCCGACCTGATGGGCTACTACGGGCAGTATTCCTACTATTCTTCTCCGGCCTATCCGTACTTCTCCGGCATCTGCACCAGCACCAACCAGATCCGCTACTGCAACTCGGATCTGCAGCTCGACACTCCCCAGACCTGCGACGGCCACTGCGAGCGGGTGACCCAACCGCCCACGTCGATCGCTTGGGTCTACCCCTACGGCGGCCCCTTCTTCAACCTGCCGCTCACGGTGATCAACGCACTGCTGCCCAATCTCAACTCGGCGGCCAGCGGCCCCGGCACCTGCCAGGCCAACGAGTGCACGAACGGCGCGAAGCGATGCGCCTCGAACACCGCGTCACAGACCTGCGTCAACGGGCAGTGGGGCCCAACCACCGCCTGCACGAACTGCGTGCAGTTCTACGATCAGGGCACAGAGCTCGACACGGTGCTGTGCGGCGCCGCCACCGAGTGCATCCCAGGCAGCACCCAGTGCGGCTCCGGCGCGACCATCGCCGGGCTTGGCGACTACACGTACTTCACGGGCCTCCGCACCTGTGGATCCGACGGGAAGTTCCCCGCCACCTACACGACGTGCAGCGTCGGAGCCTGTGTCCAACTCTCGAGCTCGGGCGGCGCCGTGTTCAATGGTCAAGCAACTTGTCTACCGCAGTGCGTGCCCAACGAGATCGTCTGCGTCAACAGCGAGAGCCTGAACACGTCGCAGACGTTGAGCAGCATCGCCGGAGGGCCGCAGGGGTGGCCGTATCAGATCAAGTGCACGGCGCAGGGGCGGCTCTCGACCTCGCCCTCCGACCTCGTGACCTGCACCGGCGGGCAATCCTGCCGTCGAGACGTGACCGGCAAGTCGCTCGGCTGCGTCGACTGCGTCGGCACGCAGAACGAGTTCGGCGTCCCTGACGAGCGCTGCAGCGCGAGCACGCCCCAGACCTGCACGAGCTCGAACACCTGGCCGGGGAGCGGCTCTTCGTGCGCCGACAACTCCGTCTGCGTGGTCGGCAACGCGAACCAAGGCGCCTACTGCGAGGTGGTGAACTAATGCGAACCTCCACCCTGATGATGAGAAGCGTTGTTTCGGCAGCGCTCCTCTTGTTCGCCGCCTGCGACAACGGCGCGAACAAGAACAACGGCAACCCCGACCTGCTCGGCGGTGTGTCCAACGAGGCGTGCACCCCGAACCGCGCTGAGTGTGTCACGACGACGCTGGCGCGAGTCTGTCCGGCCGACGGGAGCGGCTGGCTGCCGCTCATGTGTCAAGGTCAAGATACTTGTCAAAACGGTATCTGCGTCGCACCTACGCCGGGGCCAGCCAAGATCTGCACGCCCGGAGAGATGAAGTGCGAGAAGGGCACCGGCAACGCGCCGGATCAGAGCCTCAAGTGCAACGCCGACGGCACCGCGTTCGACAAGACCGCCTGCCCGACCAGCACCGCCTGCATCGGCGCCGGCCTCTGCGAGGGGCGTTGCATCGTCGGCAGCTCGACCTGCGTTAGCGCGACCCAGATCGGAACCTGCAACGCCGACGGCAATAGCGTCAACGCGGTCGACTGCCCGACCGATCAGCTCTGCGTACAGACGGCGACCGATCCCTTCCCCACCGCAGCGTGCAAGCCCGCCGAGTGCACGCCGTCGCAGACCGGCTGCACGCTCGAGTGCGGCAACCGACTCGACGCCAACGCCGATCAGACGCGCTACCTCAGCGAGTGTCGCGCCACGAGCGATGGCTACAAGTGGGTCGTCATCGCTTGCCCCGCGTCCACGCTATGCGAGAGCGACGCCGGCAAGTACTGCGGTGGCCTCGGCAAGCTGCGCCCCGGCCCTGGCCTCTCGTGGGATGCCGCGTGCGTGCCCGAGAACCCGACCTGCACCAACGGCGACACGACCTGCTCGCCCGACCGACTGAGCCTCCTGACCTGCCAGAACGGCGCGTGGATCGCCTCGCCATGCAACACGAGCTCGACGCTGTCGGCCTGCCTCAACCTCGGCCCCAGCAAGGCGGTGTGCGGCGACTTCTCGTGCGCCGATGGTCAGGCGGGCGAGTGCGCGAGCAACAACACGATCCGCCTGTGCAAGGACGGGTTCCTGCAGCCAGCCACGACGTGCGACGTCGGCTTCTGCGCGGCCCAGAGCTGGGGATCCTGGTTCCCGTCGGTGTTCTACGACATCGCCCAGCTCCAGGGCATCGTGCCCGGGTACTGCACCTACGACTGCATCAACGGCGATCAGCGCTGCGGCGACGGCCCCTTCCTCGAGGACTGCGTCAACAATGTCTGGGTGCAGGGCGCTGCGTGCACCAACTGCCGAACCCAGGCGAGCACCACCAACCCGATGCTGCGCAAGGCGCTCTGCGGTGCGCAGTGCATGCCAGGAGCGGCGCGGTGCTCGGGGTCGGTCTACATCCCCAAGCTCGGCGACATCTACACGTACAACACCAAGATCGAGGTCTGTGGCAGCGACGGCAAGTACCAGCCAGCGACGACGTGCACATATGGCGCTTGCTACACCCTGGTCCCGCCGACCGATCTCACCGTCGAGAACGGCGTCGCCGCCTGCCTCGGTCAGTGCGCGCCGGGCAGCACGACCTGCGCCAGCCAGGACGGCCCCGCTGGCGCTGGCACCAACCTGGGTGCCACTGGCTTGTGGGCCGGGACCGTCTATGGCTGGGACTACGCGCTCAAGTGTGACGCCAACGGCCGCTTCTCGACGGTGGATGCCGACACGATCGACTGCGACGCGGGCACCGGTCCGACGCAGACCACCTACTGCCGCAAGGACAACAACGGCAAGTCGCTCGGCTGCAAGCAGTGCGTCGGCTCGACGCTCAACAACCTCGGACTCAAGGACACCCACTGCGACACGAACGGCCCGGAGACCTGCGGCACCGACGACAAGTGGCCCACGGAGACGCCGGTGAGCTGCGGCGTCAACTACTCGTGCAGCGCGTCGGCGTCTGATGACAGCGCCATCTGCCTCCTCACGCCCTCATAGTCCGCCTGCCGCACAGCGTCATTTCCCCGTCGCACTTCCCCGCTGACACGAATTGACCCCGCCTGCCGCGACCGCTAGTCTCCGAGAGAGCTTCGTCGTCGTAGACTAATTTGGAGGCAGCATGTTTCGCGTCCCCGCTCCGCGACTCTCCGCGGTCGGTCTCTTTGCC
>CAZPEY010000291.1:0-3284 GCA_964585665.1 uncultured Polyangiaceae bacterium | reverse complement strand
ATCAACATCATCTCGACCTCGATCGGCGTCGACAGCTCGGGCGGCGCCTGCAGCCTCGGCTCGACGATCCTGAACCCCGCGATCGACCTGGCCGAGTCGCTGATCAACAGCTTCATCGGTGACTTCCTCATCAACACGCTGCTGCGCGGCGTCTTCGAGGATCTGATCAAGCAGCTCCTGCCCAAGCCACTCGGCATCGCCGGCACCCTCGATCCGGGCAGCTTCCTGGCGAACTTCTCGCCGCCGCCCGACACCAACCTCGAGCTCTACATGGTCCCCGGCGGCTACGTGAAGTCGTCGGCGGGGGGCCTGACGATCGGCGTCAACACTGGCGTCAACTCGGATCGCGATCAGTCGACCCGCTCCCCCGGCACCGACTCGGAGGCGTCGCTGTGCGTGCCCATCCGCCCGGTGCCGAACCTCGGCGACAAGCCGTGGAGCCTGCCGATCTCGCCGACCAGCACGAACTTCCACCTGGAGCCGGCCAACGAGTTCGCGGGGCTGCCCGATCCCAAGAACATGGCCGGCATGACGACCGACCTGGCGATGGGCCTGTCGCGCACCTTCTTCGATCTGTTCGCCTTCCATCTCTACAACTCGGGCTCCATGTGCATGTCGATCAACGGCTCGGCGATCCCGCAGCTCAACGCGGGCACGCTGGGCGTCATCATCCCGTCGCTGTCGAAGATCGCCGAGAACCACAACGCGCCGCTCGCGCTGGTCGTGCGCCCGCAGCAGCCGCCGGTCTTCACCTTCGGCATCGGCGACCCGAGCGATCCGCTGCTCAAGATCGGCGTGACCGACATGCGCATCGACTTCTACGCGTGGGTCGAGGAGCGCTACGTGCGCGTCTTCACCACGTCGATCGACGTCAACCTGGGCCTCAACCTCACCGTCACCAAGAGCGCCGCGGGCAAGCCAGCGCTGCAGCCGACGCTCATCGGCCTCGACGCTGCGAACGTCAAGATCACCATCCTCAACACCGATCTGCTCGCCGAGTCGCCGACCGATCTGGCGGCGGTCTTCCCCTCGCTGATCAACATCGCGGCGAGCGCCGCCGCAGGCGCGATCCCGCCGATCGAGCTGCCGGCGTTCGCGGGCTTCGGGCTGTCGGAGCTCGAGGTGCGCCGCGTCCAGACGACGGAGGACGACTTCCTCGGCATCTCCGCGGCGCTCGACGTGAGCGCGACCCAGCCGCGCGTCGACTGGACCGACCCCGAGCATCCCAAGTTCTACGGCGAGCTCGAGACCAGCGCCCACATCGCGCACGTCTCGGTGGCGCGCCCCGACGAGCTCAAGGCCGCCTTCCGAACCGGCAAGGCACCGGCGCACGGCGCGAGCCTCCGACCGACGGTCGGCGTGCAGGCCAGCGCCACCGGCAACGACGGTAGGCCCGTCGAGTTCAGCTACCGCGTCGACGGCGGCCTCTGGCACCCGTGGACGTCGTCAAGCAACTTGACCATCGAGGACGACGCCTTCTTCTTGCAGGGTCGCCACCACATCGACGTGCGCTCGCGCGTGGCGGGCAATGCCTCGTACCTGACCGAGGACAGCACCCCGGTGCGCTTGCCGGTGGTGATCGACTCGCAGCCGCCCGAGGTCAAGGCGGTGCTCGGGCAGGCGATGGAGACGGAGGCGAGCATCGGCGCCACCGCCTTCGACCTCGTCACGCCCGTCGACAAGCTGGTCTACGCTTGGCGCGTGCCAGGAGCGCAGGCGGACGGTTGGTCGAGCAGCTTGTCCATCTCGCCGGCCGAGATCGCGAAGCTCGGGAAGCGCGGCGTGCTGGCGATCGAGCTGCTGGCGCGCGACGAGCAGGGCAACGTCGGCGTGACGACGCTCGATCTCTCGTCGCTGTATGGCTTCCACGGCCGCAACCAGGATCCCCCCAAGTCGAGCTGCGGCGGGTGCGCTGCGACCGGGCAAGCGCCGTGGAGCGACGCGTCCCTGTGGCTGATCGTCGTCGCGGCGATCGTCTACCACCGCCGCCGACTGGGCGCCGCGGTGCTGCTCCCTTTCGTCCTCGGCGCGCCCCTGCTCCTCGGGTGCGCCGACGGTGGCAATAGCTGCCGCATCGACGACGACTGCGCGAAGAAGAAGTGCGACGTCGGGCAGATCCCGGCGTGCAACAAGGGCAAGAAGGGCGGCTCGTGCCAGTGCGTCTACGACCTGCCCGTCGGCGACGCCGGCCGGTTTGCCTCGATGACCTTGATCGATGGTCTCGCCTACGTCGCGGCGTACAGCGAGACCTACGGAGATCTGCTCATTGGCAACACGCAGCCACCCGCGCGCATCGCGAACTGGCAGTTCGTCGACGGCGTGCCGCGCGAGGCGCCGGTCGATCCGGACTCGCGCGTGCGAGGCGGCATCGCCAACACCGGCGACGACGTCGGCCGCTACACCTCGATCGCGACGACGCCGTGGGAAGATCCGGTCATCGCCTACTACGACAAGACCAACGCGTCGCTCAAGTTCGCCCAGTTCGGCGTCGTGCAGTGGCGCAGCCACACCGTCGACGACGGCCTCGGCTCGCCGGATGTCGGCGGCGACGACGTCGGTCGCTGGGTGTCGCTGTCCGTCGACGGCGAGGGTCGCCCCGGCATCGCGTACACGGCGATCGTCAAGAGCGGCACCGACGGCCTCCCCGAGGGGCAGCTCAAGTGGGCGCAGGCCAAGACGCCGTTCCCCGAGTCCTCGAGCGACTGGACGGTGACCATCATCGATCGTCGCGCGCTCGGGCAGAACCCATCGACGGGCGGCGCGCCGGACATGGGCGCCGACGACATGGCACCAGCGGCACCGACGCCCGAGCCGCTGCTCCCCGAGGCGGTCGGCATCATGGCGCAGGTGGCGCGCAAGGCCGATGGCACGCCCGGGATCGTCTACTACGACCGGCCGCGCGGCAACCTGCGCTACGTCGAGCAGTCCGGCGGCATGTGGGGCGCGCCGATCATCCTCGATGGCGAGGATCAGAACGGCAAGGACACCGGTGACGTCGGCCAGTACCCGTCGCTGGCCTACGACGCTCAGGGCATCGGCCACGTCTCGTACGTCGACGCGACGCGCGACAACCTGATGTACATCGACACGCTCAACAAGGTGCGCACCATCGTCGACGATGGCTTCCGCCCCGGCGAGGAGATGACCAACGACGGCCTGCCCTCGCCGGTCTACCACCTGGTCGGCGACTCGTCGTCGATTCAGCTGAGCGGCACGACGCCGATCATCGCGTACCAGGACTCGACGACCGTGCAGGTCCGCTTCGCGCAGCGCAACGCCGACGG
>CAZPEY010000290.1:0-7072 GCA_964585665.1 uncultured Polyangiaceae bacterium | reverse complement strand
GTGAGCGGACCGAGCTTTCTTCGGCCGCTGATCACCAAGGTCGCTGTGCTCGGTGCGGTGGGGCCGATGAACGACGAGCTTCGCCACGAGGTCGCGACGGCGTTGACCGGCGCCGGACCGGCCACCGATCGTGCGCTGCTCAAGGGCATGCTGGCGATCGCCGAGACCGAGGCCGTGCCCGTGCCGACGCTGCAAGACAAGAACGATCCGCTCGAGCGGTACAACCGCGCCTGGTCGCTGGCCTACTCGGGACGCTTCGACGAGGCCTACGGGGAGAGCGAGCACCTCGGAGGCGATGCGGTCTACGGAGGGCTTGGCTGGCGGCAGGCCTACGATTTCGCGCGTTACTACGACGACGAGCGCGAGACCGACATGGCGCGCCAGCTCGCCGACCACCTGCCCGAGGAGGCATGGTCGTGGGTCCAGCTCGCCAAGGCGCGGTTGCAGCGCGAAGAGCTCGGGGAAGCGCGAGAGTCCATCGCCAGGGCGCGCTCGCTCGGCGCGGAGGAGTCCGAGCTCCTCGATGCCGAGGCTCAGCTCGCGATCGCGACGTTCGATCTCGAGCGGGCGGCGCGGCTCGGCCGACAGATGCTCACCTCGAGCCACGCCACCGATCGCCTCGTCGGCCACGAGACGCTGTTCTCTGTCGAGGTGATGCGCGGGCAGTTTGCGGCGGCGCGCGATCGCATGGACGCGCTCGAGGCGGCCTTCAAGCAGGAGCCGAGGGTCGATACGCCCGACGACGCGCTCGAGCTCGGGCAGGATTCGTTCGGGCGCGGCGACGCCAAGCTCGCCGAGCGCTTCATGCTCCTCGCCAAGCAGCTCGCGACGATCCTGAACGACTACGAGTACTCCGTGTCGGCGCAGTCCAAGCTCGCGGCGTTCCGTCGAGCGACCGGCGCGATTGGGGAGCCCGAGTTCCTCGCGGAGCTGGCGCGCCAGGAGAAGCTGCTGCGGGATCGTGGCATCTCCCTGCAGGCGCGCGAGTACGCGAGCTACGCCAAGCTCATCGTCGCGATCGGTGCGCTTGGCGGCAAGCGCTGCGAGGCGCTGCGCGACGAGTCGGTCAACAAGCTCTCCAATCGCCCGCTGGTGATCATCGCCATGGCCGAGTGCGAGCTGCAGCAGAAGGCGCCCGAGCGCGCCATCGCTCGCCTGGCGAGCATGTTCGTCGGTCACGGTCGACGGACGTACCCGACGCTGGTGGTCAAGCGCGAGCTGCTGCTTGGAGAGGCGCTGACGATGCTGGGCCGGACGGCGGAAGCGCGGCCGCATCTCGAGCGAGTCGTGTCGTTGTGGAACCACGCGCCCGACAAGGGCGAGGTGGGCAGGGCGCAGAAGCTGCTGGGCGGGAAGTAAAGCTACTTGACGATTTGCTACTCGGTCGCGACGAGCTTGAAGGCGCCGGCCGCGTAGCCGTGCACGCCGAGGTAGAGCGTGCCGTTCTCCGTCGCCTTGTAGGTCAAGGTCTCGTTGCCCGACGCGGTGTAGCCGCGGCTGAGGTACGACGAGGTCGTGGGCGCGGCGCCGAACTGCACGTAGAGGTCGACGTCCACCTGCGACTCGGTGCGAATGGTGATCTGCTTGCCGGCCGGGATCTGCACCGGGAACACCTTCATCTCGTTGAGCGCCACCGTGCCCGACTCGGACAGGTTGGTCCAGGTCGGCACCACCGGAGGCGGCGTCACCGTACCGCCGCCCTCGACGTAGGTCAGCTTGAGCGTGTAGCTCGACGAGGTGGCGTAGCCGTTGAGGCCGACGTAGACGACCGCAGGACCGACGATCGAGCACGACTCCTTGCTGCCGCTCTGATACGGCCGGCAGTCGTAGTTGCCGAGCGTCGCTGCGGCGCTCTTGCGCACGTAGAGGTCCACGTCACCGGTGCCATCGAGCTCGGCCTTGAAGGTCGCGCCGGCCGCCACGTTGTATGGACCGAACGCCTTCCACTGGTTCTTGGTCAGCGCGCCCTGGTCGTTGACCACCTTCTCGGTCGGGTTGCCGGAGGGCGGCGGGGTCGCCGGGCCGACCGACTCGTCGAGCAGCGCCTTGACCTGCGCGTAGGTGATCTTGCCGCCAGCGACGGACGTCGTCTGCACCGCGGTCGGCAGCCACAGGAAGTCCGGGTGGCGCTTCTTCGAGTCGTTGAGCCACTCACCGCCGACGATCTTGTCGTTGGCGTCGATCTCGAGGATGTAGTCGTAGTAGTCGGTGTGCGTGTAGCGAGCGATGTTGGCCGACAGGTTGCCGTCGGTGCTCGACGACGACTCGCCGATGTAGTCGACCTCGAGCGCCACCTGGACGAACTTCACCGCGGCGGGGTTGAACTGGTACGCCGTCGGCACCGAGCCGCCCGACGTGATCTTGAGCTGGAAGGTCGAGCTCGGCGCGTAGCCAGCGACCGAGACGAACGCCTGGGTCTGGCCCGCGGGAACCGTGAGCTCGCAGCTCTCGGCCGAGCCGGAGTCATACGGCCGGCACGCGTACGTCGCGGCGGTCGGCTGTGCTCCGAAGTTGACGTAGAGGTCGGCGTCGTTGTCGCCGGTCATCTGCACCTTGAAGGTCTGGCCGGCGGTCACCGCGATCGGCTCCTGGTGCACCCAGGCGTCCTTGGCCACGGTGCCGTTCTTGTCGATCGTCGTGCCACCGACCGTCGTCACGCCGACGAGCCGGTTGGCCTCGGTCGCGGACAGCTCCTTCTTCGAGGTGATGCGGTAGCCGCGCAGCGGCTGGTTCCAGACCTCGTAGTTGAAGGTGCGATCCTCGACGAACGACTGCTTGAGCAGGCCGAGGTAGTTGGTGATGAGCAGGTGGTAGGTGCCGGCGTTGGTGTCCTTGCACGCCGCGTTGAGCGGGCGACCGTAGTTGTCGTAGCGCAGCGTCGACGACTCCGGCAGGCCCTCGTAGCCCTCCTGCTGCTCGCAGCGCAGCGACACGAACTTCGAGCCGGTGCGGTTGTGCACCAGCTCGACGAGCGCCTTGAGGTCATTGATCTTGAAGGTCACGCCGTTCTTGGTGACCTCGCGCTTGGGCTCGGGCATCAGGATGGACGCTGGCGCCCAGGCGTGGCAGATGCCCCACCAGGTCGGGATGCAGCGGCCCTTCTCGGCGCCAGGGCGCTTGGCGCACTGCGATCCGTCCTTCAGATCGGAGCACTCGGTCGTCTCCTTGCATTCCTTGCGGCTCGACTGCGAGTCGATGCCGTGGAACTTCGACACGGCGTCCTCGACGCCGGTGAGACCGAAGGCGCGCTCGAACTTCTTGGGCGCAGACTCGGAGCTCGAGCCGTCCCACTTGTAGTTGATGCTGTCCTCGTAGACCGGCCAGTAGCTCGCGGCCCACGGGATGTTGGTCACCTCGCCGACGTCCGGCAGGGCGCTGTACTTGTAGACGAGCGTCGAGTTGAAGATCGACGGGTTGTCGTTGGCGCCCCAGGCGTCGGCCTTCTCGGGGCTCTCCTTCTTGGTCTGCGAGACCGCGGGCTTCTCCGGGTCGAAGTTCTCGGGACCACCGCAGCCCACTGCCCCCTGGCCGAGGCAGAGCATCGCGGCCACGCTCGTCCATCCCATCACTACGTTGCGCTTCATAAGAAAGGCTCCTTGTTGCCGGTCAGCCTCTTCACGCACCGCGCCAAAGATTGCAGTATGTGATTTCAGGTGGTTAGGATGGATTGCCCCGGCTAGTCGAGCGGCCGTCGAGTGCCTGGTGTAGTCGTCAGCTCGGCAATTTCGTTCCGGCTCGTTCGCTCTGCGGATGGCCCGGCGAGTCGCTGGCCGGCGAGATCTCGGCGTCGTGCCGCTCGTCGAGGGCGCTGGTTCCGTCGACGCAGAGATCGCATCTTTGTGCCGTCGCTGGTACTCTCCCGACATGAAGGCTTTGGCTTGGCTTCGCTTGGGGCTGCTCGGTTGCGTGGCGCTCGGCCTGGTGGCGTGCGCCAAGGCGCGCCCACCGATCACGACGACCGGGCGCGACCTCGGCTCGCAACAGACGCCGCAAGATCTCAGCACACCGCCGGACCTCACCAAGGGCGCCGACTTCTGGGAGGGCTGCGTCCTCGATCAGGACTGCACGAGCAAGATCTGCTACCGCGAGAACGCCACCGACTCGGTGGGTCGCTGCACCCGCGGCTGTGTCAACGACTGCCCCGAGAACTTCGCCTGTCAGACGACGCGCGTCGACAACGGCAACGAGATCGACATCTGCCTGCCGGCCAAGGAGACCTTTTGCAAGGTCTGCTCGACGCACCGCGACTGCGGCGACGACAAGGACATGTGCATCGACATCGGCGGCGCGCGCTTCTGCTCGATCAACTGCGCCGGAAACCCGGGCGTCTGTCCGTCGGGCTTCTCGTGTGTGATGCTGGGTGCCGTCGGCGAGCTGATGAACGTCGAGCAGTGCGTTCCGATCAACAACATCTGCTGCATCGACAAGGATGGCGATGGCCGCGGACTCGGCGACGGCTGCGTGACGACCGACTGCAACGACAACGACAAGACGATCTACGACGACGCGGTCGACATCTGCGACGGGGTCGATAACGACTGCAAGGGCGGCGTCGACGACAAGCCGATCAACTGCAAGGTCGCGAGCTGCCAGCTCGGCGCCTTCGGCTACTTCGAGCGCGCCGCCGAGCCGTGCACCGCGGGTGCGTGCGCGATGCAGACCGCCAAGGACTGCGCGCTCTACACCTGCTCGGACGGCGGCGAGACCGGCGATCACTGCGCGACATCGTGCGACGGCGAGAACGACAGCAAGTGCATCCCGCCGGCGCACTGCGAGGCGGGTATCTGCACGATGGACCTGCCCAACGGGTCGGCCTGCAACGAGACGTCGGACTGCCAGAGCGATCACTGCGACAACGGCTTTTGCTGCTCGACGGGTGTCTGCTGCTCGGTGGCCTCGGACTGCCCGAACTTCGGGACCTTCTCGCCAACCTGCGACGATCCGGCGACGTGCCAGGGCACCAAGGGATCGGCGGCGTGCAATGACTCGCGCTGCGGCACCCTCAACGGCGTGCCGGACGACTCGGCGTGCACTGCGATCGTCGAGGCCAACAACTGCGGCTACTGGAAGTCGATCTATTGCAACGGAGACACCAGCCAGACCCCGCCGAGCTGCCCGACGACGTGCGCCACCAACGCCGACTGCGACGACAACGGCTTCTGCGATCCAGTGACCAGCATGTGCGTCGGCGATCTCGACGATGGCAAGGCGTGTGGTACGGACAACGCGCGGTGCAAGTCGGGCCACTGCCAGAACGGCTTCTGCTGCAAGAGCGGCGACTGCTGCGCCGTCGAGTCGGACTGCCCAGCCAGCTACACCAAGGCACCGGAGTGCAAGGTGCCGACGGCGTGCCAGGGGCAGCAGGACATCGCGCGCTGCATCGACGCGACGTGCTCGACCGAGAAGAACGTCGACAACGACGCGGCGTGTGACGACAAGACGCTGGCCAACGACTGCGGCTCGTACCTGGCGATCTACTGCAACGGGCAGACGGGCCAACCGGTACCGACCTGCCCGACCAAGTGCGACACCAACATGGACTGCAAGGCCAACGCGTACTGCAACGCCGCCAAGGTCTGCGTGCCCGACGAGCTCGACGGCGGCGTCTGCAACGACGCGAGCCAGTGCCAGAGCGCGCACTGCCAGAACGGCTACTGCTGCAAGGACGGCGACTGCTGCGCCACCGCGCTCGACTGCGGCACCTACGCGCGCGCT
The DNA here is from genome assembly GCA_964585665.1 of uncultured Polyangiaceae bacterium. GTDB lineage: Bacteria > Myxococcota_A > Polyangia > Palsa-1104 > Palsa-1104 > CAZPEY01. Next base: position 1,357 of record CAZPEY010000290.1, on the reverse strand, counting down.
GCGCAGTGCGACTCGCAGACCACCTGCCAGGGCACGCGCGTCGATGCCTTCTGCCACCCGACGGCCAAGACCTGCTCGGGCGTGACCGTGCCCGACGATCACATGTGCGCCGCGCTGCAGTCGAATGACTGCGGTCCGTACCCGCCGGTGTTCTGCACCGCCGAGATCGATCAGCCGGCCGATCAGGCGGCGCGCTGCTCGACGAGCTGCACCAGCGACAACGGCTGCGACGCCTCGGCGCACTGCTCGGGCAACCCGGGGACGTGCATGCCGGACTCGGGGCCAGGCGGCTACTGCAACAACAACACCGATTGCCTCAGCGGCTTCTGCATCGACCACGTCTGCTGCGCCACCGACTGCCAGGGCGCGTGCCGCGCCTGCAACCTGCCCGGCAAGGAGGGAACCTGTAGCTACATCCCCGTCGGACAAGATCCGGATGGCGAGTGTCCGGGCGTGTCGTGCGCCGGCTACTACTGGGGCTGGTCGGGCGACTCGTGCTACCGGAAGGCCGACGTGACCGCGGCCGCGGCGTCGTGCAACGGCATGGGCGCCTGCCGCACCGTCGCGCAGGAGTGCGCGGCGCAGACGGCGAGCGGCTCGGTGACGACCACCTGCGACAACTACTGCCAGGATCCGACGACGGGCACCTGCACGGGGACGAGCGCGGGCACGTGCACCAACGTCTATCAGGGCTACACGACCTGCGGCTACGGCGTGTGCCAGAACACGGTCGCCAACTGCTCGAATGGCGTGCGCCAGTACTGCTACCCGAACTGGAACAACTGGTCGAGCGAGACCTGCAACGACATCGACGACAACTGCGACGGCACGATCGACAACGGCAGCTTCGCTGACACGACCTACGAGCCGAACGACAGCTGCACCAGCTACAAGACGCTGCCGACGGCCGGCAGCAATCAGACGATCACGTACAACACCACGTTCACGCTCTATCCATCGGGCGACGTCGACTACTTCCGCATCCCGGCGAGCGAGAGCGACGACAGCTGCGCGTGCTGCGACTTCTTCTGCACCGACGAGGATTACAAGCTGTCGGTGACGTTGACCGTGCCGGCCGGCGCGGGCTCGTACCAGTTCTGCACCGCGGGAGCGTGTGGCAGCGTCGGCGACTACTGCGCGACCGTCTACGCCGGCAACAGCTACACGTGGACGTACTCCCTCGACGGCGGCTGCCCGGGCAACGACGACTACTCGATCTACGTCAGGATCTCTGCGGGCGGCGCGCCGGGCTACGAGTGCCGACCGTACAAGCTCAGCTACTACTTCCAGTCGGGGCTCTGCCTCTAGTACGACCTGGTCACTTTGTTGACGGCGATCTCGGATCGTGATCAAAGCG
>CAZPEY010000289.1:0-7131 GCA_964585665.1 uncultured Polyangiaceae bacterium | reverse complement strand
ACGCCGCGACCTCGACGATCACTTTCGAGGCCTGCACCGGCCTGAACTCGCGATCGATGATCCCTGTGGTGATCCCCCACGTCATGAGGTCTGGTCGAGAAACCTGTTTCTCAAGTTCCTCCTTGGTCAACAGACTTCCGTCGTGGTTCACCCTGCCCGGAAACTGGGACGGAGTTGGTCGAGGAGGCAGGACCGTCCGATCTCCAAAGCGCGTCGTCGCCTGACGACCGTCGATCGTAACCTTCACCTCACGAACGCGGCCGTGCGTACGAGCCGACGAAACGGAGTCGCCCCCGGTGGTTCGCCAGGAGAGGCCTGTCACGAACGTTGGTTTCGAGAGCGCGATCGTAAGCGTCGTCGGCCAGAGGGGATCGTACGGAAAACAAGCGGGTACTTTCGCCAGGACGGCAGCGGCACCAGCGAGACCGGTGAGGGTAAAGGCGTCGCGAGGAAGCGGTTTGCCTTTGGGCTGGAAGACCGCGGCTCGAAACTTTGTGGCGTTGGCGTCGCTCGCCGGCGGATCAGCCGCGCGGCTATTGAGGCTGAGGAGGAGGACGCCCGCGAGGACGAGTCTGCTTCGCATCACTTGATGTCGACCTTGCGAATCTCACCGCTGCCATAGCTCGTGATGAAGATCGACTTGCCGTCGGAGGCCATCCGGCGTGGGTCCGAAAACCCGGTCGCATAGAGCTCACCTGAGCCCGAAGGTGAAATGCGGAGGAGCTGAGCATCAGCGCTGCCAGTTTTCACAAGCAGGAAGAGGCTCGACCCGACTAGGCGGATGTCGCTCGGACTGAGAAACGGATCCCACTCGGGACATATGGGGCGCTCGCCGTGCATGGCGTCTAAGGTATCAAAGAGTTGACCTGTGCCCGGAGTGGGATCCGCTGCTCTTGGCAGGGGTAGCAGCGAGATCGGATATTGCGACTGTTGCGCTTGTTTCGAATGGGCCTATGATATCGATATGCAAACCGCAGGCGTGAAGATCCCCTCATCCGAGACCTCTCGTGAGGCGCAGGAAGCGCTTCGATTGCTCTCTGCCATCCCGAAACGAAAGACTCCTCGGACCATCCAGGTAAAGCCGGAGGGCGATACAAAAGCCACCTCTGTGACCGTTCCCAAAGAGGCCTTCGAGCTTTTCCTGGAGATCCTTGGCCAGATGGCGAACGGGAACGCAGTCACGATTGTTCCCGTCCACGCTGAACTCACGACCCAGCAAGCGGCCGACATTCTCAACGTGTCGCGGCCCTTCCTCGTCAAGCTGATCGAAGAGGGCAAGATCGCCTATCGGCTCGTGGGCACACACCGCCGCATCAAGATGGCGGACCTCCTGCGGTACAAGGAAGCAGACGACGCCGAACGAAAAGCGGTCTTCGACGAGCTAGCGGCAGAGGCCCAGAAGCTCGGTCTCGGCTACTGAGCAATGGCGTTCGTCGTCATCTACGACGCCTGCGTCCTCTACCCCGCGCCTCTGCGAGACCTCTTGCTTCGCATCGCAACGGCGGGTCTGGTGCGAGCGAGATGGACCGACAGAGTCCTCGACGAGTGCTTTCGGAACATTCTCGAGAATCGACCTGATCTGAATGAGCAGACCCTCTCGCGAACCCGAGCCTTGATGAACAACGCCGTCCCAGACTGCCTCGTCACGGGCTACGAGACGTTGATCGACGGTCTGACGTTGCCGGATCCCGACGATCGCCATGTACTAGCCGCGGGAATCCGGACAGGCGCCCAGATGATCGTCACCTTCAACCTGAAGGACTTTCCGGCCGAGGATCTGGCCGAGTACGGAATCGAGGCGAAGCACCCCGACGAATTCATCCTCGACCAGATTGGCCTGGCTCCGGGCGCGATCTTGAAGGTCGTCATCGCACAAGCGCAGAGCCTTCGAAATCCCCCACGGTCGGTGCCAGAACTGCTGGATACCCTCCGCGACTGTGGGGTTGTCCAATCGGTGGCCATGCTCCGCGATCTGTTTGGTTGAGCCGGGGGGACCTCGGGACAACTCGGAATAGCAGGCTGTCACCTGCGTGGATTCGGGAAGGCGTGGTCGACCAGGCCGGTGATTAGGCGGTTGGCACTGCGCAGGGAGTGAAAATCGAATGAGAATATTGATCGCGACAATCGTTGCGTTCGCTGGCGTTGCGCACGCGGAAAAGAAGACGGTTACTGGTGAGAAGCTTGGCGCGTCTTGCGGGCGGTTCGATCCCAAGCGTCCGTTGACAATTTCGTTTCGCCTGAAGAGAGAGACTGTCGTGGACGGAGTTGTCTTCACGTTCCCCAAAGCCAAGTCGCTAGAGGCAGCTAAGGAGCATGGGCGGGTCGCTGCATTCTCAGTCATCACGGGTGACAACAAGCAGCGTCGCGAAGTTGCCGATCCGCTGTCGTCACCAGTCAGTGACGTGCCAGGTAGGCCCGCAACAGACGATGGACATGATTCTCCAGAGCGACGGCTGCAGCTAGGACAGCCTGTTCAGTTCATTCCTGTCACGACGAAGCAAGTCACGGTCGTCATCGAGCAGATCACTCCCGGCTCGCGATTTCGGGATCTGTGTGTTGGGGTCGAGCTGACCCATCCGCAAGGTCGTTAGCGACCCTGACCGGCCCTCGCGGTCCGCAAAAGGGAGGTTGATCCTCGGGCGCAGCTCACGTCGTGTCGCCACAGTGCCACGGAGAGCTGGAATGTCGGTTGGGAGGGCGGGTTGAGGCGGGGCGAGACGGCATCCTGGATTCGCTGGTCAACTGTCTGATTCGTCACCAAAAACAACGCAAGCCAGCGTCGCGCCTTGGCTTGACAAATCAGATTTGTGACCTCTTCAAATCCCGTCTCCCGCTCTGCTGAGACGGAAAGCCGACCACCAGGTCGGCCTTTTCATTTCTGGGTCCTAGGCGTCTTCGGCCAATGCCAGCTCAGTGCCACGGCCATCCGGCTCTACCGTCGCAGACACGTCGCTCGACCGCACGGTCTAGCACGGTCGAGCGCAACCCCCGAAATAGCCCGCTCGGCCGTGGTAACGTCCGCCGCATGAGATGGATCCTCGTCGTGCTGTTCGCCTGCTCGCCCGCTTTCGCGGCGCCCAGCGATGCCGATTCGCTGCGCCTCCTCGATCTGGCCGCGAGCTTCAACCCCGAAGAGGCGAGCCGCTATGGGCTCGACAAGTGGGACGACAAGGCGATCGATCTCGGCCCGGGGTACGAGGCGCGCCGCCGACGGGCGCTCAGCGGAATGGCCGAGACGCTCGAGAAGCGTCGACGGAGCGAGAAGGACGCGGCGACGCAGGGTGACCTCGAGATCCTCCTCAAGTGGCTGCGGCTCGAAGTGCGGAGCAGCGAGCTCGAGGAGAAGTACCTCGTCTCCTACTATCCCCTCGAGCGCATGATCTTCGGTGGGCTACGCCCGGTGCTCGACGATCAGGTCGAGCCGGCGCGGCGCCAGAAGATGGTGACGCGACTCCGCATCTACGCCGGTCTCGAGCCAGGATCGACGTCGCTGTGCAAGCTCGCCGAGGCGCGGATGCGCGAGCGGATGCGCGTGCCCGGGCTCCTCATGCCGGTGAAGGCCGAGGTCGAGAAGAACCTCATGATCGCCGAGCCGATGCTGCGCGGCCTCGAGCAGCTCCTCAAGAAGTACCAGCTCGTCGGCTGGGAAGAGCCGATGAAGACGCTGCGCGGTCAGCTCGTCGCCTACGACGACTTTCTGAAGAAGGAGGTCCTGCCGAAGGCGCGCGACGACTTCCGCCTGCCGCCCGAGCTCTACGCGCACCATCTCGCCGTGGTCGGCATCGAGCTCCCGCCCGAACAGCTCGCCGCAGAGGGGCACGCCGCGTTCGTCGCGCTGCAAAAGGAGATGCAAGCGCTGGCGCCCAAGGTCGCTGCGCAGCATCACCTCGAAGTCACCGACTATCGCGCGGTGATCGCGGCGCTCAAGAAAGATCAGCTCGTCGGCGAAGCGATCCTGCCGCACTACCAGGCGAGGCTCGCCGAGATCGAGAAGATCATCCGCGAGCATCGCCTGGTGACGTTGCCGACGCGCCCGGCACGGATTCGGCTCGCCACCGAGGCGGAGAGCGCGCAGATCCCGGCGCCGCAGATGCGCCCGCCGCGCTTCATCAACAACACCGGACAGAACGCCGAGTTCCTGTTGCCGCTCAGCCTGCCTGCCGCGCCGGGCAGCAAGGAGGCGACCAAGAGGCTCGACGACTTCAGCTACGCCGCTGCCTCGTGGACGCTGACCGCGCACGAGGCGCGCCCGGGCCACGAGCTGCAGTTCGATCAGATGATCGAGCGCCACGTCTCGCTGGCGCGGTCGATCTTCGCCTTCAACCCGGTCAACGCCGAGGGCTGGGGCCTGTACGCCGAGCAGGTGATGCTGCCGTACATGCCGCCCGATGGGCAGCTCGTGTCGCTGCAACTGCGCCTGCAGCGCGCGGCGCGTGCCTTCCTCGATCCCGAGCTGCAGCTCGGCAAGCAGACGCGTGAGAGTGCCAAGAAGGTGCTGATGGAGGAGGTTGGGCTGTCGGACGCGATGGCGACCTCCGAGGTCGAGCGCTACACGTTCTTGTGGCCGGGGCAGGCCGGCTCCTACTTCTACGGCTTCACCCGCCTCATCGCGCTGCGCGACGAGGTGAAGAAGCGACTCGGCGCGCGCTTCGATGCCGGCGCGCTGCACGACTTCATCCTCTCCCAGGGCCTGCTACCGATCGATCTTCTGCGGCGCGTCGTCCTCGCTCACTTCCGCTAGCGCGCCCGCACGAAACTGTACACTCGTTCAGTCTCTCGCTAGCATCGGGGAATGCCGGCCGAACGACTCAACTCCGCTCAGCAGCGCGCCGTCGACGCCGCGGCTCCGCTGCTCATCATCGCGGGCGCAGGCTCGGGCAAGACCCAGACTCTGTCGCATCGCGTGGCGCGCCTCTGTCGCGACGGCGCCGATCCGCGGCGCATCCTCTTGCTCACCTTCTCGCGCCGCGCCGCTGACGAGATGGTGCGGCGAGCGCGCCGCATCGTGCCACAGTCCGAGGGGCTGTCGTGGGCCGGGACGTTTCACGCCGTCGCCAATCGTCTGCTGCGGCTGCACGCGCCCTCGGTCGGGCTCGACCCTTCGTTCACGGTGCTCGACCGCGCCGACTCGGCCGATCTCCTCGACGTGGTGCGCAGCGCGCGCGGCCTCTCGAAGAAAGCGCGCCGCTTTCCGCAGAAGGGGACGTGCCTCGCGATCTACTCGCGCGTCGTCAACTCGTCCGAGCCGCTCACCGAAGCGCTGCGACGGAGCTTTCCGTGGTGCCAGGAGTGGGAGGCTGAGCTGCAGGGCCTGTTCGCCGAGTACGTCGACCGCAAGCAGCAAGCCCAGGTGCTCGACTACGACGATCTGCTGCTCTACTGGCTGCACCTGATGAGCTCGCCGCAGCTGGCGGCGTACGTCCGCCGGCTGTTCGACCACGTCCTCGTCGACGAGTACCAGGACACCTGCGCGCTACAGGCCGAGATCCTGTTTCACCTCTGCCCGGCAGGCGCCAACCTCACCGTGGTCGGCGACGACGCCCAGTCGATCTACGGCTTCCGCGCCGCGACGGTGCGCAACATCCTCGACTTCCCCCGCCACTACCCCGGGGCCCAGGTGGTCAAGCTCGAGCTCAACTACCGCTCGACGCCGCCCCTGGTCGAGGCCACCAACCGCATCATCGCCGAGGCCCAGGAGCGGCACGAGAAGGAGCTCCGCTCCCGGCGCATGGGCGGCGGCCTCCCCCTCCTGGTGACCTGCCGCGACGAGGACGATCAGACGCGCTGGGTGATCGAGCGGATCCTCGCCCACCGCGAGGAGGGGGTGCCCCTGCGGCGCCAGGCGGTCCTCTTCCGCACCGCCCACCACAGCCTCGCCCTCGAGCTCGAGCTGGGCCGGCGCAACATCCCGTTCCACAAGTACGGCGGCCTCAAGTTCCTCGAGGCGGCCCACGTCAAGGACATCGTCTCCTTCCTCCGCCTCGGCGAAAATCCCCGGGATCTCACCGCCGGCCTGCGGGTGCTCCTGCTCCTTCCGGGCGTCGGGCCCGCCAAGGCGCGTCGCCTCCTCGGGGTGGGGGACGCCGACGCCGCCGATCGCTTCGCCGCCTGGAGCCGGCTCCCCCCGCCCACCACCGACCCATCGCTGTGGCGAGAGTTCGTCGCCCTGATGCGCGGCCTGGCGGCGGCGCCCCAGAGCGAGGTCGCCCCCCAGCTCGAGCGGCTGCGGGCCTTCTACGCCCCCCTGGTCGAGGAGCGCTACGACCACGCCGAGGCTCGGCTCGCCGATCTCGAGCAGCTCGAGCAGCTCGCCGCCCGGGCCACCGACCGCCGCACCTTCCTCGCCGAGCTGACCCTCGATCCGCCGGCCTCGACCCAGGAGCTCGCCGGCCCCCCGTCGATCGACGACGACTACTTGATCCTCTCGACGATCCACTCCGCCAAGGGGCTCGAGTGGGACGCCGTCTACGTCATCCACGCCGCCGACGGCAACATCCCCTCCGACCTGGCCACCGGCCGCAGCGACGAGATCGAGGAGGAGCGGCGCCTCTTCTACGTCGCCACCACCCGGGCCCGGGATCACCTCTACGTGAGCTTCCCCTTGCGCTACTACCACCGCCCCGGCGGGGCCGGCGATCGCCACTCCCTGGCCCAGCTCACCCGCTTCCTCCCCTCGTCGGTGCGCCCGGCCTTCGGCGAGATCGCGGTGAGCCCCGAGGCGCCGGTCGAGGAGGCCGCGGCGGGCGGGACCGGCGACGGGGCCCTGGCGGTGCGGGCGCGACAGAAGGCGCGCTGGGCCTGAGCCCGGCGGCCGCCGGCGCTTGATCTCGCCGCGGGAGAGGAGTGAGATGCCCTCGCCCCTGGCCGAGTCCGGGGCGCCATGACGCCGCCGCCCTCCCCCAGCGCCGCCTTCGAGCAGGCCTTCGAGCGCGGCATCCTCGAGACCGAGCGCCTCCGCTCGGCGGTGCTGGCTTCGATCTATGGCGGCGCAGCGCTCTTCTTCCTGGTCATCACCCTCTTCTTCCCCCGCCTCTCCGGCCTCCTTCTCGACGGCAACCGCGCCGGCGTCGGGGCGATCATCGGCGTCAGCCTGCTCTACGAGCTGACCCTCACCCTGGTCGTCCACCGCCT
>CAZPEY010000288.1:0-7160 GCA_964585665.1 uncultured Polyangiaceae bacterium | reverse complement strand
TCGGCGAGATCCGCGACTTCGAGACCGCCGAGATCGCGGTCAAGGCGGCGCTCACCGGCCACCTCGTGCTCTCGACGCTGCACACCAACGACGCACCGTCGACGATCTCGCGTCTGCTCAACATGGGCATCGAGCCGTTTCTCGTCACCGCATCGGTGAACCTGATCCTGGCGCAGCGCCTCGCGCGCCGCATCTGCGCCGAGTGCAAGCAGCCGATCGAGCGCAACGTCAAGGCGCTCGTCGATCTCGGCATGAAGCCGGAGGTCGCCGAGAAGGTGCCGATGTTCAAGGGGCAGGGCTGCCGGACCTGCTCGAACACTGGCTACAAGGGCCGCATCGCGCTCTACGAGGTCATGCCCTTTTACGATCCGCTCAAGGAGCTGGTGCTTCAGGGTGCGTCGACGGCAGAGATCAAGGCCGAGGCGATCCGCTGCGGCATGAAGTCGCTGCGCATGGCGGGCCTGCAGAAGCTGCAAGAGGGCATCACCACCGTCGAGGAAGTGCTCCGCGTCTCGGTGGCGGACTAGCGGACCAACGAAGGAAGCGACATGGGAATCAGCCTGCAGCAGCTCCTCAAGACGATGGTCGACAACGGCGCCAGCGACCTGCACATCACCAAGGGCACCGCGCCGCAGATCCGGATCGACGGCAACCTGGTCAAGCTCAAGACCGATCCGCTCTCGCCCGATGACACCAAGGCGCTGTGCTACTCCATCCTCACCGACGCGCAGAAGGCGGCGTTCGAAGAGAACCACGAGCTCGACATGTCGTTCGGCCTCAAGGGGCTGGCGCGCTTCCGCGCCAACATCTTCGTGCAACAGGAGGCGACCGCCGGCGTCTTCCGTGTGATCCCGCACAAGATCCGCGGCTTCGCCGAGCTCGGTCTGCCGCAGGTGATCATCGACCTTTGCAAGAAGCCACGCGGCCTCATCCTCGTCACCGGCCCGACCGGCTCCGGCAAGTCGACCACGCTCGCCGCGATGATCGACAAGATCAACACCGACGAGCACTGCCACATCGTCACGATCGAGGACCCGGTCGAGTTCGTGCACGATCACAAGAACTGCATCATCAACCAGCGCGAGGTCGGCTCCGACACGCTGTCGTTCAAGAAGGCGCTCAAGTCGATCCTGCGTCAGGATCCCGACTACGTCCTCGTCGGTGAGCTCCGCGACCTCGAGACGATCGAGGCAGCGCTGACGATCGCCGAGACCGGCCACCTGGTGTTCGGCACGCTGCACACCAACGGCGCCGTGCAGACCATCAACCGCGTGCTCGACGCCTTCCCGGCCTATCAGCAGCCGCAGATCCGCACCCAGCTCTCGTTCGCGCTCGAGGGCGTCATCTCGCAGTCACTCGTGCCCAAGACCGGCGGTGGCCGCGCGCTCGTCCTCGAGATCATGACGCCGACGCCCGCCATCCGGAACCTCATCCGCGAGGACAAGATCCACCAAGTCTACTCGCAGATGCAGCTCGGCCAGTCGAAGTACGGCATGCAGACGGCCAACCAGTCGCTGTACGCGCTGATCAGCAAGAAGCACATCCCCGTCGAGCTTGCGCTCGAGTACAGCCCGGACCAAGAAGAGCTCAAGAACATGCTCGCCGCGGGCACCACCCAGGTCGTCAACCCCGGCCAAGCGGCGCGGTCGAAGTAAAGAGGAGCACGTATGCCCGTATTCGCCTGGGAAGCACGCACGCGCGCCGGCGAGATGAGGAAGGGGGCGATGGAGGCCCTCGAAGAGGCCGAGGTGATGAATCGCCTCAAGGGCCAGGGGCTCACTCCGTCCAAGGTCAAGAAGAAGGCCAAAGAGATCCAGATCAAGCTGCCGTTCATGGACGGCGTCTCGGAGCGCGACGTCGTCATCTTCACGCGGCAGTTCGCGACGATGATCGACGCCGGCCTGCCGATCGTGCAGTGCCTCGACATCCTCGGCAATCAGTCCGACTCGAAGAACTTCAGCCGCGTGCTGCTCGCCGTCAAGGCGCACGTCGCGCAGGGTGGCACGCTGTCCGAGGCGCTGAAGAAGCACCCCAAGGCCTTCACCGATCTCTACGCCAACCTGATCGCGGCCGGCGAGGCCGGCGGTATCCTCGACACCATCCTCTCACGACTCGCGGGCTACATGGAGAAGGCCGCGAAGTTGAAGTCGCAGGTCAAGGGCGCCATGGTCTACCCGATCGGCATCCTCTGCGTCGCGATCATCGTCATCATCCTGTTGCTCTGGAAGGTCATCCCGGTCTTCGAGAACATGTTCAAGGACTTCGGCGGCGGTGCGCTGCCCAAGCCTACCCAGGTGGTCATCGCGCTCTCCAATGGCTTCGTCGACCACGCCGGGTTGATCATCGGCTCGCTCATCGGCACCGTCGTCGGCATCAGCTCGGCGATCGCGACCAAGCGCGGCAGGATCGTCTTCGACAAGGTCATGCTGAAGCTGCCGCTCTTCGGCTCGCTCATCCGCAAGGTCGCCGTCGCGCGCTTCTGCCGCACGATGGGCACCCTGCTCTCGTCGGGCGTCGCCATCCTCGACGCGATGGAGATCTGCGCCAAGACCTCGGGCAACTGGGTCATCCACGACGCGATCATGTACGCCCGTCAGAAGATCTCCGAAGGTAAGAACCTCGCCGAGCCGCTCATGGAGACCCGCGTCTTCCCGTCGATGGTCGTGCAGATGATCGGCGTCGGCGAGCAGACCGGCGCGCTCGACGCGATGCTCTCCAAGATCGCCGACTTCTACGACGAAGAGGTCGACGTCGCCGTCGGGGCGCTCACCAAGTTGATGGAGCCGCTCATGATGGTGTTCCTGGGCGGAGTCTGCGGCGGCATGCTGATCGCGATGTACATGCCGATCTTCGAGATGGCCGGCAACGTCAAGTCCGGCGGATAGCCCTCCCATCCATGCTCGAGGCCGAGCGCCGCAACCTCACCTACGTGATGCTCTTCCGCATCGCGGTGGTGACGCTGCTGCTGCTCGCGCTCCTCCTCGCCGAGTGGTACACGCCGGACACCGTGTCGTCGACGCTGGTGACGACGCTGTCGCGCTACATCCTGCTGGTCTACGGCTTCACGATCGTCGCGGCGCTGCTCGTCAACCGAACCCAGAACCTGCTCGCGCTGACCATCGCGCAGGCCGCCGTGGACTTGCTCCTGACCGCCGGGCTGGTCTACCTGACCGGTGGCGCCGACAGCTCGTTCGTCTTCCTTCAGCTCATCGCCATCGTCGGGGCGGCGGCGATCCTGCGTCGCTTCGCGCCGCTGCTCGCGCTTGGCGCGTTGCTGCTCTACGTCGGGGCCAGCGCCCTGGTTTGGTTCGGGATCGTACCACGCGACTTCGCCGTGCCGCCTTCGACGCTAGCGGCGCTGTTGCGCACGGTCGCGACCAACTCCATCGCCTTCGTCGCGACCGGCCTGCTGTCCGGTCGGCTCGCTGGCGAGCTCGGCTCGGCGCGTGCCGTCGTGGCCTCGCAGCGGGAGCAGATCCTCGGCCTCGAGTCGCTGCACAGCGAGATTGTCGCCTCGCTCACCTCGGGCCTGGTCACGATCGCTGCCAACGGCGAGGTGCTGACCGCCAACCAGGCCGCCAGCGACATCCTGGGCGTCGCCAAGACGGCCCTGATCAACCGCCCGATCGCCGAGGTCCTGCCCTCGCTCGCTCCTCTGATCCAGCGCCACAGCGACGGTGCGCAGGCGCTGCGCCGCATCGAGGTCAACCATCAAGGTCGCGTCCTCGGCGTCTCGATCTCGCCCCTGGTGGCGCAGGGGCGCGCCCACGAAGGCCGGGTGATCAACTTTCAGGACCTCACCGACTACCGTCGGATGGAGGAGATCGTGGCGCGCTCCGAGCAGCTCGCGGCGATCGGCCGCCTCGCCGCCGGGATCGCCCACGAGATCCGCAACCCGCTCCAGGCGATCTCCGGCTCGATCGAGCTCATCGCCTCGCTACCGGTGCTGAGCACCGACGACGGAGCGCGCGAGCTGACCGACATCGTCCTGCGCGAGACGGAGCGCCTCAACCAGCTCATCACCGAGCTCCTCGACTTCGCCCGCCCACGCGAGCCGCAGCTGGCGCCGCTCGATCTCGGGCACACCGTCTCCGAGATCCTCCAGGTGATGGCCAACGACCGCAGCATCGATAGCACACGCCTCGTACTCGAGTTGCCGCCGGGTGTCTCGGTGCACGCCGACGCGGCGCTCTTCCGTCAGGTGCTGTGGAACCTGGTGCGCAACGCCGCCGAGGCCGATCCGCAAGGGACCATCGAGATCAGCCTCACCACCGTCGACAAGCCGCGGATGCTCGCCGAGCTCCGGATCCGTGATCATGGACCCGGTATCGCCGCCGAGCTCCGGTCGCGCATCTTCGAGCCGTTCTTCTCGACCAAGGAACGCGGCACCGGACTCGGCCTCGCCATCGTCCACCGCATCGTCGAGCAGCACCACGGCACCATCTCGGTGGAGCAGCCCACCGAAGGGGGCGGCACGATCATGACGATCCGCCTGCCGCGCGAGCGGGTGGCGAGCGCCGCTACTTCTGGCTGAGCAGCTCGAACAGCTGCTCGGCGTCGACGAGCTTGGCGCTCACGCCGCCGAAGACCAGCTGGTCCGAGGCCGTCACGGACTCGGGCTGGTGCGGCACCAGCAAGCGGCCGTTGATCCGCGTGCCGTTCTGCGAGCCGAGATCGACGAGCTCGAGCCGCTCGTCGTCGCGACGCCGAAAGTGGGCGTGCAGCTTGCTCACCGAAGGATCGCGAAGCACGACGTCACAGTTGCGCGCCCGCCCCACCGAGATCCGATCTGGATAGGGGTTGCCGGGGGCCTTCTGGACCGCCAGGATCTCGTAGCTCTGTGCCGTCGGTGCCGACGACTTGCGGCTGGCCGGCATCACCATCGTCTCGAAGCCGATCCCGAGTCGCTCGGCACGCTCCGCCATCACCAGATAGTAGCCGCGGTTCTCGACGACAAACTGCTGCTTGGTGGTGGCGCGCGCGCGGTCAACCAGGGAGGGAGCTTCGGACATGACTATGTGTGAGCATTAGCAGCCTTCCAATTCGCGTCAAGCACCTCTCGCAGCGTGTACCGCGGGGTATAGTCTCGCCGTGGTCCAACCGTACCCGCTGCCCCTGCCAATCGCCCCGCTCTACCCGTCTGAGACCGACCCTGATCGGTGCCTCCTGGGCGACGACCGTGGAATCTTGCGAGAGGGCGAGCTCCTGGGCCGGGCCGGCCGCCTCGCCGAGGCGCTGCGGGCCTGGCAGGGTCGGCCGATCCTCGTCGAGACGCAGCGCGGCACCGACGCGCTGGTCGCGCTCTGCGCCATCTGGCTGGCCGGGGCCGCGGCCGTCCCCGTCGAGGCAGGTCTCCCCGAGCGCGAGCGCGCGACGCTGATCGCCGACGCGCGCCCGGCCGCCGCTCTGCGCTCGACCGCGGCTGGGGTCGTCGCCGTCCCCCTCGATCTCGACGGTGGAATCGGGCCGCGCACCCTGCCCCCCGAGGTTGCGCTGCTGCTCTACACGAGCGGCACCACCGCGCGCCCCAAGGCTGCCCAGATCACGCTCGCCAACCTCGACGCGCAGACGCGCGCCCTCGCGACCGCCTGGGGGCTCCGGCCGGGAGAGACGATCCTCCACGCCCTGCCGCTGCACCACCTGCATGGGCTGGTGGTCGCGCTCCTCGCCCCGCTCCGCGCCGGGATGAAGGTCAAGATGCTTGACCGGTTCGACGCAGCGCGCGTCTGGACGGAGCTCGGCGACGCCGACGTCTGGATGGCGGTGCCGACGATGTATCAGCGCCTCCTCCACGCGTACGAGGTCGCCCCTCCCGAGCAACAGGCGACGTGGCGTCGAAACGCCGCCCGCCTCCGTCTGGCGACCTCTGGCTCGGCGGCCCTGCCAACCCGCTACGCCGAGGCCTGGCGGGGGCTCACGGGCGCCATCCCGCTCGAGCGCTACGGCATGACCGAGATCGGCATCGCCTTGTCCAATCCGCTCGATCCCGAGCGCCGCGTCCCTGGCCACGTCGGCTGGCCGCTGCCTGGCGTCGAGCTCCGGCTGGTCGAGGCCGAGGGCCAGGAGCACCCGCCGGGCAGCGCCGAGCTCTGGGTGCGCGGGCCTGCGGTGTTCGCCGGGTACCTCGATCGCCCGGAGGCCAACGAGGCGGCGTTCGTCGACGGCTGGTTCCGGACCGGCGATCTCGTCGAGGCCAGCCCGCGCGGCGCGCTGCGCATCCTGGGCCGCCTGTCGACGGACATCCTCAAGTGCGGCGGGGCCAAGCTCTCCGCCCTCGAGATCGAGGAGGCGCTGCGCGAGCACGCGGGCGTCGCCGAGGTCGCGGTGGTCGGTCTGCCCGACGAGGCGCTCGGCGATCGGGTGGTGGCGGCCATCGTGCCAGCCGATCCGGCGCTGACCGCCGAGGAGCTAACGACGTGGGTCGGCGAGCGGCTGCCTCGCGAGAAGCGGCCGCGCCAGTTCGTCCTCGTCGAGCAGCTGCCCAAGAACGCGCTCGGCAAGGTGCAGAAACCGGCGCTCGCGCGACAGCTCGAGACATTTGGAAGCAACCCCGCAAAGCGGTAGAGTCTCGCCGTGTCCCGCCTCTGCGTCCTGGTCGCCCTGCTCATCGCCAACCTCGCCAGCGCCGACAAGGTCGCGCTGCTGCCGATCCATTGGAAGGGCGATGAGCTGACGCCGCCACAGCGCGAGCGCCTGCGCTCGAGCTTGCGGGGAGGGCTGGCGGCGGCGGCCGCGGAGCCGGTCGAAGCGGAGCCGACCTTCGAGCGCGCGCCGGCGCTGCGCGGCTGCGAGACTGCCGCCTGCTGGGGACGGCTGGCCGACATGATGGACGTGCCGCTCGTCCTCGACGTCGCGGTCGAGGTCGTCGGCAGCTCGAACTTCACGTTTGCGCTGCAGACCTACGCGCGCGCGCAGCGCGCCGTCGTCGCCAAGCGGCTCGAGCGCTGCGAGATCTGCAACGCGCAGGAGGCCAATGAGACCCTGTCCCGCGCGGTGGGCGGCCTGCTCGAGGAGGCGCAGCGGGCGGCCGTCGCTCCCTCGCCCACGGCCAAGGCCGCCCCGACGGCCACCGCCGTGCTGCTGCGTCCGCCGCGGCGCCCGCTGCAGCTCTCCGCTATTGGGCTCGGCGCGAGCGGTGCACTGCTCCTCGCCGGAGGCGC
>CAZPEY010000287.1:0-7231 GCA_964585665.1 uncultured Polyangiaceae bacterium | reverse complement strand
GCTTCTCCATCCGCTCGTCGATGACGCGCACCTTGAGCATGGTGCGATAGAGCTGCTGCGCCTGCTCCCCGTCGAGCGTCGGCACGAGGCCTGGATCGACGCCCGTCCCGACGCGCCCGTCGTCGTCGAGGATCTGGAACGGCACGTCGGTCGCGAGGGCCGCCGGCACGCCGGCAGGCGAGCCACCGACGGTGGCAGCAGCAGCACGCCCCGAACCATCTGGGCTCTTTCCGGGCGACGACGCGAGCATGCGGAACCTCTTCCCGGGCTTCATAGCGTCCGCGTTGAAGCAGTGTCAAGGTGAGCCCACTCGACGCACCACCAGACGCCGCTGGAAGGCCTGATCGGCCTACGGGGAGAACGTGGTGTGGTAGTAGCCCGGCTCCACGACGGCGGAAGAACCCGAGTTGGTGCGCCAGGCGAACGTCACGCTCGAGATCCAGAAGCCGGGGGCGCTGGTTGGGACGCCGCGGCCGAGCAGCTCCTCCGGGTCGTCGAGAACGCCGAGGCGCTTGGCCCATAGCTCGGTCCCGTCTGCGGCGGCGCGTGTCAGCGCCACGCGATCGAGCTGCGGTGACAGGGAGAAGGCGTGAATGTCCGTCGCCAGAACGCGGTCGCTGCCATCCGCAAGTCGCTCGCGCAGCCTTCCGGAGCTGCCGCTTCCGGCCAGATATTCGAGCAGAAAGAAGCGCGGTTCGTCGGCTTGCAGGTGCGCCGTGACCTGCCTGGCGAACCCCAACTCATGGGCTTTCCCCGTCACGGTGTCGAACGCAATCCAGTCCGCGCCGAGATCGGTTCCGTTCTGACCGAAGAGCACGAACCGACGGTCCGCCGCCGAGTCGACCCAGCGGTTCCCGTGGAGCTGTCGCACTTCGATCTCCGGCGCGTCGAGCGCCCGCACGGACCAGACGTCTGGCTCGTCGGACACGAACAACCACCTGGGTGCGGCGCGGATCGACTTGGCTTGGATCGACCAGCCGTCGCTCGGGCGGAGCAGGGTGGATGCGGCGTTGCTCCGGTACAACAGATGGTTCGCGGGAGCGGTCACCTCGACGACGGCGCTGGCCACCAGGTTCTTGTTCGCACCGGCATCAGACACCGAAAACAGGTCGGCCCCGTCCAGCAGGAAGAGCCTCCCGTCCGCGCGGTACGCCCGGACGAACGAGGACGCTGGGGTGCTGGCCTCGAGCGATCCGTCGAGGCGACCGCGAACCTCGACACGACCCGGTTGTGCGAGGAGGATCGAGGACGCGTCGATGGGCGTCACCCCAGGCAGTACCGCCGCTCCCGGTGGGACGGAGACAATCGGCTGTCCGCTCGCGACGTCGAACAGGGTGCCCGCCGTGTTCCACGCCAGCGTCGCCGATCCGCCGAGCGAGCTCGACGAGAGGCGGATGGCAACTTGCTCGAGCGTCAGCGAGTCGCTGAACGAATCGAGGTCGAGCACCATCAAGTCCAACCCCGCTTGGTCGTTGCGAACACGCTCGTGGTAGAGCCACTTGCCGTCCGCCTCCCAGGTGTTGGCGACGACCCGCGCGAATTCGAAGCGCAAGACCCGATCGGGCAGGGAGAAGACCTGCATGCCGCGCTTGCCGTCGCTGCCGAGTCGTAGTTGCCGCAGCATCACGGTGGCGTCGTGTTGCGGCAGATCGCCGACCACGTTGCTTGGCTGCCGCTCGCCGATGGGCAGGCGCAAGACCTCGAGCGGCCGGAACATCTCATCGACGAGGTAGGCGTGGCCGTCGCCTACGAGCAGCCGCTCGACGGTGAGGCTGCGGCGCGGGGCGCTTACGGTCAGCGAGTACACTCCGGCGGGCAGCATCGTTGCGAAGTGGCCTGAGTCATCGCACTCGAGCTGCACCCCGATCGGATCGATTCGCAGCGAGATCGGCTGGGGTGACGGCGCGCCGAGGAGCTCGATCCGGCCTGTCACCAGCGACAAAGGTTGAGTGTTGGCGGCGAGGTGCAGCGCACCGAGGTCGGTCGGTTGGTTCCACACGATCTCCTGCGCTGGCAGGCGCAGCGGCAAGAAGCCCGCCTTGACGGCGAAGAACTCGCGTGTACCGACCCGCAGGCGGCGCAGCAGGAACTTGCCTTCGCCGTCGCTGAGAGCGGCCGGGGCCTCGCCCGCTGCGCCTAGCCACACGCCCGCGAGCGGGCGGCCCGCGCCATCGAACACCTGGCCGGCGACCTCTCCGAGCGTCGTGGCTTCGAGGGTCGGGCCGATGCCGCCTTGGTCCGTGACCTCGACTGCCGCGCACGCTTCCTCCTCGTCGCTGCTCGGAACCAACACGCAGATGCGATAGAGCCCGATCGCGAGGTCGTCGAAGCGGTACTTCCCGTCCGCTTCCACGAGTCCGTTGCGCGGCGAGGGTCCGACGAGGGTCACTGCAAGGCCGACGGACGATCCCGCTGAGAGCCGAACCTCTCCGACGAGATCACCGAGCTGCTGGTCGATCGTTGTCGTCGAGTGGCACCCGCTCCCCAAGATCCCGACGAGAAGGTTCGTCAGCGCGAGGCGCTTTCGCTGCGCGGTCATGGCATCTCCACGAGGTACGCGCCGGCCTGTGGACCTTGGCGCTGCACCACCGTGGTGCGTGCGCCGATCCAGGTCGAGAACGGGTAGATGCGATGCCCGATGGCTGCAGCCTCGCCCGTCCGAGCATCGACGAAGAGCGTCAGCTCGTCGAGGGTCGAAGCGATCAAGATCGAGGCGTCCGCGTTGCGGTCGATCCAGGTGCCGGCGGGAAGACTCAGGGCCGGCAGGTCGAGCTGCGCTACCTGCAGATTCGAAGTGGCAAACCGATGCAGCGTTTGGGAGGGGCCAAAGCCCGAGCGCAGTACGACACCGTCGTCCTGCACCAGGATGGGCTCACAGCTCATGCAATCGATGGGCGCGGAGCTGCCGGAAACGTCGGCCCACCCGAGGACGCTCGCCCCCTCCGAGTTGACGGTAATCCACGCGATGGACTGTTCGCTCTGCGAGACGAGCACCTTCGAGCCCGAGGTCGCGTCCGCTGCCGCGAAGACCGTGATCAGGCCTGCCTCGTCGACGCGATACACGGTCAAGCCGCCCTCGGTCTTCCAGAGCCAGTGGCCACGCGGGCTCGCCATGAAAGGCGCGGTGGTGGGCAGTGGCAGCGACGTGCGCAGGCGGAAGGAGAACAGCCGTTCGAAGCCGATCAGGACCGAGGGTGGGCTGGTGATCTGGAGCCCGGTCGGGTTGATGTATTGGATGCTCGTGTCGACCGCGACGCCATCGGGATAGTAGGCGCGCCAGGTGCCGCTGCTCGGAAGGACGAGGGCCACGTCGCGGTTGCACGCTACCTGTCCCGGTGCACCCGGCTGCGAGTCTAGCAGCGCGCCGTCCGACAGGCGGAACCGCTCGGTCTGGCTCGGGGTGATCGCGAACAGGACCGACGTCGTGCCGTCCGTCGTCGGGCATAGGGTGAGGCTCTCGGTGGACTTGGTCAGCAGCGCAACCTCGTTGCCGGCGTCGTCAATCCGCACCACGAAGGTCTGTCGGGCTCCGCTCGTCGACCAGCGTGTCGCCACCACGGTTGATTCGTCCACCCAAGCCAGCGGATAGGCGAGCGGGCCGGCGTCGGTCGAGGTGCCCTTGTCGAGGGCGATCAGCCTGCCCCGGCGCTGCCCGTCGGCGGACGGCGGGCCTTCGTCATAGAGGTGCGTCCCATTCGGCGAGCGCCAGGCGCCGGCGTCCAAGGCGTGATCGCCGGCGAAGCGCAACGTACCTTGGCGATCGACGACCCGATAGCCGTTGTCCGAGCGCAGCGCGATCAGCATGTCGTTGAGGCGCGTGATGGACGACTCGCGCCCGATCAGAAGGCCGGGCACCAGCTCGAGCGTTCCGAGTGGCGTCAGCGGATTGCTGAGCGCGTAGAGCTGACCCGCGGAGACCACGACGTTGTCGAGCTGATCCCGTGAATCGCCGTACGAGAAGGCGAGCGAGTAGATGCCATCGCTGACGTTGTTCAGCTCGAAGCGGCCGCTCGCATCCGTGAGCCCGCTGTGGAGCGTGCCCGGGATTCGGACGAAGGTGCCGGCATGGTCGGTCGCGCCGACGCGTACGATCGTGCCGACGACACGCGAGACGGCCGCCTCGCGGTCTAGCGTCACGTCTAGGTGCTGCGGCTGCTGCCACGCGAGCGTCAACGGTGGCGTCTGGACGGGGGCAAACCCGTTGGCTGCCACGACGAGGCTGGCCGCGCCCAGGCTGGCGTCCAGGGCATAGCTCCCGTCGGAGCCGGTGAGCGTGGCTGAACCGTCGTGCGTGGTGGTGACGTGCGCGCCGCGAATCGGACTCCCGCTGGCGTCTCGCACCGTGCCCGAGAGCCGAGCCACACCGTGAAGCGAGATGACCAGCGGGGCGCTCTCACTCTCGAGTTGGTATTCGACCACTTTGGCCGACTCGCGGGTCGCCGACGCCGTGATCACGAGCTGCGCTCGCCCGAGGGGGACGGCAGCGAAGACGAAGCGACCATCGAGGTCCGCCACGGCGCTGCGCTCCAAGCTCGGCAACCCTACCGTGGCGCCAACGGCGGGCTGCACTCCATCGATGAGCACGGTGCCGGACAGTGTGCCCGCCAAGCCGAGCGGGCGATCCGTACAGGCGCAGATGCCGAGGAGGAGGACGAGAGCAGCGCGTTGGCAGCTCATGGCTTCACCGTGGCGATGTATGCCCCCGCCTCGCGCGCAGCGAGCGTGCTGCCGGAGCGCGCGAACCACAGCGCCGTCGGGGTGGCCCAGGTGCAGGGCCCCGCCTCGCTGGCGACCTGAACCGTCTTCCCCGTACTGACGTCAACGGCGAACAGATCTCGCGTCGAGCGCCAGTAGCACGCAGTGGCGCCCTCGGCGTGGAGGCTCACCGCTCTGGCGTGCGTTGCCAGCTGAGTGCGGTCGCTGCCATCGTAGGCGGTGGTAAAGAGGGAGCCGTCGGGATCGATGAACACGAGACGCTGCTTGCCAACCGCGAAGTGGTGCGCGGGCTGGCCGAGCAACGCGCCGAGCTCGACGGTAGTCCCGTTCACGCGGTCGTAGGTTGCCAAGTGCAGGTCGCCCCCGGCCGCGTAGGCGTAGGCGAGGCGCCGCTCGCCGTCGTAGAGGCTGATGGCCTGGGAGCTTGCGACCTTGCGGAGCTCCTTGGCTTGTCCGGTCGCGAGGTCGCGCTCGACGAGCGCGTCGGGCGTGGCACCGAAGCCATGTTGGCGCGCCGCATCGAAAAGCTGATGGGTCGGCAGCACCGAGAGCCCCTCCAGCCCGTTAGGCTGCAGTGCGGAGGCCCAGCCCAGGCCAGATGGGTAGACGCCCTCGAAGTCGAGCTCGCCGCTGGCGCCGAGGGCGCCGTAGTAGGACGAGTGAAAGAGCAGCAGGTCCAGGTACGGATGCCACTCGAACCACCCGCTCGTTCGGGGCGTCTCCGCTACGAGTGCACCATCGCTGTCTTGGACCATCAGCAAGCGGTCCGGACCGACAAGAGCATGATAGGCGCCGGACGGGCTGCCGTGATTCAGATAGAACGATCCGACGTGAAGCGCGCCGAGCGGCGCGACGCGCTTGTCATCGACGTACACGAGCTGGCCCACAATCGAGCTGCTGGTCGGCGACGGCCTATCGCCGACCAGCAAGGCGCGCGCCTGAGTCCACACGACGGCCCGCGTCTCGTCAGCGTCGCGCAACCACTCAGGCTGCCAGTCGTGGGTACCGACCCGATAGAACGCACGGCGCCCGGGGGTCGTCGTCGAGGTCGCGCTTACCAGGAGGTAGGAGTCATCGGCGAGGAAGCCGAGGATCTCCGGCGTAACCAGCCCCGCGCCGGCGCCGTCGAACCGAGGGACGCTCGGATCGTCAACCGAGACAATGCCATGCTCTCCGATGGCGAATCGGCCACGAGGCGAGAGCACGAGGGACGGCCAGGGAGCGACTCGGCGGCCTCGTTGGAGCACCTGTGGACCGAGCGGCGCAAGCCCCCCGTCGATCACGAACGCCTGGCCGTTTCCGACGAGCAACCTCGGGATCTCGAGCACGGCGTGCGGATGAACCAGCGCCAGACGGTACAGTCCCGAGCTTAGCGGCCCCAGCACCAGGGTGCCATCGGGTCCGGCGTCTGCTTCGACGCCGCCCGGCTCCAGGTGAGCGTGAATTCCGGTGCCGAGCTGGGTACCGACGAGGGTTACCGAGAGAGTCAGATGGGCGAGGTCGGTCGGATCGGGCTGCAGCGTGATCGGTGGAAGGACGATCGATTTGCGCCAGGTGATCACCGTCGGAACGATGGCCGGGACATGGCCCTCGCGGACGACGACGAGGCCTTGCGCACCGATGGGCAGGCAGGTCAAGGCGAAGCGGCCTGCCGCGTCCGCCGTGGCTTGCCGGGGGCTAGCATCAGACAGCACGAGCGCACCGGCTGCGGTGAATCCTTCGACGGAGCCGCATGGGCTGAGCGCCAGCGGGCCGAGGCTGGTCGAATCCAGCAGCTCGAGGTCGCGATCGACGCGCGCCTCGACGGACGAGTCACCCAGCACGGAGAGGTGATAGTGACCCGGCGGCAGGGCCGCGAACGCGAACGCTCCGGCGGCGTTGGTCCGCGTAGTCTGGATCGTGACACCGACGACGCTGACGAGGATCCCGGACACGTCCGCTTGTCCTTCAACCGCGACGGATCCCGTCAGCGACAGCGTTCCGTGGGACGGATTGGCGCAACCAACCAGCCACGCCATCGACAGGATGAGAAGCCCTCGCATCGGCCCGACCACTAGCACCCCTTGCCAGCTTCCTCCCGGGCTGGCGCCCAAGCAACCCCGATTGGCGCGCAAAGCTCCGACGCCAAGGGGAATCCGGGCCAGCCTCCAGGGAGCCAAGGCATGGTATTGGTACTGGACCATGGCAGGCTTCGATTCGTCGCATTGGTTGTACCGCTTGAGCGCGGGCGAGTGGCTGGCTGCCGCGCACAACGAGCTCGTGCGCGCCCGCGCCGCTCTCGTCGACAAGCAGCATCGCTCCGGTGTCACGCAGGCGCGCCGCGCCGCTGGCATGGCGTGGAACGCGTGGATGATCAACCACCGAGCTTCCGAAGATCGCTACGGGCGCAGCTACATGGATCACCTCAAGGTGCTCTGCCACGACGAGGCGGTCACCGATGAGGTGCGGGCTGCGGCACAAGCGCTCTGTGACGCCAAGCTGATGAGCGAGCTCGTCCAGCTCGGCCCCGGCTCGA
>CAZPEY010000286.1:0-7255 GCA_964585665.1 uncultured Polyangiaceae bacterium | reverse complement strand
CCAGGCGCAAAACGGGCCGCGAACCGCTCGGTCAGGGCAGTGAGATGCGTTCTAGGAGCAGAAGCCGAACCAGCGTGGGGGAACGCGTGGCGTTTCTTCAGGGCATGACGAAGGTGAAGGTCTTGATCGCACAGACGTTGGCGGTTTGCGGCTTGTAGGTCCAAGCGCGCAGGGCCTGGACGATGGGCTCATCTGCGTCGCCCAGGCTCGCGACCGTATCGACGTCGTAGACCCTGCCGCTCGGGTTGATGCAGATTCGATACGAGCCGGTGAAGCGCTTTCCTCGGTAGCTCATCCCGTAGTTGTCGGGGAGACGGACCCCCCCACCGGTCAGGCGCTGCGATTCGAGCGCGATCGACGCGACCGTTCGGGTCTTCGCGGCTGGATCGGGCTGCGGAAGCGTATCGGCTGCAGCCAACCAAGGGACGGCGACAAGCAGGACAAGACACCTGTTCATGCGACCTCCTCGGATCATACTCTCAGATGGACGCACGAGATTCAATCGATGCGGGCCGAAAGGGCCGGCTGGCCGTCGCCGAGGGCGCCTCGGATCGGCGTGAGGCTGGCGCCCGGCTTGGCGGGCGGGGCGAACGTCAGGGGATCTGGAACGTAAAGACCTTCGTGGCGCAGACGTTGGCCGTCTGTGGCTTGTACATCCAGCCCCGCACCGTTTCGACGACGGCAGGATCGGCGTCTCCGAGGCTCGCGAGCATCTGCACGTCGTAGACTTTACCGCTCGGGTTGACGCAGATGCGGTACGTGCCGGAGACGCGCGCTCCTCGGTGCACCGCGACGAAGTGATCGGGCAGGCTCACCCAGCCGCCACGCACCTTCTGCGACTCGAGCGCGAACGAGGCGATGCTGCGGGTCGGCAAGGAGGGATCGGGCTGCGGCGCTTCGATCCTCGTCGCTGGCGCTGGCTCGCTCGCGACCGCTCCAGTGGCCAGGCAGGCGACGCCCGCCAGGCTGCCTAGGCAGGTCCTCATCATGCCCCATCGCCGATCTCGCACCGTCATGGACGCGCCTCCGTCGTTCGAGCTCCAAGTGTCGCTCTGAAATCGCAGCAGGTCAACGAACCGCAGTCGGCGAAGGCCACGGCGGCGCTTGCCGTCGCCGAGGGCGCCTCGTATGGTTGGGCATGCGGCTGGCGCTTGGCTTGGCGGTCGGGGCGACCCTCCTCGTGTGGGGCCTCGCTTACGTGGTGCTCGGCGGCGCGCGCGTCGGGCCGCAGTTCTCCTTCGTCATCTTCGGTGGTCTGTTCGCCGGCGGCATCGCCTATGTGGCGACGCGGCGCGTGCAGAGCGGGCCCGAGCTGCTGCGCGACGAGTGGATCCTGATGCGCGACGATCCGACGCCGCCCGCGCTGCCGACGGTCAAGGAGCTTGTCGATCGGCTCGCGGCCTATGGGTTTGCGCCGACGGTGCAGGCGGGCGATCAGCCTGCGAGCACGCTGTGGCAGACGAAGCTGACCTTGCGCGACCCGGCGCTTGGCCCCGGTGAGCTGCGCTGCGAGCTGGGCTCGGTCACGCCGCCGTTCTTTGCCACGATCGAGGTCGACGACAACGACGCCGCTCGCTACGGCGTTCTCGCCAACTGCCTGCTCTTCGAGCTCGGCGAGCTCATCCCCGGCCTTCGCTACAAGCGGACGTTCTCGAACCTGCCGGAAGAACCGACCGCCGAGCTCGCCCAGCTCCTGCCGCCGCGCCGCGCATGACCCTGCAGGGCATCGTCGAGCGCATCACCTTCGCCGCGCCGGGCTCGAGCTTCGGCGTCGTGCAGCTCCGCGCCGGCGACGGCACGCGCGCGACGCTCGTCGGGCCGCTCGGCAACCTGCAGGAGGGCGAGCGCATCGAGGTCGAGGGCGAGTGGGAGACGAACGCCAAGTTCGGCAAGCAGCTCCGCGTCGCCAAGCTGCGCGTCTCGGCGCCGACCTCGACCCTCGGGCTCAAGAAGTTCCTGGCGACGTTCGACGGCATCGGCGAGGTGCTGGCCGGTCGTCTCGTCGAGGTGCTCGGCAAGGACGTCCTCGACGTCATCGAGCGCGAGCCCTGGCGCGTCGCGCAGATCCCGCTGGTCGGCAAGGCGCGCGCCGACAAGCTCGCCCAGCAGCTCAAGGAGCGGCGCGACGAGCGCGACAGCCTCGCGTTTCTCTACGGGCTCGGGCTCGGACGGCGCCAGGCCGAGCGGCTGCTCGAGGTGCGCGGCACCGCGGTGATCGCCGAGATCCGCAACAACCCCTATCGCTTGATCGGCGAGGTCGCTGGCTTCGGCTTCCGCCGCGCCGACGCGCTCGGCCAGGCGCTCGGCATCGCCCCCGACGCAGAGGCGCGGCTCGCCGCGGCCCTGCTGCACGCCCTCGACGCCGCGGTTGAGGATGGCCACACGCTGGTCGCGCCGGACGAGCTGGCGGCGCGCGCCGCCGAGCTCGTCGGTCAGCCCGTCGAGCATGTAGTCAAGGTGCTTGACCAGCTGCTCGCCGACGGCCGCCACGCGGTGCGCTGGCAGGAGGCGATCGGCTCGCGCCGCCACCTCGAGCTCGAGGAGTCGATCGCCGCCGATGTGCTGCGCCTCTGCGCCTCTCGCCCGCGCGCCACGCCGCGCGCCCACGCCCCGGCGCACCTCGCCGACGGCCAGCGGCGGGCGCTCGAGCTCTGCGCGCAGCACCCGCTCGTCGTCGTCACCGGCGGCCCGGGCACCGGCAAGACGACGATCGTGCGGACGCTGTGCGAGCTCTTCGCCGGCAGCACCGTCGCGCTCTGCGCCCCGACCGGTCGCGCCGCGCGTCGCCTCGAGGACGCCACCGGCCACGTCGCCACGACGCTGCATCGCCTGCTCGAGTGGCGGCCGCTGCAGGGCGGAAGCTACGGGCCGCAGCGCGGTCGCGAGCACCCGATCGACGCGGACGTGATCGTCGTCGACGAGGCCTCGATGCTCGACATCGAGCTCGGCCGGCTGCTCCTCCAGGCGGTCTCCGACGGGCCGCGCCTGGTGTTCTGCGGCGACGTCGCGCAGCTCCCGTCGGTAGGGCCGGGCCAGGTGCTCGCCGATCTGATCGCGAGCCAGCGCGTGCCCGTGGCGCTGCTGACCGAGGTCTTCCGCCAGCAGAAGCAGTCCGGCATCCTCGACGCCGCGTATCGCGTGCTGCGCGGCGAGCTGCCGTCGGCGAGCCCGACGACACAGCAGACGACTCAACAGGCGGGCGACTTCTTCTGGGTCGAGGCTGAGGGCGAGGCGGCGGCCGAGAAGGTCGAGCGGATCATCGCCGAGCGCATCCCGGCTGCCTTCTCGATCGACCCCATCGAGGGCGTGCAGGCGCTGTCGCCCATGCACAAGGGGCCGCTCGGCACGGTCGCGCTCAACCAGCGGCTGCAGGCGCGCCTCAACCCCGGCGGGCGTGAGCTCAAGCTCGAGCACCGCGTCCTACGCCGCGGCGACCGCCTGATGTGCACGCGCAACGACTACGAGCGCGAGGTCTACAACGGCGACATCGGTCAGCTCACCGCCGTCGACGAGGACAAGGGCGAGATCGAGGTCGCCTTCGAGCAGCGGCGGGTCCGCTACCCGAAGAACGGCCTCGCCGATCTCGAGCTCGCCTACGCGATCAGCATCCACAAGTCGCAGGGCAGCGAGTACCCAGCCGCTGTCGTCGCGCTCGGCAGCGAGCACTTCGTGATGCTGCGCCGCAACCTGCTCTACACCGCGATGACGAGGGCGCGCCGACTGCTCGTGCTCGTCGGCAGCCGCGGTGCGGTGCGGCGCGCGGTCGAGACGCCTGGAGCGCTTCGTCGCACGACGCTCGCCGCGCGGCTGCAGCGCCCGGGGTGATCTCGGGCGGCCCGTAACAGCGCCACCCCGTGCCAGCCTCGGTCGGTGCGTGGTAGAGTACGCCATTGGCTTGCCTGCGCTCCGCTCCTCGACTTGACCCTGCGGCGATCGGCGTCGGGCTCGTGCTCGGCTGCGCGCTCGCGCTCGCCGGCTGCGATGAGCCGACCGGCAGCGCCGACGCCTCCGTCGTCGATCTCGGTGGCTACGATCAGTCGGTCAACCTCGACCAGGGGCCACAGACGACCGCGGCGTTCTCGATCGTCGGCTGCGACAGCTTCTCGGTGACCGAGATCGGGCCGCTGTGCATCGGCAAGCCGCCGCTCGAGCTGACCTTCGTCTCTCTGCTCGCCGGCACGACGTCGCACGTCTGGACGACGACCGGCGGCGACCCGGCCTCGTCGACGACGCTCAGCCCGACGGTTCGCTACGACAAGCCTGGGACCTACACGGCGCGCCTGGCCGCCGAGGGGCCGGGTGGCACGAGCGTCTATTCGGGCACGATCCTGGTGACCCCGGGCGGACTCGCCGCGCCCTGCCGCAGCGACAGCGACTGCGACGAGGCGAACGGGCTGTCGTGCCTCTGCCAGGGGGGCGCCTGCCCGGGCGGCCTCGCGGTCGGATTGTGCACGAAGAACTGCGACCTCTACGGCTGCGGCGTCGGCGGCGTATGCGCCGATCTCGATCGGGGCGGCGGGCCGCGCCCGACGGGAGACGCCGGCCTCGGCGACGGCGGCGCCGCCTCGTCGAGCGAGGCCTGGCGCGCGCGGCTCTGCCTACCGGCCTGCAGCAGCGACGACGAGTGCCGCCCCGGCCTGGCCTGCCTGCAGCTCGCGACGCGCCCGACGGGCAGCTACCAGCGCGCCTGCTTCGCCCGAGTCGCCGGCGAGGTCGGCGCCCCTTGCACCGACGGCAGCGGCAAGCCCGACGGTTCGCGCTGCCTGTCGGGCAAGTGCCTCGCGGTCGGTGCGTACGGCCAGTGCTCGGAGGACTGCATGATGACCACCTGCCCGACGGGCAGCGAGTGCGTCAACGTGGCGGGCAAGAGCGCCGTCTGCCTGGCCCACTGCACGAACCTCGTCAGCTGCGCCGATCCGCTGCTGTCCTGCCAGCTCCCGAGCACGTCGGGCGACCTCGGCGAGCTTGGCCTTTCGGGCAGCAGCACCGTGGCGCTCTGCGCTCCCCGCCCCTGCGACGACGACCTGGTCTGCGAGCCACTGGGGCACTGCGCCAGTGGCTACTGCACCCGCTAGGGAGAACCTTCCTAAGACCTCAAGATGTTTGGGCTGCCGCTTGGCACACGACCTGCTTTTCTGCCAGGCATGCGCCGCTCGATTCTCTCGACCTTTCTCCCTGTGATCCTGCCCTTCCTCGTCGTCGGCTGCGGTCAGCCGGCCAACCTGGCCGATGACAGCGACGGCACCGAGCTCAAGGTCGGCGACATCGAGGGCGAGGACACCAAGGCCGACGGCAACTGGGGCTCCGCCCTGGTGTGCAAGCCCGTGCCCAACCTGCCAGCGCTCAAGCATCCACGGATCACCATCTCGCTCAACGGTCGCACCGTGCACGTCGTCGACCCGGAGACCGGCTACGACAAGGTCTTCCCCGCTGGCGTTGGCGCCATCGAGACCGACGAGACGGCGCCCGAGTTCGGCGAGTCCAAGAGCTACTATCCGATCCTGGCGACGGGCAGCAACGACTTCAGCCTGCGCATCGCCAACATCCAGCCCTGCAAGACCTGGTGGACCGACGAGGAGACCGGCGAGAAGCTGCCGGTGTTCGCCGGCCTACCGTTCATGCCGTTCTACGGGGGCTACGCGATGCACGGCCCGATCGACAACTACAAGGCGTCGAACGGCGGCACGCTCCGTCGTGGCTTCGTCTCGCATGGCTGCGTGCGCATGCAGTCGCAGGACGTGCTCGAGCTGTACGCGCGGATCAAGACGCTCGTCTCGGTCCCGGTGCACGTCCAGCGCGAGCCCGAGCGCCTGCCCGACGGCACGCGCGTCGACCTCGCCGATCGCTTCATCGGCTCGGAGTGCACCGTCGACGCCGACTGCAACTACGCCGGCGGCGTCTGCCACAAGAACGACTACGGCCGCAGCTTCTGTAGCAAGGTCTGCACGTCGAGCTGCCCCGACAAGGCGGGCTTCCCGACGACGTTCTGCGTCGCCGATCCGAACAACGCCAACCAGGGGATGTGCGTCAGCAAGGTCACCCTGCCGCTCAACACCGACTGCCGCCCGAGCGATCAGCTGGTGCCCGTCGTGCAGAAGCGCTGGAAGCAGAGCGTGAGCGCGACGGTGTGCGTGCCCGGCACGCGGGGCTTTACCGGCGATCACTGCCGCGCCTCGACCGAGTGTCAGGCGGGCGGCAGCTGCGTCGGCGCGACGGCGAGCGAGCCCGGCGTCTGCACCCAGGCCTGCACCGCGACCTGCGCGGATCTCGACGGCGCGCCCTGGACCTTCTGCGGTCGCGAGACGACGCTGTCGAGCGGACCGACCTGCCTCCGCGAGTGCACGCCGTCCTCGAACGGCAGCGAGTGTGGCGCCGGCGAGGCCTGCCAAGCCCGCACCCGCGTGCGCGACGGCAAGACCAAGTACGCCTGCATCCCGCAGTAGAGACGCTGCGGCTACTCGCCGAGCGGCAGCTGCATCGGTCCTGAGGGCAGCGGCAGCCCGAGGTGCGAGAAGGCGCGGCGCCCGGCGACCCGACCGCGCGGCGTGCGCAGCACGAACCCCTCCTGAATCAGATAAGGCTCGACCACCTCCTCGAGGGTGTCGCGCTCCTCGCCGCACGAGGCCGCGAGCGCGTCGACGCCGACCGGGCCACCGTCGAAGCGCTGGATGATCGCGCGCAGGACGGTGCGATCGAGCTCGTCGAGGCCGAGCTCGTCGACGCCGAGCCGGGCCAGCGACTGCTGCGCGACGGCCTGCGTGACCCGACCGTCGGCCTCGACCTCGGCGAAGTCGCGCACCCGACGCAGCAGGTGGTTGGCGATGCGCGGCGTGCCGCGGGCTCGCCGCCCGATCTCGCCGGCGGCGTCAGCGTCGAGGCGGATCTTGAGCCGCTCGGCGGAGCGCCGGACGATCTCGGTCAGCTCCTCAGCGTTGTAGTAGTCGAGGCGCAAGACGATGCCGAAGCGCGACAGGAACGGCCCGGAGAGCAGGCCGGTGCGCGTCGTCGCGCCGACCAGCGAGAAGCGCGGCAGCTGCAGCGCCAGCATCTCGGCTGCCGGGCCGTCCCCGACGGGGATCTCGAGCCGGAAGTCCTCCATGGCCGGGTAGAGGTACTCCTCGATCACCGCCTGCAAACGGTGGATCTCGTCGATGAACAGGACGCCGCGCGGCTCGAGCGACGTGAGGTAGCTGGCCAGCGTCCCCTTGTGCTCGATGGCGGGCGCACCGACGGTGCGTAGGCCAACCCCGAGCTG
>CAZPEY010000285.1:0-7257 GCA_964585665.1 uncultured Polyangiaceae bacterium | reverse complement strand
GCTGCAGGTCCTCGGCGCGATGCTGGCGACGGGCAAGCCGCTGTCCGAGCTGCGCCGCGTGATGACCCGCTACCCGCAGGTCCTGGTCAACATCAAGGTCAAGGAGAAGAAGCCGCTCGCCGAGCTGGGCGACGTGCGCAGCCTCATCTCCGAGGTCGAGGGGATGCTCGGCCAGGACGGCCGCGTCCTGGTGCGCTACTCGGGCACCGAGGCCAAGGTGCGCGTCATGGTCGAGGGCCCCGACGAGAGCGCCATCACCACCTACGCCAACGACATCGCCCGCGCCCTCGAGCAAGCCTGCAACGCCTGACCGCCCCGTCGGCGGCCCCCGGCAGACGGCCACGTTTCCCGTTGCTACCCAAGGGCGGTTCGCCTAATTTCCCGGCCAATGAAGTACCTTTTCTTGACGATTGGGCTCGCGTTTGGCCTGGCGCTGACCGGCTGTTCCGAGGGTAAGAGCGGCGGCGGCGGTCACAAGGACGGCGGCGGCCAGGGCGGCATCTGCCCGGCCAACCCGTCGCTGTGCGGCGGCATCTGCTGCGGCACCTCGTGCGTCGACAACAAGACCGATCCGAAGAACTGCGGCGAGTGCGACAACCAGTGCGCGCCCAACCAGAAGTGCGTCGGGGGCAAGTGCGGCTGTGGCTCGTCGGGCGGGCAGTGCAAGACGACCGACGCCTGCTGTGACACCGGCTGCTCGAACCTCGACAACGACTATCGGAACTGCGGCATGTGCGGCAAGGCGTGCGCCGACAACGAGATCTGCGTCAGCGGGCAGTGCGTGTGCGGCACCTCGACGCAGAACACGATGTGCACCAGCGGCCAGATGTGCTGCGTCGATCCGGGCGGGGCGAGCGCGACCTGCCTGGCGAGCTGCAGCGGCGGCGGCGGCACTGGCGACGGCGGCATCGGCACCGGCCCGGACTGCATGTGCACCGCCAAGACCTGCCTGCTCGGCTGCGTCGGCACCGACTGCTGCTTCGAGGACGCGTTCGCGGGCGCCTGCGCTCCGGCGATGGACTGCACGCCCGTCTTCGGCTTCTAGATCGGAGGCGCGCCGATGCCTTCACCGATCACCCTCCACGTCAACGTCGATCACGTCGCCACCGTGCGCCAGGCGCGCGGCGGCAAGCTACCGGATCCGGTGTGGGCCGCGGCGCTCTGCGAGCAGGTCGGCGCTGACGGCATCACGGTTCACCTGCGCGAGGATCGCCGCCATATCCAGGATCGCGATGTGCGCGTCTTGCGCGAGACGGTGCGCGGCGTCTTCAACCTCGAGATGGCAGCGACGGAAGAGATGGTGCGCATCGCGCAGCAGATCCGCCCCGATGTCGTGACGCTCGTGCCCGAGAAGCGGCAAGAGCGGACGACCGAGGGCGGGCTCGACGTCGCCGGGGCGCGGCAAGTCCTGGCCGACGCGACGCGCGCCCTGCTCGACGCTGGGATCTCGGTCAGCCTGTTCATCGACCCGACCGCGCAGGCGATCGAGGGCTCGGTCGCGATCGGCGCGCCCCGCATCGAGCTGCACACCGGCGACTACTGCGGCGCTGCCGACGAGAGCAAGCGCCAGGCCGAGCTGCACCGCCTGATCCTCGCGGCCGAGCAGGGGCAGCAGGCCGGGCTGCACGTCGCGGCCGGCCACGGCCTCGACTACCACAACGTCAAGGCGGTCGCGGCGATCGCGCCCATCGTCGAGCTCAACATCGGCCACTCGATCGTGTCGCACGCGATCCTGGTCGGCTTGCCCGCGGCGGTCCGCGAGATGCGCGCCGCGATGGACGTCGGGCGCGCCCGGTCGTGATCCTCGGCGTCGGCATCGACCTCGTCGAGACGGCGCGCCTTGCCGAGGCGATCGAGCGCCACGGAGCCCGCTTCCTGCAGCGCGTCTTCTCCCCCGGCGAGCAGCGCTACTGCGACGGCAACGCGCGTCGCATCGAGCACTACGCCGCGCGCTTCGCCGCCAAGGAGGCGGCCTGGAAGGCGCTTGGGCTCGACGGCGGCCTGCCCTGGAAGGAGATCGAGGTCGAGCGCCTGCCAAGCGGCGCGCCCCGCCTCGTCCTCCACGGCGACACGGCGGCGCGCGCGACGGCGCGCGGCCTGCGCGCGCTGCACGTCTCCTTGAGTCACACCGAGAGCACCGCCACGGCGATGGTGGTGGCGGAGCAATAGGTCATGGCTACCTTGCACAGTCGCCTGCTGGTCACCGCGGAGGAGATGCGGCGCCTCGATCAGCGCACGATCGAAGGGCACGGCGTGCCGGCGATCGCGCTCATGGAGACGGCCGGCCGGGCTGTCGCCGAGATCGTCAAGCAGCTTGACCAAGGGCTCATCACGATCCTCGCCGGCCCGGGCAACAACGGCGGCGATGGCTACGTCGCCGCGCGCCACCTGCGCAACGCCGGCCGCGACGTCCTCGTGGTGCGCGCGGTGCCGGAGGAGCGGCTGCGCGGCGCTGGCGCCGTCGAGATCGCCTACGCCGCGGCGGTGCGGTCGGGCGTGCCGATCCTCGAGTGCGTCGACGAGCACGCGCTCGGCGATCTGGCGCCGCTGCTCGGCCAGGCGCGCATCCTCGTCGATGCGCTACTCGGCACCGGGCAGTCGCGACCGCTCGAGGGCCACTTCGCGGCGCTCGTCAGCCTCTGCAACGAGGCGCAGGCGCTGCGCGTCGCCATCGATATCCCGTCCGGGCTCGACACCGATCTCGGCGCGGAGCGGACGCACTGCTTCTCGGCCGACCACACGATCGCGCTCGGCTTCGCCAAGCCGGGGCTCGTCTCGCTGCCCGCCGCGGCGCAGGTCGGCACCCTGCACGTCGTCGACATCGGCATCCCCGAGTCGCTCGCCACGGAGGCGGGGCTGCGCAGCCTGCTCCTCGACGAGGCGGTGCTGCGCCCGCTTTCGGCTCCGCGCCCGGTGGCGAGCCACAAGGGCAGCTTCGGCCATGTGCTGTGCGTCGCTGGCTCACCCGGCAAGGGCGGGGCCGCGCTGCTCGCGGGGCAGGCCGTGCTGCGCGCCGGGGCGGGGCTGTGCACCGTCGCGGCGCCACCTCAGACGGCGCAGGCGCTCGAGGGGCGGATCGCCGAGCTGATGGTCGAGGGCCTCGGGCAGCCGGCGGCGCTCGGGCCGCTCCACGACGGCAAGCGGGTCGTGCTCGTCGGGCCAGGGATCGCCGAGGACGACTTCGGCGCCGACTGCTTCTCCGAGGTGCTGGTGCGGACGCTGGCGGGTCGGCAGACGCTGGTCGTCGACGCGGGCGCGCTCAACCTGCTGGCTCGCCAGCCCGCCCTCTGGAGGCAGACGCACTCGGCGCCCGTGGTGCTGACGCCGCACCCCGGCGAAGCGGCGCGCCTGCTCGGTACGACGACCGTCGAGATCAACGCCAACCGCATCGCCTCGGCCCGCGAGCTCGCGCGCCGCTTCGACGCCATCGTCGTGCTCAAGGGGGCGCGCACCGTCGTCGCCGACGACCGCGGCCGCCTCGCCGTCAACCTGTCGGGGAACCCGGCGATGGCGACGGCCGGCACCGGCGACGTGCTGGCTGGCCTGCTCGCCGGGCGACTGGCGCAGAGCGACGACGCCTTCCAGTCGGTGTGCCAGGCGGTCTACCTGCACGGCCTGGCCGGCGATCGGGCCGCGGCGAAGCGCGGCGTGGGGCTGCTGGCGGGCGATCTGCTCGATGAGGTGGGCGAGGTCCTGGCCTCGCTGCGCTCCTAGCAGCGCAGCTCGCGAGGTCGGGTCAGTCGAGGACGACGAGCTCGAACGGTCCGTCGGGGATCGCCTCGTCGTGGACGGTGCCCGTCGCGTCGCTGCGGCCGTGGCGCTGGAGCCCCCCCGGATAGACGATGCGGTAGCGCACCTCGCTGCGCGCCGAGTGATCGTTGTCCTCGATGCGGACGTGCACGAAGTGGGGGCGGGTCGCGCTGCTGCCCGGCTGCGCGTACTGCAGTGCCGCCTGCGCGTTGGCGCGCACCGACGGATCGGGGGCTCGCTCCTGCATCAGCTTGAGCGCCTCCTTGGCGGTCGGGTCACTCGTGCCGCGCAGCGCCCACGCCGCCTCGGCGCGCAGCGTCGCCGCGTCGTCGCTCATCAGGAGCTCGGTCAGGTAGCGCGCCGTCGACGGCTGGCCAAAGAGCGCGCGAACGGCGGCGGCGCGCGTCGAGGTCGGCAAGGTACGTCGCTGCGCCAGGCTCTGTAGCCGGCGGCCGGCCTCGGGGTCGCGCATCGCACCGAGCGCCGCGATGCCGGGCTCGGCGTAGATCGGCCCGCGCTGCTCGGCGACGGCGAGTAGCAGCTCGCGCGCCACCTCGTCGCTGCGGCCGCGCAGCGTGCCCTCGAGCGCCAGCAGCACGTCCGGCAGGCCGGCCTCGGTGGGGGAGGCGCTCGCCGAGGCGTGGCGCAGGCGCCGACAGAGCGGTCCGATCATGGCCGGCGACGCCAGCATCGCGAGGCTCTCGGCCGCCGCCTTGCGCACCGTCGGCGAGGCGTGGCCGAGCAGCGCCTCGAGGCGCGCCGGCGTGCTCTCGTCGCCGACGCGGGCCAGGGCGGCGGCGACGTCGGCGACGAGCTCGGGCGCGCCGCGTCCGAGGAGCCGGTGCAGCTCCTCGCGCGCGTCGCGGAGCCCCAGCCGGCCGAGCTCGCGCACGGCGAAGCGCTGCTGCTCGAGGTCGCCCGGTGCCGTGGTCGAGGTGAGGAGCGACAGGAGCACGCTCTGGGCGCGCTCGTCGAGCCGACCCGCGAGCGCCGCCATCGCGGCCCGGCGGGTCAGGCGGTCGTCGCTGGTGCACAAGGTCAGGAGCGCTGGCGCGACCCGCCGATCGCCGAGCGCGAGGTGGCGCCCGAGCGCGTCGATCACCAGCTCGGGGCGAGCTCGCCGGCGGGTGAGCTCGTCGAGGAGCGGCCCCACGTTGCCCGGGTGGGGGAGCTGCGCGAGCAGGCGCACGGCGCCTTCGGCCTCGGCGAGGCTCGGGCGCAGCAGCAGCTCGGCGACGGCGGGGGCGGCCGGCCCGCCGATGGTGAGCAGCGCCTCGACGAGCGCCGGGCGCAGCTCGTCGCGTGGCCAGAGCGTGACGAGATCGTGCGCGATGCTCGCCGCGAGGGGCGGCTGGTTGCGCCCGGCCAGCGCGAGCGCCGAGATGGCGCGGCCGCGCAGGCGCTCGGGCCCTTCGAGCAGCACCTGCTTGAGGAACGGTACGACCGTCGGAGCGACGAGCTGCCCGAGCGCCAGCAGCGCCTGGCCGCGGACCTCGTCGGGGCCCTCGCTGGCCTGGCGCTGCAGCGCCGCGGCGACGCGCGGGTCGTTGATCTTGCCGAGCGCTTCGAGCGCCGCGGTCCGCACCTCGCGCGCCGGATCCGAGAGGCGCCCGAGCAGCGGCACCAGGAGCTGGCGGTGGCGAAGCTGTCCGGCGCCCTCGGTGGCGACGAGGCGGATGGCGACGCGCTCGTCCTCGATGGCGCGCGCGATCGCGTCGAGCACCGGCAACATCTGATCGCGCGGCAGGCGGAGCAGCGCCTCGAGCGCGGCCAGGCGCACGTCGCCGTCGGCGTCCGAGGTGGCGCGCTCGAGTGCCCCGATGATCTCGCGGTGTCGACCGAGCTCTTGGGGCGGGGACATGGCGAGCGCCGAGGCGGCGGCGATGCGTAGCCGCGGCCGCGGATCGGTCAGCCGCTTGCGGAGCTGCCCGAGGTGCTGGACGAGCTGACGCCGTCCAATCAGCAGGACGGCGCGCGCCTCGACCTCGGCGTCCGAGTCGTCAAGCAACTTGACCAAGAGCGCGTCGGGGACCGGCAGGTTGTGGGCGAGCAGCCGATCGAGCGCGTCGCGCCGTCGGGAGACGTCCGACGACTGCAGCTCGCCGGCGATCGCGTCGGCGTCGCCGAGCAGGCCGA
The DNA here is from genome assembly GCA_964585665.1 of uncultured Polyangiaceae bacterium. GTDB lineage: Bacteria > Myxococcota_A > Polyangia > Palsa-1104 > Palsa-1104 > CAZPEY01. The sequence goes on along the minus strand of CAZPEY010000285.1, from coordinate 1,371 downwards.
GCAGATCGGTCGCGTCGGCGCGCGCCTCGGCGCAGGCGAGCGCCGCCGCCAGGAGACCGGCCCCGAACACAATCCCGTTGCTCCGCACGGGAATTGTCATAGATTGCTCGGCATGCCACTGCAACCCTTTCTCTCGATCCTCGAGTCGAACCCCGCGGTCAAGCGCGACAACCAGGCCTACGTCGTCAGCGAGGAGCTCGACGCGACGCTCTTCGTCATGCTGGGCAAGGACGTCATGCAGCTCCCCAAGCTGACGCGGCTCGAGCGCAAGGACGAGCTCGTCCACCTGACGACCCAGAAGGGCGAGCGCTACTTCTTCGCCGAGAGCGAGGTCGTCGGCCTGAGCTTCGGCTCGCAGTCGAGCAAGTCGAAGAACGCCGGCGCCGGCTTTCTGCCGAGCGGCTCGATCCTGTCGCGTCAGGGGTAAGCTGGGGCGGCGGCCGGCGCGCCCCGGGGCGCGCTACTTGAGGTTCATGGTGAAGGACGCGTGCGTCTTCGAGCCATTGAACTTCGGGAAGGTCACCGTCTGCATCTTGGCGTACATGCACTCGGGCAGCGCGCCCGCGGTCGAGCCGTTGACCTTGACCGCGGAGACGTTGCCGGCTCCGCGGACGATGAAGTCCATCTCCACCTTGGTCAGCGACGGGTTGCGCTTGCGCTCGTCCATGATGCAGCCGGTGAGCAGCTTGTAGTTCTGCACCATCACCCGCTGCACGGTCGCCGGATCGAGCACCTCGTCGCCGCCGCCCTCGGACGCGTCACCGAGGTTCGTGACCTCGTCGAACTCGCCCGGCTTGCCGCCGACCCGCGGCTTGCGCGTCGTCTTCTTCTTCTCGGGCGGATCGACCTTGAGCGAGACGTCCCACTTGATCTCGGGATCCTTCTCGATCACCTTCTGCTCGATGCGCGGCTTGAGCTGCGACAGGTAGAACACCGTACCGCCGGCACCGACCGCCAGGACCGCGACGGCGACGCCGAGCAGCGTGACGATCTTCTTGCGCTGGGCGCTCTTGTCGGCCTGCTCGGAGCGCTGGCGCTCCGTCTCGGCGAGCATCGCGTCGGCCGCCGTCGCCGCCTGGCGCAGGCGCGCGTGCTCGCGGACGCGGCGCTTGTCCTGGGTGTGCGTGTCGACGATGGTGTGCTCGCCGAGGATCTTGCCGGCCTCGATCTGCGACAAGATCTCGCGCAGCGAGAAGGGGCCAAAGTCGAGGTTGTCCTTCTGGATGAGGAAGCGTTCTTCGTTCTCGTCGACCATGGCCTGCTCGATGGACTGGGCGGACTTGGCGGCCGGCGGCAGCACCGTCGCGACGGGCTTCGGCGTCGGCGTCGGCTTGACGGCCGGCGCGGCGGCGCGCGGCACGGCGGCGGCCG